>NZ_LOKY01000048.1:0-291122 GCF_002211315.1 Rhizobium sp. R693 | reverse complement strand
CTCCTAACGACGATCGACTGACAACAATCACAGCCAGCAGGACCCCAGCCTCAAGGGGGCGAGATCATCCCGGAATCCGGGGGCGCAATAATCTCGGAACAAAGGGGCGGCTTCATCGGAATCGGCAGCCAGTTTTCGGCACTGAAGATTACGACCTGATGGATGTTGAAAAGCCCGACAATGCGCCCATCAGCGTTTCCGGCTCCGCATAATTATCGTCGGCGCATAATTCCTAAAATCGACCGGCTTGGAAGCAATCAGGATCCGTAAATCCGATCGAAGCGTGATCAAGCCGAACCCCGTATCGCGCTGAACACCGTCCGCAACGTATGCTCATCAAGGCCGCCTTCGACAACGACACATGCACCATTCATCTCAACGCGATCGCGCAAGGCCATTGCAGATGACTTCGGCAGGCGTAACCAACCTGCCTCCCGGAAAGAAGCCAGAAAACTCCGGCCTCCGCTAGTCTAGAAACCTGGGCGGCTCAGAAGATTGGTACGACGTGTCAAGAGCATTTCTTGGCGGCAGACATAACTAGTGTCAACAATCTTTCTCACTTCTTCTTAAAAAACATGATCGGATGCGTCTGTCTGCTCGCATCGTATTGAAACTCAAGAAGGTCGAACCGACGGGCGTAAGCCTGTCCTGCGTACTTTTCCGGTATGAACGTCTCTCCATAGAAATCTGCAGTCATGGCTCCTCCACCGTTGACGCCGTTTCGATTGGAATGAACGAACTCACCTCTATCGTATTGGGCTCGCGCCGCGCCAAAATCGTCGAAGATGCTTGCAAGGGCACCTAGGTACCCTGAATGATTCTGGCCGCGCAGAGACTCACAAAAGTCGAAAAAGGGCCGCCCCCGCGTTGTTAAGGCGATGACACCCCCCGGCGCTAGGATGCGATGGAACTCCTCCATCCATGCGGAGCAGGCCTCTTCAGAGAGATGCGAAAAGACCGAATAGCCAACGACATGAGAGAAGCTAGCCGATTGTAGACCAGTCGGCGGAAACGGCGAAGTAACATTAAAGTTGTCACTGCCAAACGTCTCGCGGCAAATTTGGATAGATCTTTCGACTACGTCGACACCGTGGATGTTCTCAAGCGGCAATTCCTTCAGAAAGAATCTAGCAATGCGGCCCCAGCCAACTCCAAAATCAAGCAATCTGTCCGAACTCTTTATCGCTGAACCATGTCTTTCGAAGGTGCCCACGCAATCTTCATAAAAGACAAAAGCCTCTTGCAGGGTTTTTCTTCCCGCCTGCCCTGTGGTATTTATCTGGATTGTATCCGGCGGGAATGCAGGCAATTTCCTGCCCCTGAATATCACTGGTGGGTTGCTGTAGCTTTCGCAGACAGTTTCGAACCAATTATCCTTCGTGAACTGTGCACGCACTTTTTTCAGAATCCGGTCGACAAACATTATGTTCCTCAAGCGTGACTTCTCGACGTGTTATGTGTCCTAGATTTTAGGCTGAGCGTGATCTCTAAACCAAGCTACGGTCATATCAATCCCGGTGGCCAGATCATAGCGACCACGCCAACCGAGCTCTTGGGCTGCCAAACTACAATCAAGAATATTTTTGGAAATATCAACCGCGCGCGACGCTTCATAGCGAACGTCAAGATTGATACCCAGCGATCGTGACACGGCGGCGATGATTTCATTGAGACTATACCCTTTCCCGCTACCAACGTTGAACGTTCGCCTCTGCCCGGTATATTCCGCCGCCAGCATCAGACCCTCCACGACGTCGTCAATATAGATGTAGTCGCGCACGACAGACCCGTCGCCCCATATTTCAATCGCTTGCCCCCGCAATCCGCTTGAAATGAAGTGGCCCATAACCCCCTGCTTCTTTTTTGCTTCCTGGAAGGGTCCGTATGGATTTGATACGCGAAGCGTGATCCCAACGATACCGTGCATCTTTTCATAAAGGTGCAGATATCGCTCGATCGCAAGCTTGCAAATTCCATAGCCTGAGATAGGTGCAAGGGTATGGCTTTCCGGTATTGGCAGGTTCTCGACCTCGCCGTACACCGTCCCGCCGGAGGAAACGAAAACGACCCGTGCCACCTTATGAATTCGACAGGCATCAAGTAGCTGAATGCTCGGGAGGATGTTCTGACTTGCATCTCCGAGTAAATCGAGATTGGATGTAGCCGGAACATTCGTCGAAATAAGATGAAATACAGTATCTATACCCTCGACCGCGCCCATGACGTCATTTCGCTCGGCAAAGTCGCCCTGCACACACGTCACGTTATTCACTTCCACCGGATGACGGGAAAAAGCACGTACCTCGCGGGCTCTGCCAGCCAGCGCGCGGCAGAGATTGGTCCCTAGGAATCCGGACCCCCCCATAACCAGGCAACGCTGTTCGGCCAACTTTGGCATGTGTCCCCTCTCCGTGCTCCGTCCGGTCATTGAATCACATTCGCACCTCGTTCCTTAGTCGAGTCAAATATCCTTCGGCTTTCTCCGTCGTTTCCTCCGGCAACTGAACAATATCTCCGATCAACCCCTGAACAGTGCTGATTTCATCGATGAGGCCAGCAGCCGTACTGCCGCCCACGACGCTTTGCACGTGCCTGCGATGAAAGTTCAACGCGCGGGGACTAAACGCAACCTTTCCCGTCTGTAACACGCGCACGTAAGTCAACCAATCGCCCGCCCGCTTCAAGGCATGAATGGAGCAGAAATGTTCGATCAGAACTGATGCAATTGAATTGCGCCGAAACAGAACTCCACTAACATTTGGAATGGTGTTCTGGACCGCGAGATATTGCCTTATTTCGTCTTCACCACGTGCGATGTACGGCACTTGCCAGTGATTGTCGGGGAAATCCCGAAGATACTCATTGTAGTTGCGCGAGAGCCTTCGGCCGTTTTCGTCAATCTGCTGGCTTTCGCAGTAGCTCAGATTAACCTCGGCATCACGTTCCATCGGAGCCAGAACTGTTTCAAGAAACTCTGGAGCACTTAGGTCGTCCGCCTCTGCTATCCAGATGAAGTCTCCGCGAGCCACCTCCACACCTTTGGCCCACTGCTTGAACACGCTGCCAGAATTCGTGTCATTCACAACGATCCGGCATTCGACTGCGTGCTCCTTAGCCCATTCGCTGATGACGGCGATGCTGTCATCGGTCGAGGCGTCATCGAGGATGATCAACTCGTATATCGGCAGCGTCTGGTTCACAATGGAATCAAGGCGATCGCGGAGATGACGAGCATAGTTGTAGTTTGGGACGACGACAGAGATCTTGGGGAGCTCGTTCTTTGTAAGTGCGCAAAGATGAAAGAGGTAATCGCGGAACGCGAAGCTCGTATCTGCAAGCGCGCTGGCGTCCCGTCCAAGTTTCCGTGCTTTCTCCGGGCTCTCCAACAAATCGCCGATTGCTCGTGCAAAGGCCCTGTAATCCTCTGCAGGGACAACTTGACCACCAACCTTCGACACGAGTGCTGCACCGCCTCCAGTGCCTGCAAAGGCCACGACCGGCACACTAGCATCGAACGACTCGATGACAACGTTGGGAAATGGATCCTCTCTCGAAGTTAGCGCAAACACGTCCGCTGCGACGTGATAGCGAGCAGTGTCGGGCTCGAAACCGAGAAACCGAAATGCACTTTCGCGGCCGGCGATGATTGCGCTGATCTCGCCGCGAAGCGCTTCGTCCCAATGACCGATCCAGATAAAGATCGCCGAAGGATTCCCCTCCAAAACGTGCATCGCTGCTTTTGCAAAGAAGTCGATGCCCTTCCTCCTGTCGGCGTAGCCAACAGCCAGAATGATCGGCGCATCTGCGCCAACGCCAAGTTCGGCGCGAACCTCTGCGCGGATCTCTTCCCCGCGAAGCCTATAAGGATTCCGGCGCCACAGACCTTGAGGGCGAATGACGACCTTGTCTTCCGATATCGACGCGAAACGCTGAAAACCTTCGGCGACGATAGGTGCCGGAAACACAACACGATCCGCGTACTGCGCGATTTCGCGAGCATGGTCGGCAAGATTTGCCGCCTCGATGACGCCCGGCATCTCGTGGACCAGGCTGATGCCCGTGATCCCGTGTTCGGCCAAAACTCTCAAGAACTTGCCCGATACGGTGGTGTTCACGATTGCGCTGCGAATACCCTTCTCTTGAAGTTGCTGCGCGAGCAACTCAGCGCGGTCGTCGAAATCGTCTCCTGGCAACAATTGGTGCACGGTAGAGTAGCTTGCGAACTCGGAGCTAAGACGCCCTTCCCCCAAAATGACGGTGTCGACCGCGAACTTCATGTCGTTCGCCAAGGCCCGAACCATCCCGAGCGCAAGAAATTGAGCGCCGTGAGGATGGGCGTCGTGGGACACAACGGCGATCTTACGCATCGACCCTGTCTCGCCGGTCAACGCCCTGCGCGTCGCATCTAACCACGCATAGCCATACTTCTGATCAGGCTCAAGATGCGCCCCTTCAGCCCATTCGTTCCAAGCGTTGACAAACACAATGCGCTCATCGACTGAATCGATAGTTCGGCAAGTTTCAGAGACAGCATCTTCTAGCCACCCTTGATACGCATCAGGTGTACTGTTGACGAATATAGCCCCTTTGCTCTTGCGCCGAGCAGTATTGTCCCACGAGGGGCACACGCTCCTGAAGAGGCGATAGCCAACGTCGCGATACTTCTTGGCTCGCTCTGGTAAGACCGACCAGTCGTAGACGATGCCATCGAAATCCCGATGTTTTTTCTTTACGCGGTCCGTGATGATCGGCGGTCCCGAGTTGTTAGGCGGAAATTCAATCGCTGCATCAAAGCCATATTTTTCAGGATCTACTGTTTCAAAGGATTGTGTGTAGGCGAGGTAAATTTCGCCGATGCCGTGCTCGCGGAACCAGTTGCGCCAGCGATCGCTGGTTTCCTTTGCAGAAGGCAGCAAACTCGGACGGTAAACTACGATAAGTGGCTTGCCGTTGATACGGATATAACGCTCGTCCCGCACATAACGTGCAAGATCTGCGGCAACCGCAAGATCGTCCTCGGGAGAGTGATTCTGCGCGATTAAAATTTGACTGTCCTTGCCGTCCCAGCGCCGGCTCCAGTTCTCGTTTGCCCAGCAAAGGCAAAACGGGAAATTCAGACTCTCATCCGCAAGATAATTCTCGATGGGCTGTTCCAGCAGGCGCTTTCCGCCGAACCAATAATAGTAAAAGCAGAATCCACCGACACCGTATAGCTTGGCCAACTCAATCTGCCGGCGCTGAACCGAAGCGTCGAGCAGACTGTAATATCCGAGTTCGTCAGGGAGATGCGGTTGATAGTGTCCTGCAAACTGGGGCAATGCCGGCTTTACGTTTGTCCATTCGGTGAAGCCTTCGCCCCACCACTCATCATTTTCCTTGATTGAATGGAACTGGGGCAAATAGAACGCGATAAGCCGCACCGGAACTGCTGCGGGCGGATCAGAACGCAACAGAGGGACATACGCCCGATCGCCATTGGACGGCGCTGAGTTCAAAGATCGACCAACATGAAGGGTGCGTGTGGGGCCATTCATCATTTCCCACGCGCGATACGCGTCAGTCCAACGAAAGAGCACAGGATAGCGCTCAAAAAGCCATCCCTTCAAGCGTGACTTAAGGTGAGGTCGCATCGGAAACCGATGCCAGATGGCTTGCGAAATGCCGGCAACGAAACGACGATCCGACGAGCGATCAACCATGACACGCCGTACAAATCGCAGGGGCTTCGTCAATCTCCAGGAGGTACTTTCCAGAATTTGGTTTAGTTCTCGTCTGGTTTTTTCTTGGCTCACTTCGTGATGTGAGATGATTTGGCGCAGTTGTCCTTCAGTGCGTTTATGCTGAGCCCACAGCTCGACACGGTCGCGTTCCAAGCTGCTTGCGTAGTTCAGTATCGACGACGCGCGCTGCAGGTCCTCGGCATAAGAGCGCAATTCTTCCGCTACAGCCGGATCCTCGAGACCTCGCTTCTCGTCAGCTACCTGACGTAATAGCCTATAGACCCGTGAAACTGCAGGATATGCGCGGCGATCCAGGCTCAACTCCGCGTCAGAGTAGCTAGTGTGCCGCAGACTCTGATCGAGAAATTCCGCCTCAAATTCTACCATCTCTGCGGAATCTTGCGCTGGCATGGGCATATCGAGAGCCGCAGCTATGCGCGAGAGTTGTGCATACGGCGCTCCCAAAAAGACGTCATAGTCGACAAGAACCCTTTGTGCTCCCTCCGTCTGCAGCAGCGCAGGCAGTGTGTGTTGCAGCCATAAGATATAGGACTTTTCAGCCGGGAGATTGTTTCGCGTCTCCAGCGACTTCATAACACTCAACGGATTTCTAGCGGCGATGACGTAACTTACCTCACATTCGCACGCCCGAAAAACTTCCTGCCAAAACGACAAAAGGCGACATGTGCGGGGATCCTTAAAACCCCAAATGCCGGCACTCTGTTGGAGTTTTTGCCTGATTATTTGAATTGCCCTGAACTTCAGATCCTCAATGTCGTTTGAGTTTCCCAAATCATCCCAAGCGAAGCCGAGACGATCATAGGCGGAGTTAACTCGTTCCAGTAGCGCATCGTTGATTTCAAGACAGTCGCGATCTTCCCAAAAGCCTTTCGGGTTATCAGGACCGGCGGCATGCAGATTTTCGCCTAGGCCAACACCTAATAATCGCAGTCCGCTCGTGATAACGCTTGTACCACTCCGATGCATACCTAAAACAACAATAATCTTATTTTTCACGATACGCACTCGACTTTGGGAAGGCAGCCAAAATCGACTACCGACGTAGATAGATTAGAAGAATCTGGCAGGACGCGGAACATGTCGATATCCAGCAGTCTGTGCAATTGGACATCAACTTGATCGACGACTCCAGTTACCCCTGAATTGAGAAAGTAAATCCCGGGATTGAGCCGGCAGTCGAACTGAAACTCGACATCATACACCTCTCCTGCTCTCACGAACGGTATACCAGCCGATGTCTTATTAGCCGAGTGGGCGCCGCCTATCTCAAAACCCGTTATCGTCTTGATCAACATACCAAACCGAACGTTTGTCGCTGCTCGATCGAACGTAACCCTGTAGCTATACTTGTACCTTCTGCCTCGCTTCAGATTATTTAACCTTTGCCCAGCAAGCGAACAAATCTGCGTCGAATTTATCGACGCCCCGTTGGGGGCATATTCTATTGTACTTGTAGGCTTGAGATCAGGGTCGAACGCTTCAGGAAGGTCGTCTTGATTTTCGTGCAATTGGAGAACTGTATTCGGACTGTCGGCTTCGTCGAGACTTACGCCCGCCTTCTGCATGTGTTCCCGTATTTCGCCTCGCAAAGTCTCGGGCGCATAAAGAAGCCGTTGATATTTGCCCACGATTTCCTTTGGAGCGCCGATGCTGAGCAGTTCTCCACTGTCGAGCAGAAAAGCGCGGTCACAGAGGTCGACGACAGCGGCCGCTGAATGAGACACAAACAAGATGGTTGCCCCGGTCTTCTTAATCGCTTCGATTCGGGAGAAGCATTTCCGTTGAAACAGTTCGTCGCCAACCGACAGCGCCTCATCGACGATCAGAATCTGTGGATCTACGTTTATCGCGACCGAAAAGGCTAACCGCACAAGCATTCCGCTGGAATATGTCTTAACGGGCTGCTCGATGAAGTCCCCAATCTCTGAAAACGAGAGAATACTGTCAAAGCGCCTGTCCGTTTCTTGACGCGTGAGGCCAAGGACTGCAGCATTGAGGTATACATTTTCTCGTCCCGAAAATTCTGGATTGAAACCGGAACCCAATTCAAGAAGTGCAGCAATACGACCACTTGCCAAAACGGTGCCGCCTGTCGGGTTGAGCGTCCCGCAGATCATTTGAAGCAGCGTCGATTTTCCCGAACCGTTGCGGCCAACAATACCGATAGTCTCCCCTTTCCCAATCTCAAAGGAAACATCCTTCAGCGCCCAGAAATCCTTGAAGTACTGCTTTCGTCCTCCCGCAACCATCTGCAGTAGGCGATCGCGGGGCTTGTCGTAGATCTGGTAGGCCTTCGAAAGGTTTTCGACTTTGAGAGCGACTTCAGAGGACATCGGCGAAGCCTTTCCTTGTCTTCTGGAACCACGCAAAGCAGATCCACGCGAAGGCAGCGCATCCGATTAGGTAGGCCAGGTAAGGCACGGGCTCCATGAGCTTTCCCCAATAGAGAACGTCTCGCATATGCCCGATCGCCGGGGCCAAGGGGTTGAGCGCCAGAAATGGACGATATGCATCAGGCAACGCCGAAGCCGGGAAAAATATTGGAGAAAGAAACATAACGACGGTAGTCAGAATGCCAACAATCTGTCCAACGTCGCGGAGATAGACACCCAGCGAGCCCAGTAGCCATCCCAGGCCGCTAGCGAAGAAAATAACAGGGAGAAGCGCAAGGGGGAACGCCAAGGCCGTCAGCTGTGGAACACCGACCTCGACAAGGTAAAAAATGAGCCAAACGACGACGTTGACGAACGTATGGAAGAGCGCAGATCCAACGGCAACAACAGCCAGTATTTCCAACGGGAAGACGACCTTTTTCACGTAATTGACGTTTCCCAATATCAGTCCGGGAGCCTTGTTTGCACATTCGGCAAAGAGGTTGAATACAATCATGCCGGCGAAGAGAACCAACGCGAACTGTCCCTTAGACTCGCCCGCGTCGCTCCATCTTGCCTTGAACACAACGCCAAAGACGAATGTGTAGACTCCCAACATGAAGATAGGATTGAAGAGCGACCATAATATACCCAGCATAGATCCTCGATAGCGTCCAACGACTTCCCTTCTGGTCAGGGCAGCTATCAGGGCACGGTTGCGCCACACACAGGCAACCATTTCACGTGGAGAGATGCTGAAGTCACGCATTAGGCAAAGGTCTCGGCATCTCGCAAAAGGGGTTGCCGCTGGTCTTTCTCAGACATGATTGGAGCTGCAAGACCTGGCCAATCGATAGCAATAGCCGGATCACTCCAGAGAATCCCGCGGTCGCTTTGGGGTGCGTAATAGTTCGTCGTCTTGTAAAGGAACTCTGCGTGTTCGCTTATGGAGATAAAGCCATGCGCAAATCCCTCAGGTATCCAAAGCTGCCGCTTGTTCGCCGCCGACAAATTCGCGCCAACCCAGTGGCCGAAGGTGGGAGACGATTTCCTGATGTCTACTGCGACGTCATAGACCTCGCCGGATATGACTCGCACCAGTTTCCCTTGGGCAAACGGCGGCAACTGATAGTGCAATCCCCGCAACACCCCACGCACGGAACGGCTGTGATTGTCCTGCACGAATAGGACATTGCGACCAACAGCCGCCCCGAATTTCTCTGAGTTGAAGCTTTCGAAGAAGAAACCCCGATCATCTTCAAATACTTTGGGCTCGATGATTTTCACATCGGGAATAGACGTATCAATTGCTCTCATGGGATCAATTGGTCCTTATGTTCGTGCAGATACCTCAGCCCAAACTTCAATTAAAAAATGCGCTCGCGCAAAAGGCTCAAGAGATACTGCCCATAGCCGTTCTTTTTCAGAGGTTCAGCCAATTGTTCAAGCTGCCTTGCGTCGATCCAGTTCTGCCGGAATGCGATCTCCTCAGGGCAGGCAACTTTCAGGCCCTGACGGCTTTCTATTGTTGCGATGTAGTGGCTCGCCTCCAACATTGATTCATGCGTTCCGGTGTCCAACCAAGCATACCCGCGGCCCATCGTCTGGACGTCAAGCTTACCCGATTCCATGTAAAGCTTGTTCACGTCGGTAATTTCGAGCTCCCCGCGGGCTGACGGTCTGATTGCCTTTGCATAATCGATGACGTCAGCGTCGTAGAAATAAAGACCGGTAACGGCATAGTGGCTCTTTGGCGCACGCGGTTTTTCTTCTAGGCTGACGGCGCGACCCTGGTCGTCAAATTCGACGACACCGTAACGCTCCGGGTCATTGACATGATATGCAAACACTGTTGCTCCAGTGGTTCGGGCGTCAGCCTCGCGAAGCAGCTTGGCGAAATCATGGCCGTAGAAGATGTTGTCTCCGAGCACTAAGGCCGATGGCGCACCGTCGAGGAAACCCTCTCCGATAAGGAACGCCTGAGCCAGTCCGTCCGGGCTCGCTTGCACCGCATACTCAAGTTTTATACCCCATTGACCACCATCGCCTAGCAACTGTCGAAAGCGCGGCGTGTCCTGCGGCGTTGATATAATCAGAACCTCGCGGATACCCGCCAGCATTAAGATCGCCAATGGGTAGTAAATCATCGGCTTGTCATAAATGGGCAAGAGCTGCTTGCTGACCGCCAATGTCGCAGGATAGAGGCGAGTCCCCGATCCACCGGCAAGGATTATTCCTTTTCTAGACTTTGCCATTGCTTTCTATTCCTTTGAGGTGCCACCAGAGAGGTCTATATTTCAGAACTGCGCCAGTAGGCGACATCCAAACCGGGGACGACGGGTTACTCTTCTAATCGCACCTACGTCAAAATTCGACTGATCACTTGATCCACCCCCTCCTGCCATTCGGGGAGGGTCAAGTCAAAGCAATCCATAAGCCGGCTGCAATTTAACCGTGAATTGAGCGGGCGCTTTGCAGGCGTAGGATAGTCGTTCGTCGAGATAGGCTCGATTCTATCCGTCGGCAGCAATCCCCCAAAGCCGCGCGCGGTCGCTCTATCAACGATATGGCAGGCATAATCATACCAGGAAGCACTACCTTGGGAGGTGAGATGATAAACTCCCGAACCAGCGCTTTTATCCGTCAGAATTTTGTCCACTATACGCGCCGTCGTATTGGCGATCAGGGCCGCAGATGTCGGCGCGCCCACTTGGTCAGCAACAATTCGTAGCGTTTCGCGCTCCGAAGCCAATCGCAGAATCGTCTTTAGAAAATTGTGGCCGTGCTGACCGTAAACCCAGCTGGTGCGAAGAATTAGATGACGCCCCCCTGCCGCGCGAACCGCCTCCTCGCCCTGCAGTTTGCTTTTGCCGTAAACAGATTGCGGGTTGGTAGCGTCGGTCTCGACGTAAGGAGAATTTTTCTCGCCATCAAAAACGTAGTCAGTCGAATAGTGGATCATCAGGCAGTCATTATGCGCTGCCCAGCGCGCCATCACGCCCGGAGCAACACCGTTGACTGCGACCGCACGCGCGGCTTCGGTTTCGGCCCGGTCAACTGCAGTATATGCCGCCGCATTGAATATGACGGCAGGTCTTGTGGCTTCCAACGAAGAGAGAATATGCGCTTCGTTCTCCAGGTCGAATTCAGCCCGTCCGCAAGCAACGATATCGCCAAGCGATGCAAGAACATGCCGCAGCTCGAAGCCGACCTGCCCATCGGCACCTGTGATCAAAAAGGGACGCATTGTCAATTCTCGTACTGCTGGGTGAGCCACTCCCGATAGGCGCCGGTTGTCACATTGGTAACCCAATCCTGATTGCTGAGATACCAGGAAATAGTCTTCTCGATGCCGCTTTCGAAGGTCTCGACAGGTTTCCAGCCCAGATCCCGCTCGATCTTTCGCGCGTCGATCGCATATCGCCGATCATGTCCCGGGCGATCCTTCACGAAGGTAATTTGATCGCGATATGATCCAGCCCTTTGCCGCGGCTTCAGCGTGTCGAGCGTATCGCAGATCGTGTGCACCACCTCTAAATTAGGCTTCTCGTTCCAGCCGCCGACATTGTAGACCTCGCCGACACGGCCATTGGCCAACACTGTTCGGATCGCGCTGCAATGATCCTTCACATAGAGCCAGTCTCGTATCTGCTGCCCATCGCCGTAGATTGGTAGAGGCTTACCGGCAAGCGCGTTCAATATCACCAGCGGAATGAGCTTCTCTGGGAAGTGATACGGCCCATAGTTGTTGCTGCAATTGGTGGTGAGCACCGGGAGACCATACGTATGATGCCATGCTCTCACCAAATGGTCCGATGCCGCCTTGCTTGCGGAATACGGGCTATTGGGCTCATAACGGTTGCTTTCGCTGAAGGGAGCGTCGGTAGCGCCGAGGCTGCCATAGACTTCGTCCGTGGAGACATGAAGAAAGCGGAATGCTGATTTTTCGTCCCCGTTCAACTCCTGCCAGAACGCGCGAGCCGCTTCGAGGAAGTTGAACGTGCCAACAACATTGGTCTCGATGAACGCGGCGGGGCCGTGGATCGACCTGTCAACATGGCTCTCGGCGGCGAAATTTATGATCGCGCGCGGCCGGTGGGTCCGCAGCAAGCTTGCAACAAACTCTCTATCGCCGATGTCACTATGCGCAAAGACATGCCTATCGTCCCCCCGGAGCGATTTCAACGTGTCGAGGTTGCCAGCATAGGTCAGTTTGTCAATGTTTACGATCCGTTCGTCGGACTGAGCGACCCAATCGAGAACAAAATTACCGCCAATGAACCCCGCCCCACCCGACACAAATACCGTCATTGCCTACACCTATTGTCTAAATCTGTTTCAGGATTACAGCTACAAACAAACCAAAGTTGCCTGCAAACGTTTGCCGATGCAGCCCCGACCTGTAAAGTACCCGGAGGCGCATAGGAAGTGCTTCCGTTCTCATCCTGCGAAAGTCTGCTAGGAGAGCTTGGTTTTCAGGCGTCAGGAGACGCTCGACCTTTCCGAGCGCTTCCACGTGCTTGGCATTCCATTTCAAAAACTGGCTTTGCGTCAGCATATGCAAGCGTTTAAGCCGAGCTCGCCAACCGGAATTGGACCCCACGAGATTGCTCGCATGCTGTCGATAGTCGATGCGTGGCTTAGCATCATAGCGAACGCGTCCTCCGGCGCCCGATACAAGAATATAGGCCCACCAGTCGTGGCTCGGAATATCTGCTTCAGCGCCGGCTTCAATCAGAAGCGTGCGCGCAGCGCGGTTCATGACCATCGTATTGCCGCCGCCGATGCTTTGCACCAGCGCGTTCGAGAAGGACGGGGTGCGCGTGAAAAGCGGAGAATTCCCGGTCGACACACCCGTTTCATCCACCGTATGCGTTCGCGAACAGTAAAGAGCCGGAAGACTGGGCGGCTGCTCCTTCAACCAAGCGACCGCGCGTTCCAGCTTGTCGGCATGCCAAATGTCATCCTGGTCAGAAAAAGCGTAATAGGCTGCCTCTATGGCCGGATTGCAGGCTAACGTCAAGAAATTGCGGATGAAGCCCCGACGAGGCCCGTTCACAACGCAAACGGGCGACGTGACACTTTTTTCAAACGACCGCAAGAGATCGAGCGTTGTATCGGTGGAACCGTCATCCGAAACCCACAGCGACCAGTTGCTGTAGGTTTGGCCGCGAATAGAATCCAACTGTTCGGGAAGAAATCGCGCTCCCTGAAAAGTGCCCATCAAGATGGCAACGTCGTCTCTCATGCCCATGCAAAGCCGATTTTGTTAAACAACTCGTCGCCTTTACTGGATGGCGTTTTGAAACACAACATCATCAGCGTCTCGAGAGCGCATTCGCTCTGCTTCAATTGCGGTCGGGGGAGTCGAGGATTGCGAGGAGATACTTGACGGTATCGTCGATATCACGCGTGGAACCATCCACCTTCACATCCGCCTGCTCGGGCGGCTCATACGGACTGTTGATGCCCGTCATGTTCGGAATCTGTCCGCTCCGGGCCTTGCGGTACAAGCCCTTGGGATCGCGATCTTCGCAGACCTGCAGCGGAGTATCAACATAAACCTCGATGAAATTCTCTCCGCCTATCAATTCCTTCGCCATTTGCCGTTCACGTTTGAAAGGCGAGATAAACGCCGTCAGGACCAGGATTCCGGCGTCCATCATTAGCTTCGCTACTTCCGCGATCCGGCGTATGTTCTCAACGCGGTCGGCATCGGTGAACCCGAGATCTTTGTTTAATCCTTGTCTCACATTGTCGCCATCGAGAATGTAGGTCCTCCGGCCGGACATATGAAGTTCGCGCTCGAGTGCGTTGGCGATCGTCGACTTTCCCGATCCAGACAGGCCAGTAAACCAAATCACCTTGCCGGCGTGACCGTTCAACCGTTCACGATCTGCCCTGGTGATGGATAAGGCCTGGCGATGAACGTTCTGAGCACGCCTGAGATTGTGCCGAATCATCCCAGCGGCGACGGTCGCGCTGCTGAAACGATCGATCAGAATAAAACTCCCAAGCGCTTTCGATCGCGCATAGGTATCGAAAACGAGCGGGCGGCTGACGGAGACATTGCAGACCCCGATATCATTCAATGCAAGCTGCCGTGCAGCCTCATGCCCGAGCGTGTTGATGTCGACACGATATTTGATGCCGGAGATCGAAGCGGTAGCGGATTGAGTGGACAGCTTGATATCATAACTCCGTCCGACAAGGCCTGGATCCTGATCCATCCAGACAATCGTCGCTTCGAAATGATCGGTCATCTCCAGCGGATTGTCGGCCAACGAAAGCACATCTCCTCGCGATACGTCGATGTCGCGTTTCAGGCAGAGCGTAATGGCGCTTCCCTCGGTAGCTTCCGCCTTGCGTCCATCCATGGTGACTATTTCGGCGATTTCCGAGACTTCGCCAGATGCGGTGTTTCTTATTGTACTTCCTACGTTTGCCATGCCCTCCACAAGCGTTCCACAAATGCCCCTGAAACTGGCGTTGGGCCTATTAATCCACTGAACGGGGAAGATGAACCGACCTGAGGGCGCCTGCTGCGCTTGGACTGTTTCCAGATGCCCTAGCAACGTTGGGCCGTCATACCACGCCATCTTCGATGATCGGTGCGTTATGTTCTCACCCTTTAAGGCACTGATTGGGATGGGCACAAATGTTTCGAAATTCAGAGTCGCTGCAAAGTCAGCCATGGCCTCGGCCAGCTGCGATGATATCCGGCGGTCGTATTCGACAGTGTCCATCTTATTGATCGCCAGCACCAGATGACGAACACCAAGCAAGGACGCCAGATAAGCGTGCCGTTTAGTTTGCGGAAGCAATCCCTTTCGAGCGTCTATCAGCAGAATCGCTAAATCTGCTGTCGAGGCGGCGGTCACCATGTTGCGCGTGTACTGTTCATGACCGGGCGCATCCGCGACGATAAACTTCCGTCGCGATGTCGAGAAGAATCTGTACGCGACATCGATAGTGATGCCTTGTTCCCGCTCGGCCGTCAGGCCGTCGACCAGCAGTGCGAAGTCGATGTTGTCGCCTTGAGTTCCATATCGCTTCGAATCCGCCGTCAACACCTCAAGCTGATCGTCCGCCAATACCTGCGTCTCCCAAAGCAGACGACCGAGAAGCGTACTCTTGCCATCATCCACGCTACCACAGGTGATGAAGCGCAATAAATCCTGCGAACGCTGTTGAGAATCGAAGGCCTGTAGCACTTCTTGGGTCGTTCTAGTCGGCGCGGGTGGGTTTCGGATTGCGTGTCGCATCAAAAATATCCCTCGACCTTCTTTTTTTCCATGCTCGAACTGGAGCTCGTATCAATCAGGCGTCCCTGTCTTTCGCTCAAGCGAGATTGCAACAACTCCGCGATTATCTCGGGAACGGTCGATGCGTTCGACTCGATCGCCCCGGTCAGCGGGTAACAACCAAGCGTTCGAAAGCGCACTTTGCGGGCAGAGATTTGTTCGTTGGGCAGGAACTGCATGCGATCGTCGTCGACGACCAAAAGCATGCCATTTCGGTTCACGACCGGTCGCTCTTTTGCAAAGTAGAGCGGCACGATGGGAATGGCCTGCTCATGGATGTATTGCCATATGTCGAGCTCGGTCCAGTTCGAAAGCGGGAACACACGAATACTTTCGTCCGGTCGCTTTCGGGTATTGTAGAGATTCCAGACTTCCGGCCGCTGGTTCTTTGGATCCCAAGCGTGATTGCGAGCGCGGAATGAGAATATACGCTCCTTGGCCCTCGACTTCTCTTCGTCGCGGCGCGCGCCGCCGAAAACGACATCGAACCTGTGAAGATCGAGGGCCTGCTTCAGCCCTTCGGTTTTCGTGATGGCCGTGTGGAGTTCCACGCCATGATCGAATGGATTAATATCTTTTTCGATCGCCTCAGGGTTGATGTGGACGATAAGCGTCGTGCCGCCGTCCGCCCGGATACTGTCCCTGAACTGGTACATTTCACGAAACTTCCACCGCGTGTCCACGTGCAGGAGTGGAAATGGAAGGGGCGCTGGAGAGAAAGCCTTGCGCACCAGATGAAGGAGTACCGAGCTGTCTTTTCCCAATGAGTACAGTAGGACGGGATTACGCGCTTCCGCATAGGCCTCTCGGATGATGAAGATACTCTCGGACTCAAGGCGCTTTAGGTGATCGGACATTGATGAAACAGTGAGAATTGGCGCAGCGACCGGCAAAGGTGACGAATAGCTCAGCAGCTGGATGCCGATATCTTCGTTGGAAGGGATTTCGCGGAAGAACGTCGTCGCAGCCGCATGCGGAAAGACGGCGATCGGCTTGCCGACATGCTTCCGCAATTTTCCCAATGCAGTCTCAACTTCGGCTGAGCTGACCGGTGTTGCCATGGGCACCCAGATACGCGCTCCTCGCGCGTCGTTGGCATGAAGGCATGCGGACTGCGCCCGCTCGAAAATCTGCACGAATAGAACAAGTGTTCGCTTGGAGCGCTGGCGTTCTAAATCGGAATTCAAAACGCTCTGTATCGGTGGCTCTCCGTACTCATCCCGCAAATCCTCAGCTATCAGAGCCGCCGGCAGAATGCCTAGCTCATGCAACCGTCGCTCGGCAGTGCGCTTCGTATCGGCCTTGCCGACAGTCTTGAGGTGCTGGAACGCCAGCTCGGTATTCCAAACTTGATCGCCAAAATTGAGAACGGCTTCCTCATCATTTGTTTGTCGCATTTCGCGCATTCCAATTTATCTACATTCTGAACTAGAGGGATTGCAATAACACGAGCCATTTCAATCCGCCACATGCATATTGCGACAATCGGGACGGGTCCTTAAGATTTTAAAGACACGCGCTCGACGCCTGTGAAAAACTGTCCCGCGCGTCCCAACGTGGAGAAGAAGGACCAAAATGCGACTTAGTCGCTCCCCCGGATGTCAAGCACGATGGAAGAAAGCAGTTATCAAAGGGCGGACGCAGGTCGCCGAAGCGAACGCTATCACCGCGACAGGTAGCATGGCCTTGGATCAACCTTCACCATTGAACGCGCCGACGGCCTTACCCTTATGTTAGATTTAGCAACATCGATCGTCTCGTCGCCCTGGGCATTTGCCACCGATTCGCTTTGGTAGACACCTGAACTGTCAACTCCCGCCATCGCATGTTCTCGCCCCAGTTAAATCAGGAGGGCATGCTTCAGGAAAGCCGCAACTCAACTACCATCCGCCAATCGGCCGTGAACAAACCGTCACGCCGTTATTGGTGAGCCCGTTTCTGTCATTCGTCTGCCGAGCGCGCAAGTTCGCTTCGGACGATTGAGTAATATAGCCGGAGGGAGGGTATGGCCGTCGCTAGTCGTTCAAATACGGCGTCGAGGGGCGTCAAGGTCTTATCGTATTTCCCTGAGAGAAACCTGGCGTGCAACTCAAGATCTGCCGGTCGGGCGCTTTCGACAACTGTAAAGACAGGCGACGGTTCCGTCCTGCCCTTTACGACAATACGGTCTAGCTCGACCACGGCGTAAGCCCCCCTGACAAGCCGTGCGGTCTCCTCGCCGAGCAGAATAGCCACCCCGTAGTTCTTCGATGCGCCTTCAAGCCGCGAGGCCAGATTGACGGAATCGCCGAGACATGAATAGTCGAAGCGCCGGTTCGACCCCATGTTGCCCACGACACATTCCCCCGTGTTGATGCCGACGCCCATCTTCAGCACATGCAGGGGCGCGCCACTTGCTTGGGCCTCCGCCTCGAGCTCCTTGTTGAGCTTGCCAATAGCGGCCTGCATTGCAAGCGATGCTTCAACAGCGTGGAGCGCGTGCTTGGGGTCATCGAGCGGTGCGTTCCAGAATGCCATGATGCAGTCGCCCATGTATTTGTCGATCGTGCCGCCGTGATCCATGACGATATCGGAAAGTGGCGTCAGCAACCGGTTGATCAAGCCGGTCAGCTTTTGCGGATCGTCCTTCATCGTTTCGGCAATCGTCGTGAAACCACGGACGTCGGAGAAGAGAACTGACAGCGTTCGTCTTTCTCCGCCGAGCTTCAGTTGCGAAGGATCGTCAGAGAGCTTTTTTACAAGGTCGGGCGAAAGGTACTGCGAAAAGGCTCGCGTAATGCGTTGCTTGTTCCTGCGCTCCTCGGCAAAATCGAAAGCCGCTTGGCCAAATGCGACGGACGCGAACGCGACGGTCGGCCCTAACGGCGATATGAAAAAATGGCCGAACCGTAGACCGGCATAACAAAGTAGCGCGAATGCGAATATCGCAACAACGGTTGCGATCAGCGTCGGCCAGCCCGTTGATTTCCAGACCGTTGCGGCAGCGAGTGCTGCCGCAAGCAGGACGAGGCCGACAAAGGGTACGGTACCCGTGCGGGTAATCGACATGCGCTGGCGCAAATTATCATAGATCGTTGCCTGGATTTCGACGCCAGCCGTAAGCTTGTCCGTATGCATCGTGTAGGGTGTGGCAAAGGCGTCGGCACCACCCTTGTCGATCTCCGGCGCGTTCTGAAGGCTAAGGCCGACCAGGACAACGCGGTCCTTGAAGGTGCCTTCGGGAAGGAAATTCTTCGGGTCGAGCGCCTGATAGTAGGAGACCGTCGGATAGCTTCGCGCCGGACCGAAGGATTGGATCATCGCGCCTGGCGGGACTGAGACAGCGCCGTTGCCGGCGGCTCTGAGAAGCGTGATGGCAAAACCATCCTCATAGATCGGGACTGTGCGGAAAACACCGTCCCCACCAAGCTCGATGGAGGCAATGCCCGTACGGGCGCCGGCCGCGGTCAGTTGCGGCAGTGGGGTCGCCCGCACGAGCTGGTCGGCTTGCGGTGTCTCGATCAGCGTTTCGTCGCCAGCAAGCACGATGTCCGGGCCGACTGCGGCCGTAATCGCCGCGTCGTTCTCCTGCGTGGAAGGCTCCGCCATGATGATGTCGAGACCGATCGCTTTTGCGCCAGCCGCTCTCAGCTGCCGGATCAACTCGGCATGCAGACTGCGCGGCCAGGGCCACTGCGCATTGATCGCAGCGAGTGAAGGCTCGTCGATTGCCACGATCACCGGCCCCTCCTCCGGTGGCAGCAGCCCGTCGACGGTCGACAAGTAGTCGAAAGACTTGAGCTCCAGCAGCGGCCACGCCGGCAGGCGCGAAAGCAGGGAAAATCCGATAAGCGTCACGAGAATGAGGATAAGCAGGCGAAGGCCGCGGTTACTGAACGGCCAACCGGGAAGCACTGTCGATTGGCCGGGGGGCGCGGTGTTGTTCATCAGAACCGAACTTTGAAAGTGCCCTTGACGGCACGGCCCCAACCGGGAACGCCAGGACTTATCTCAAAATTCTCATCGAGCAGGTTGAACGCTGCGACCTCAAGAGCAAAGCGCTTGTCGAACGGCTCCCAGATCATATTGGCATCAAGCGTCCAAAAGTCGTCGAGCTCCGTGCCTAGGTCGTCACCATCCCGTTTGCCTATATAATTGGCGGCGATTGTCGCTTTCACATTCGCTTCATTGACCCAGGTTAGGGCCACTTGACCGGAGTTTTGCGGAATGAACGGAAGGTCACCGCCAAAGTTGGCGCTTGTTTCGTCATTGTCTTCCGACTCCATGCGGGCATAGGTCGCTGAAAGACCGAACCCATTGCCCAGCGCCACATTCGCGGTGATGCTTGCCCGGTCAAGGCTCCCTCGTGTCAGAGGCAGGCTGTCGATCGCCGGCAACGCCGTCAGCGGAAACCCGATCGTCATGTCATGCAGTTCCTGGTGCTGATAGCCCATGGACGTGAAGAACTTGTCGGACCATTGGGAATCCCATTGCAGGGCCACGGTATCGACATAACCATCGATACCGACCGCAATCTGATTGGGCTGCAGTCCCACGATGCCGATCGGGGCAAGTGTCGGCACGCCTGTTTCGACACTCTGGCGCATGAATGCAGCGCGCAACCACTGATCCTCGACCGGCACCCAGGCGAGGCCCAATCGTGGCTCCAGGCGACTGACGTCGATACCATCTCCCTCCAGCCGCGTGGCATGGAGAGCATATTCCGCCTTCAGGTCCGGCGTAATCTCATGCAGTAGGTCCACATAAGCCCGTGCCAGATTTGTTCTGCTCGACGCTTCGTCCGGGCCCGTCGTGATATCGGGGACAAAACCAGGGACCAACTCGTAAAGCTCGTTGAAGCTGCTGCTATGGGTGTCAATCCATCCTCCCTCGACGCCGTATCGCCAGGTTAGGCCATTGTCTGTGCCGAAACTGTGACTGACGGCTGCGACATAGCTCTTGGACGAGAGACTTTCCCGGTTTTGCACAAACGGCAGTAAGCTCGGTGTCGTCACCCCGAATATCGGTGACTGATCGAATTCGAAGTCATTTGCGCTCTTGGACTTCACGTCTGCATAAAGAAGCGCAGCATTCACGACATTGCGATAGCCGAACGTGTGGCTCCAGCCAATCCCGCTGTTGAGATTATCCAGACTGTTGTGCTGACTGCGATAGAGCGGCAATTCAGGCGGTGCCACCGGCACGCCGAAGACGGGGATAAAGAACTCAGCATTCAGCCGGATCGACGGCGATGGATCGAGCGTCAATGAATTTAGGTCAAAATCGCTGCTGGTCTGGTTGACGAACGCGACCACGCGATCCTCTGGGGTGAGAGTGGCCGTCAGGTATCCATTGGCGTTCAGCAGCTTGGTCTCGGTGGAGAAGCTGCCAGAGTTGGGATAGCTTCCCTCAGCTGGTATTTCTTCCCACTCGAAACTGCCGAGGAAGCTGATCGGTATCGTCTGGTTGGCAAAGCCCTGGATCTCGGCTTCACCGATGCGTCCCGTGTGACCGCCGACGCTGTTGATGCCGCCACCAACAGCGCCTTCAATGAACGGGGTGTTCAGCAACGTCGCAGACCTCGATCGGCCCGACAACATGTGCGGGTCGAGCAGCAGTCCTTGAAAAAGCGACGAAAAGCTTGTCGCATTGCTCGTGTTTTCGATCACGCTATCGCCAAAGGTAATCGCATTCTTGAACGGATTGATACTGCCCTTGAGGGCCTGATCCACAAAGCCGCTGCCTTCGAACGGATCAAAAACCGCATCGCCATAATATCGCCCCCAGGCATCGAGCCCCTGCAGACGAAAGGCGTTGTTGAGCGTGGAGCCGGCATCCTGGTTGGCTCCAAGCGCGCTGAAATCTCCACCGCGGGCGCGCGCCCGCCTTAAAAACTCCTGGGCGTTTGCGATCGCTCCATCAGCGTCGTAGTCGTCAATGGCAACAGCAGTTCGAAATGCCGAGATGACGGGATCGTTCTTGTCCAGCCGATCGGCATTTTCGACAGCCTGATTTGAAGGATCCCGATCGCCTCGTTCATAGTGGCCTGCCGCCAGCATGAGCTGCGCTTGCGAATAGCCCGGATTGGCCGTCGATGCAGCAAGAAGATCCTCGATCGCCTTGTCCCGTTCGCCCGATTGGAGATAGTAGCGTCCACGGGCAAGAAGGCCGATGTCGAAGGCTGGATCGGCGGCCAATGCCAGGTCGATCTCGCGTTTTGCTTCCTTCATGCGTGATTGATCGAGATAAAGGATGGCAAGATTGGCGTGGCTGATCGGGTCGTCCGGATCGAGCTCAATCGCCTTCTTGAGGGCCGCCTCCGCCTCGCGGCTGGCGCCCCTCGCATCCTGAAGCAGACCGAGATCATTCCAGGCCATCGATGAACCCGGCGCCACTTTGATCGCATTGTTCAGGTCTTCAAGTGCGCCGTCGAGGTTCCCCTCGAAATCGGCGCGCACGCGCGCGCGGGCCTGTAACCCATCAGGGTCCGTCGGATCGATCGAAAGCGAACGCGCGATCGCCTCACGCATCTGGACCTGGTCATTGATCAAGATCGCAAGCTGCGCGCGCAGCGCCGGCAGCTGCGAATCCGCCGGGTAGCGTGCTTCCGCGTCCTTTATAATCTTGATCGCGGCGGGAATATCCTCGAGAAAGCCGGCGGTATAGGCCTTCATCACCGCTGCGTAAGGACCGGTAATGGTCGCTGGCGGCTTCTCCACGTGATCGGGATCGCGTAGCGATCGCGAATAGTAGCCTCCATAGGCTGCAATGCTGCGGCGCTCAGGATCGAGTGCCGGCTCAGCCTTCGAAAACAGCCTTGCCGCTTCATCGTAGCGTTTCTCCGCGCCCGCAATCAGCGCTTCGATCAGATCGGCGCGGGCGCGTTGGCTGGCTGAAAGCTTCAACGCCCGGGCCTTGGCCAACGACTTGAGCGCCTGCTGACGCCCATCGAACGACATCTGTACCTCCGCAAGCGTCAGCCAGTCCTCTGACGTTCTTGCTTCCGGTGCCTTGGCTTCGATACGGCTGCGTTCGGATCGCATTTTTTGCATTGGCAGCGGCGAGGCGGGCATGAACGTAAAGCCGCTGCGCAATGTCAGATAAAACAGCATCTGCTCGCGATCGTCTGGAGCAACGATGATCAGCTTTCTGGGTGCCTGCCCAATCGTCGCAACAGCCGCTTCGCCTTGCGCGACTTCGACACTGCCTTGCTCGTTCTTGAGCTCAACCCGCCCCTCAAGCACAATTAGCGATGTCTGGTCGCCCTTGACCGTCATCGTCCAGTCGGTCCCGCGAATGGCGGCGGCTGCGGCCGGCGTCTCCACTGTCAGTGCCTGACCGCCGCGCTGCGCGCGCGCCCACATCGTGCCGGATTGCAGATTGAGAACCGTGTCGCCATCGGCAGCCATCTGCTTGACCTGCAGGGCAGAATTGCGACCCAGGCGAACCTGCGTGTGATCGGCAAACAGGATCGCCAGCTGACCATTGGCATTGGTGCGCAACACGTCGCCGCCGAGAAGGTCTTGATGAAGAGCGACGTTCTGCCAGCTGGAAAGATCGACGAAGCGAACTTCTTCCCCCGTCTTGCGGTCGATGACCGAACCTGCAGCCCGGGCCGTGCGCCGAAGAGGCTCCGCCTCGGCTGGATGCGTCAGACAAAACGCAACCAGCGCGATCGCCGCGCCCCCGCACACGTATCTCGCAAATCGACCCCTCATGTCGCAAGGATTTGTCTACCTGTACTTGAAAAGTCAAGCGTGATGTCAGAAGGCGACTTGCTTTGCATGGCAAGTGTAATATCAAGGAAACACTTCGGCGCGGGGGGACAGCGTGAGCGATTTTGAGAATGCCTCAGATTATCTGGTCAGCACACCTTCGACCGACGACGTGAGCTCTGAGTATTTTGACCATATCAAGAAGATCAATGACATCTTCTACGACCAAATCAAGATCTCCGATCAGAAGGCCGCCTATATCTTCACTTTTATGCTCGCCTTTTTGGTAACGTCCAGCGAGGGACGTGAGGTGTTTACCTGGGGTCGCTATGCCCAAGGCACGCCACAGGGTATAATTTTCTCCGGCGCCTTGGCATTGGCGTCAATCGTTTCCATCCTCTCGGCGATTCTCGTCGTGCTGCCGCGTCACGTGAACTCGTCGACGTCTCTTTTCTGGGGATCTTGGCCCAAGCATCGTGGTCACTTTCGCGAGGCGGCAACGAAGCGCGATAAGGGCTATCTGTTCGAACAGTACATTGAGAATGCCGATATACTCTCAACCATAGCACGTGGAAAATACCGCTGCGTCACCTTCGCATTCCGGGCATTGATGGTCACCGTGATCGCCTACATCCTTCTGCTGGTGAGCACGTAGTCGGTGAAAACGGTCGCTACTGATCCCAGCCGGTAAACAAGCAAGCGAACCCGCCGTTGGTTGCCACCATTCCCTCGGCCTATTCGCATTGGCTGCGGCCGATAGCCTGGTAGTCGCCTTGGCGGGTCGCGTACCGGCTAGCCGCCTGCCTTGGCAACTGTTGCGTTCTTTATGCCCTTCGTGACGACGTTTGGCCGCTACGGCACAAACTTGACGAATTGTCCAAGCTCGCAAAAGCGAACGGCTTTCGCATGTGGAGGAACGCCGTCTCTTTCTTCCAGGGCTGGATCATGGCACGAGGAGACGGCAATCCGCTCGGTCTCAAAAAAATGCAGGCAACCTGCGCGAACCTGGGTGAACATGAGATCGATAAGTCCTGCTACCTCGGCCTTATGGGGGAAGGTTACATGCAAATGGGAGACCTGAAGCAGGCAGCAGACACTCTGGATGAAGCACTCAAGCTCGTTAAACACACAGGCGAAAACTACTTCACGGCTGAGCTCCTGCGATTGCGCGGTGACGTTGAACGTCGCTCGGGCGATAAAACGAGCGCGGAGCAACATTATCTACAAGAAGCGATCGCCTTTGCTCGCAGCGATTGCGTGTACGCGCCGCTAGCCGGGCGTGCACCTTCCCTCGTCGAGTAGATATCGGCGCGGCGCAACGGCAGACTGATCTCGGGATCATCGCTGATTTGGGTCATGGTCTGCGGTGTGGGTCACAAGCTGGCAACGCAGCGTCAGCCATCATTATTATGCGGGCTTCTCCAACGACAGGGTTGGCCCCAGCCTCTGACCAATCCCGCTGACGTCAACAAGATCCACGGACATGCCCGGGAATTTATCGAGCGTATCGCGTATGGCGTTTGCCTCCATCAGATTGAAGGCAGTAGACAGTGCGTCTGCGCTGGCTGCGTCTGAA
The DNA here is from genome assembly GCF_002211315.1 of Rhizobium sp. R693. Classification (NCBI taxonomy): domain Bacteria; kingdom Pseudomonadati; phylum Pseudomonadota; class Alphaproteobacteria; order Hyphomicrobiales; family Rhizobiaceae; genus Rhizobium; species Rhizobium sp. R693. Next base: position 266,435 of record NZ_LOKY01000048.1, on the reverse strand, counting down.
GCAATGACGCTTACCCGCCGATATAGCCTCGGCACCACACCCGTCCTTGGATGGAGAATATGTCCGAACCGTCCCGCTTCGTCGAATGAGAAGCCCGTTTGGCTCGAGGTTGCGACCGCCCGATTGACGATCGGAAGAACCGTATCCGGATCCAAACTGTCTTCGTATGCCGCAAGACCCACACGCCACGGGTCTCCATCAGACTGAGCTCCGATCGCACGCGTTTCACCCATGTCGACGAGGCTGCTGGTGATACCGGCGTCACGAAGCATATCGACCACCCGGTCCGTGATGAACCCTTGGGCCACGCCGTTCAGCGTCATGGCCATTTGCGGACGGGAAAACGCGATCCGGCCCGAGCCAAATCTTAACGCATCGAAACCGACGCGACGAAGATGTGCGTTCAAGACGCCTTTATCCGGACGATCCTCGCCGACGCCAGGCGACGCAAAATGATCGCGATAGAGCTTCCAGACGGGCTGAACAGTCGGATCAAACAGACCGCCGGTCGCTTCAAAGAACGTCAAGCATTTTTCGACGAGGGCCACAAGCTCCGGCGGTGGCGCAGCAAGGCCGCCAACGCGGTTCAGTTCGACAAGGCTCGAATCGTCCCTGTACAGGCTGAAGATCCTTTCCAGCCGGGCCACTTCGGCCACGATGGCTTCGATCAGCCGCTTGGCCCTTTTCGCATCATGATCGTTCAAGATCAGCTTGGCGGGAGCCCCAAGCGCCTGACCGCTCCAGACGAATGCTGACGTAGCCGCCCTTGCCGCCGTGCCAGATAAAAGTAAAGGCAAGCCGCCCACAGCTGCAAAAATGCCGATCGCACGCCGGCGTGTGACCACCTTATCCATTGCTCCCAACCTTTGCATTCTGAGACGGCTCGGATGTCGATTGCAGCACGTCGTGATCAGCGATTTCCTCGAAAGTGAGCACTTTGCCACCGTTCTTCTGAGCAAAGGCGTCGGCATCGGCACGGAGCGAGAACGGGACGGTCTCCGGCGCACCCATGCCGCCATGCACCTGGCTGCCGACCACGTAGAACGCCGTCTTGGCATCGATCCAGTTCAAAGGTCCGGGCGCCTCCCAGCTGTCGGCGTGGCTCATATCCGAGACGTAGAAGGCCGCGATATCTTTCGGTTCCTCCGGAAGCTTTGTGAAAGCCACGGCATCGCGGGACGAACTGAACCAGACCGGCTCCCCCCCGCTCTTCAGAATGATCTGGCCCTTGGGGCCAGGATGTTCCAGGACGTTCATCCCGCAAAAGTGGTCGACGGCCTCCGATGTCAGTTCGACGGGCTTTGGGATCGTCGTCTCGGCCTTTTCGCAACCTGTGAGGAAAAGTGCCGCGAGCGTGAATGATATGGCGATGAGACGGGTCACAGTTCCCTCCAGGAGAAACGAAGCATTGCGAGCAAAAGGGGAATGACAACCCACAGCATGAGCGAGGTTACCAAAAGCCCCGGCGTGAGCATCGAATTGGCGGCGACGCCCGCGATTGCCGATACCGATCCGGCCGTCTGTGATCCGAGATTGAGAAGTCGGTAGGCGTCCGTGGGATTGCCGATCAGAAGAGCGCTCAGCAGTCCCGGTGAAAAGCCCTCCCCCTTTGTCGAGACAAGGGCGCCAAGCAGGCCCATGTCATAGATGATCACGAAAAACAGCCAGATACCCAAGGCCATGCCACCAGCCGTGCTGCGCTGCGTGACGGACGCGCTGACCAGATAGCCGATCGCGATAAAGACCGTACCCAGCAAAATGGAAGATCCGATCATCGAGGCGAATGCGATCCAGCTTTCAGGATCAACCGCAGTACCTGCAACGACCAAGGCTGCGCCGGCTGCTCCGTATCCCACGAAGGTCGCGACAGAGAGAATGAGCGTGTGGCCTAGGAACTTCCCGAGAACGACCTGTTTGCGTCCGACTGGATAGCTGAGAAGAAGAAGCAGGGTGCCACGTTCCATTTCGCCGACGATGGCGTCGTGTGCAAGAAGCAGCGCAATCAGCGGAACCAGGAAGATCGTGAGACTTGAGAGACTGACGATGACAATGTCGAGCCGGCCGGCCCCGACATTTCCTGTCGGAGCGCTTCCGAGAAAGGAGAGTGTCAATGCGAGCGAGGCAAGCAACAGCGTGACCGCAACCACCCAGCGGTTTCTGAGGCCCTCCTGTATCTCCTTGCGCGCGATGATCAGTATGTTTTTCACGGCTTTCTTCCCTGTCCTTGAAGGAAATGCGCGTACACGTCGTCGAGCGTCGGCTCGATGATCGTCATGCTGGTCAGTGCGTCCGGATCAGACGTTACCGCAGAGATCACCGCTATCTTTTCCCTGTGATCGATATCGGCCTCCAGAAACTGGTCTGTTCGTTGCAGCCATTTGACCGAGCCGCGTGACCACGTCTCGACGGCGGCGTTGGCGCTTGGTTTGAAGCGGATGTGCGTTGGAAGGCAGGCAATCCGTCGAAGCTCGTCCAGGCTACCGTCGGCGATCTTGCGTCCGCGGTTGACGATAATCACGCGTTCGGCCCTTTCCTCCAATTCGCTGAGAGCATGTGAGGAAAGCAGGACCGTTGTTCCCTTGCGCTTGAACTGAAGGATCAGGTCGTAAAAGCTTCGCCTGAGAGCCGGATCGAGCCCGCTCGTCGGCTCGTCCAAAAGCAGAAGCCGGGGCTCTCCCAGCAGCGCTTGTGCCAATCCCAATCGTTGGCGCATGCCCTTTGAATAGGTTCTAACGGGCCTGTCTGCAGCGGATTTGGCAAGCCCGACAAGATCGAACAGGTCCTGCCAATCGTTCATTGGAACGCGCTTCAGCCTGGCATAGAAGGAAAGGATCTCCCTTCCTGTCAGCGCCAGATGAAACGAGACGCTTTCCGGCAGGTATCCGACGTCCTTGCGGACGCTGAGATTGCCAAAAACGGGGTCCTCGCCCAGCACCCTTACGGTTCCGCCGGTCGGTCGGATGAGACCAAGGATCGCCTTGATGAGCGTTGTCTTTCCCGCCCCGTTGTGCCCGACCAGAGCCACCAGTTCCCCTTCGCCCAGCGAAAAGGAGATGTCCTCGATGGCATGCACGTCTTTATAGAGCTTCGAGACGTTCTTGAGACAGATCGTCGATGTCATTTTGTTGCGTCCTTCCCAAAAGGAGGAGCCATCAGCGGCTTGCTGTCGATGACGCCGCCAGGCAACAGTGAGGGAAACTGGGCCTGCGCCCAGCGAATGATCTGTACGGCAGGACTTGTCGTCAAAATCTTCGCCTGCGGAGCGGTCCAAAGAACCGTGTCTACGATGTCGTTGGGACGGTAGGGGCTGTCTCCTATGCCGTCGCCATTAAGGTCGAACGAGGGGTTGTCGCTCCAGTAGTTTCCGCGACCGTTCTTCGACCAGTCAAGGTAGCGCGAGCCGACGTATTTCACCTGATCGCGATTGCCGATAAAGGCATTGCCGACAATCTCGTTGCCTTCCGAGCCGGCCGTGAAGTGAATCCCGACGGCGCAATTTTCAAAAAGGTTATCCTCAAGGACGTTGCGGTTGGCATTGTAGATGAAAACGCATTTCTCAGGCCCGAGCCGCGTTGCCTCACCGCCGAGGGAACCAGCTTCGATGCCCGGCATATCAGAGGTTTCCGATCGCGCTCCCCCCATGACCCATCGATCGGACGCCTGAAGACGGCCGATCACCTTGTTGCGCGAGATCGTCGATCCGTTCGCGAAGTTTAGGAGCAATCCATGATCCCGGTCACCGTCCGAAACATTGTCGGTGATCGTAAGCCGGCTTGAAAACATGATCGCATAGCCGACCAGGTTTCCCTCGGAGATGTTGCCGGTGATCTCGCTGTCGTTCGTATACATGTAGTGGATCGCGAACCTGAGATCGCGGAAACGGTTGTCCTTGAAAAGGTTCCGTTTGCTGGCATTCGTCGAGATGCCATCTTTTCCGAAGCTGATGTCGTTTTCGATGATCTTTGCGCCGGGAGCGTTCCACAGCGAAACACCGTTGCCGGCCTCGCTCATGCGTCCGCCAGCAATACCTTTGATGCGATTACGCAGAGCAATGGAACCAGCCGCACCGTGCAGATAGATGCCGTTGAGGTTGCCTGTGATTATATTGTCTTCGATCACCGCGCCGGTGGCCGACTGGCTAACGAAGATCCCGGAATCAAGTCCTGAAAGCTCGAAACCGGATCCCCTTATTTCCAATCCGCGTACCGTGGCATCCGGCGCGGACACCGTAACGACACTCCCCTTGCCATCGCCGAGGATGATTGCCCCTCGTTGCCCCTCCAGGACGATCGGCTTGTCGATGACCAGGCGACCGCGATAGGTGCCGGGAGCCAATTCTATCCTGTCTCCAGCAAAAGCCTCGTCGATAACGCGTTGCAGGGACAGGTCGCTATCCGGCGTCACGTGACGCTCGGCCGCAAAAACATATGCCGGAACGGCGGTCGTTGCGACCGCCATCCCGAATAGCGCTATCTTGGCAAGGAACGCCATCACGCGGCCTTTGGCTCGACCAGCATGCGCCCCTGCATCTCCATGTGCATCGCATGGCAGAACCACGAGCAGTAATACCAGTAGACACCTGGCTTGTCGGCCGTGAAGGTGACCGATGCGGTGGCTTGCGGAGCAACCTCCATCTGTATGCCGTAATTGACGATCGAGAAGCCGTGCGTCAGGTCCTCAACGTCGTCGATGTTGGTGATGTAGACCGTCACCTCGTCCCCCTGCTTGACGTTGAAGGACTCAAGACCGAACGCAGGCGCGGCCGAGGTCATGTAGACGCGCACCTTGTTTCCATCCCGGATTACCTGCGAGTCCGAAAGAAGATCTATGTTGTCCTTCTTTGCCTGGGCGACCGCGTCGGCAAAGAAGACGTCCTCACGGTTCCAGACATTGACCGGGTTGATCTTCGAGGAATGCACGATGGTCGCGTCATGCGGTTCGGCGAAGGTCGGGTTGTCGTGGACAAGAACCATCTTGTCGCCGGATATGTCGATCAGCTGATCGTTTTCCGGCTTCAGAGGGCCGACATTGAGATAGCGGTCCTTCGAGAACTTGTTCAGCGAGATCAGCCACTTTCCGTCTGCGTCCTTTGTCTGCCCCATCGACGTGTGATTGTGGCCCGGCTGGTACTGGACATCGATTTTCTGGCGGATCGGATCGACCTTCTCACCCTTGAACGCACGAATGGCGTCCTCGATGTTCCACTTGCACACCTGGCTGTCGATGAACAACGTCGTATAGGCGTTGCCTCGACCGTCATAGGCCGTGTGAAGCGGGCCGAGACCGAGCTGGGGTTCTGCGACAACCGTCTCCCGCGGCTTAATCTTGTCTTCGAAAAGATCATCGAACTTGCGAACGTCGAAGACGGTTACGGTCGGCGAGAGCTTGCCGTTGGCGACCACATGAATACCGTCAGGCGCGGTATTGATCCCGTGCGGGCTGTTCGAAACCGGAATGTAGCGGGTGTAGGCCGAGCCATGGCGGCCGTCCAGCACCGGCACCCCGCCAATCTTCTTGAAGTCTCCGCGCGCGACCGCATCCTCGATTCTCTTGAGGTTGAAGACGACCACCCAGTCCTGGTCCTTGGCCATCATCTCCGGAAGGTTGACGCCTTCTTCGGAGTTGTAGCATGTCGCAAAGCAATATTTGCCCTGATAGTCTGCATCGACGTTGTCGAGGTTGCCATCAACGATGATCTGCCAGGCGACTTCCATCGTTTCGCCGTCAACAGCAGTGAAGACAGCGTGATACTGCTTGGGATCGTCCAGAACCTTGCCGTCATTCGGTATAGGAACGCGATCTTCGCCGTTGCAGAACACATATCCCGTCTTGGGGTACTTCTGGACGCGAAGGCCGTGAACGGTATGCTGGTTGGGAAGTTCGATGATCTTGTCGCACTTCATCACGTCGAGACGGATTCGGCAGACGCGGGTATTCGCCTTGTCGTTTGCAAACAGGTACCGGCCGTCATAGGTGCCGTCCGTAAACGATGGATGCGGATGGTGCAGATCACCGTTTTGGTAAACACCACCGCGCGTCGCCAGGAATTCGCGGGTCTGCGGAAGCAGGCCCTCGGTCAGGACCTTGCGGCTTTCATTGGTCAATCCCCAGCCGGTCGCGCTGCAGCGGTTGTAAACCGGGATACGCATGAGTTCTCTCATCGAAGGAAGCCCGACAACGCGCACCTCGCCCGACTGGCCGCCGGAAACGAACACGTAGTATTCATCCAGTTCACCTGGCTCGACCAGGTGATCCAGGCCTTCGGCATGAGCAGCCGTCGCCATGGCACCAGACAGCGTCAGGGCGCCGCCGACACCAGCGGCACCCGCAGCCGCAGCAAACGCCGTGGTTCCCAGCAACTGTCGTCGATTAAACAGCGGATTCTTCGTTTCTGTGGTCATTTCCGTCTCCTTTTTTGAACATGTCACGCCGTTTGGTCCGGCGCAGCCTCTGCTTTCTTGATGGGAACACCCTTGTAGGTGACTTCGACCTTCGGCTTTTTCGCAGGCGTTTCACCTCGTGATTCCGGCGTTGACAGCGCCATGAATTTCTCTCGCTTGAGACGCACCTGGATCATGTGCGGACAGCGCTGGTCGTCCTGATAAAGTTCCTGGCAGTGCATGCAGTAGATGCACTCGTTGACGTTGATCTGCCCCTCGGGATGGATCGCCTGGACCGGGCACTCCTTGGCGCATCGCTGGCAAGGAGAGCCGCATTCGGGCCACCGCTTCAGCCATTCGAACATCCTGATCCGCCCCGGGATCGCCAATGCGGCTCCCAAGGGGCACAGATATCTGCAGTAGAAGCGTTCGATGAAGAGACCCGCACCAAGCAAGGACAGGGCAAAGAGCACAAATGGCCACTGACGAGCGAACTTGAGAATGATCGCTGTCTTGAAGGGCTCAACCTCTGAAAATGTCTCCGCCAGCGCCATCGAGTAGAAGGAGAGGCCGAAGAGACCGAGGAAGATGATGTACTTCACCGGCCAGAGGCGCTCGTGGAGACCCCATGGGAGCTTTACCTGAGGGACCCCAAGCTTCTTGGCCAGGCCGTTGGTGAGTTCCTGCAGCGCGCCGAAAGGGCAAAGCCATCCGCAAAAAGGTCCCCTGCCCCAGAAGAGGAGCGCCGCCGCACCCGCAGCCCAAAGCAGGAAGATCAATGGCGCGGCCAGGAAGAACTGCCAATTGAAACCTGAAATGACGGCGTTGGCGAAGGTCAGCACGTTCACGACGGAGAGCTGCGCATTTGCATACCAGCCGAGCCAGACGAGCGTGAACACGAGAAACCCCGTGCGGACGTATCCGAAGAGCTTGGGCCGGCGCACCAGCCAATCCTGGAAGAAGAAGATCGCGGTTAAGGTGAGGATTGCAGCCACCGTGATCGCGATCTTGATGCGGCTGCCATCCCAGATCTTTACCCAAAGCTGAGGTTCGTCATTGCTTTCCGGCGTTTCGGAAGACGCCTCGACGGGCGCAGGAGAAGCCGCTGCGGGAAGAGCCTGGCTGACGCGATCGATCTTCATGTAGGTGTCGGGAAGCGTGTAGCCGAGGTTATAGGGCAACACCGCCTTCTGCGCGCCCATGCTGCGTTGGACAAGCAGCTGGAGTTCAAAGGGCTCCGTCACATCGAAGGTGAAATCCTTGGGCACGACGAAAAGCGCGATTTCTCTGAGTTTGGGTGCGCCGACCGCCGCGAGCGAAGGAATGCGGGTGTGGTCATGATCGTGGAACCTGACGCCCTGGCCGTCCTGCAGAAGCTCGATACGATCGAAAATGCCGCCTCTTACGTATCCGGAGCCCTTGAAGGAATAGGCGCCGTCGCCCGCGACAAGCACCGCGGACTGATCAGGTTTCAACTGCTTGCGCAAACGCTCATAGAGCGTGTCGCCGAGCAGGCTGCGTCCAATGATGGGCACACTTGCGGGCGCGACATAAAGATCAATGAAACGCTCCGTCTCTGGTGTCGCCTCCGGGTTGTTTGCGGCCGCATCCTGCTTGGCAGCACGAAACGCTTGCGAGACCTCCCCGACGGAAAGGCGCAGGCTCCGGATCGACCCGTCGCCCAAGAGCGTCTGCCAGTCCTCGATCCCCACCTTCGCCTCGTCGACATGCTTCACCTCGGCGATCTGAGGCGCTTGAACCGTGTTTTGGCTGTCAAGGCGATGCGAGCGGATAAGCTTGACGGCCGACCTGATCACGCTGTCGCCCATGACCAGCACGGTCACGGTCGCGCCACTGACGATGTCGACTTGTGGCGGACGATCGAGACCGGCAGCCACACGACTGAGGTCCTTTCCGATGATCGAATTCAATGCCGCGACAACGCGGGCCTGGGGAATGCCGATCAGAACGATCGGCTCCTTATGGTCGACGAGTTTGATGCCGCGGATAACCCCTTCGCGCGATATCCCAACCACGATGTGAATAGGTTTACCAGAGTAGCCGGTCGACACGGTGAAGTCGGAGTTCAGATAAGCATATCCGAGAACCTCGCCGGCTTTCATCACTGGTGCGATTGGCGGCTCGCCCTGCGGAGCGCCAAAGCTTTCGGCTCCCTGGAAAAGTTCGCCCGGTTGGACTTTTTGGAGATAGGTCGCAAGCTGGTCGGCAGCGCTACAGGCCGCCGCCGACAACAGGGTGACGGACACCACGACAAGCGCGCGCAGGCATGCTCGGAGCCAGGATCTCGAATTCGATGTCATATTTTGCGCGCGTCCACCCGTTTTGCGAAGTACGTGGGGCGACACTAGGCGTTGACCGCGATGCGCTCTTTGACGAGCGTCAAACTCAAAAATCTTCTTTCTGGTATTCCGGTTACAGCAACACAAAAGGAGCCGGGTAGCACGATGACGAGACTGACGAAGGAGCCAAGTGCCATCAATTCGTTGCCGGAATTGCTGGCAACGGCCAGAGACATGGAAATGGGGGCGGTTGCAGGATATGAAGCCTTACGCGAACATATGCGTCAGGCGGGCAAGCCCGAACTCGTTGCGGTCTTCGAAAGACTGGCCGCCGAGGAACGCGAACATCTCGCTTCCGTGGAAGAATGGTCGACGGAAGTCGGCGTGCTGAGGAACACCACCGCCAGCCAATCGGACGAACTGTTCGACGACGAGGGAATGAACCTGACCGATCCCGACCTCCTGTCCGCATACAGGGCCTTTTCGGTTGCAGTCAGGAACGAAGAGCGCGCCTTCCTCTTCTGGACTTATATATCCGCGCATGCGCCAACGTCAGAGATTGCCAAGGCGGCCGAGCGCATGGCGCGCGAGGAACTGGGGCACGTATCGACGCTCCGTCGCGAGCGGCGGGCGGCCTTCCATATGCGAAGGAAGTCATATGTCCTGCAGACCGTTGCAATCAGCGAGCTCGAGCGCCGGCTGGAAGTCCACCTGAAAGCGCTGGCGAAGAACCAACCCACCCATTCAAATCAGTTCCTGGCGTTCGCGCAGCAAGCGTTTGAACGAAGGGCAGTGACGCAAGATCAATCGGTGGAGATCGAGCGTTCGCCGACTGAGCCGGACCTTCAGGTAACAGCATTGGCCGAACTTTTGCTCGACCATCATCTTGGACAAGCTGAGCTTTCAAAGGATGACCGGACCCGCGATCTAGCACAGCAGCTGGCGGGACAGCTTGTGGAAACCCTGGCGGCTTTGCGAAGGAGGCCGGCCGGCTGGCGATCCTAGCCGGCTTTCATCGTCTGTCATCCTTCGCGTTCGTCTTCAACGCCCTTTTTGAACTGTTTAATTCCCTGTGCCAGATCTCCCATCAGCTCGGGGATTTTCCCTTTTCCGAACAGGAGCAATACGATTACGAGCACAATCAGCCAGTGCCACGCGCTAAACGAACCCATAAGAAAACTCCTGCCACCACGTGCTGAACCGATTACTTTCGGCGGCGGATCGAAAGTGTCGCGACAATAACAAGATCGCCTTTGACCTCATTGACATAACGCAAGCATGCCGCGGTTCGTCAAACGGCGACGCTGCGATTGCGAGGCTCGGTTTTTCAGTCGTGGCTGTCCTTCGCAGCAAACGTCGGATACCGAAAGCTATTCGAGGTCGTTCGAGCAACGCATGAGGCCTTGGCCTTCGGCGATCTGGACGTTCCCCGAGCTGTTGCGCTGGGGATGCTGCTCATGTTGGTGACGCTGTTTTGATCAAGGAGTGCGCCGGTATGGCAACCCGACGAATGAGGACGTGTTCCCGCAAATTTTCGATGACGCCATCTATGCCTGGAAGACGGACGAGTTCGAGGGTGAAAGTGTGTTTCAGGCACAGGATCCAGGTGGCATGCTGATTGAGCAGACCAGCGGGAATGTTAAGAACGACGCATCGGCAGTATCCGATCAGCCTGTCGAACCTGTCATCTCTACCCAATCCGAGGTGCAAGGCGCGGGTATCAGGATCGAACTATCTCGTATTGGTGGGCAGTAATGGCGTTGAGTACATCGCGCTCTGCGTGAGAAGGTTCGGCAGTCCAGGGGAATGAGTCCAAGGCATAAAATTAGTGAGATTCAAAAGCATAATAATAGTGTACCTCCAGCCCCTGGAAAACATCGGCGACCGATGTCATCGCCGTGATAGGCTCGATCCGCGGAACGAGTACGCTGCTGCAATACCTACTGGACGAGGGTCGAAGCCACGTCGGCGGTCTCGTTGCGTCATCTGGGGCGAACAAGGGACGCGGACATCGATCAGCGTTACGTGGCAGACGCCCTGAACTCGCTTTCGATCGAGGGCCATGAGGTTTCGGAAGAGCTGATCCGAAGGGTGCAGGATGGTCAGTGGCAGCCGGACGAGGACGCCCAGGACTATGAGGCCAGGAATGCGCTCGCAGCCAAGGGATACAGACTGGCCTTCGAAGAAGTGCGGGAGGACATTAGGAAGATCCTCGAAGGGGGCGCCAACTGGCGAATTGCTCGAGGAAAGGCACCAGGACTGGTTCCGGGCCATGTTCAGCCCTTCGGTGACCGCGGGCATCATCAAGGCGCACCAGCTGGCCGGTTACCGATCGCACAATGTCCACCTGCGGGGCTCGTCGCATGTCCCTTTGCCGCCACATGCAATCGCTGACGCCATGGACGCACTATTCCAATGCGTTTCGGACGAGCCCGACGCGCGCATTAAGGCGATCGTCGCCCCGTTTCTTTTCACGTACATCCATCCGTTACCCGATGGAAACGGACGCACTGCCCGCTTCATCATAAACGCGCTTCTGGCCGAGGCCGGAGTGCCGTGGACGGTCATTCCTGTTGCGCGCAGCGACGAGTACATGAATGCCCTGGAAGAAGCGAGCCAACACGAAAATATCATGCCTCTCAGCAATATGTCGGAGCCGGGGGCTGATACTTCACGCCAAGCTCATACCACAGCACGAACAATCGTTCGTTTTGCACCGATGTGCCGAGAGAGAGACCGGCGAACCGGCTTATCGAAGAACTGAAGCGCAATATGACTGCCTGCGATCACCGTCAGCACCACCAGAGGAACCTCGACGAGAGCGTTCTTTGTACCGGTCAACGCTTGAAGAATACCATTGACCCAGCAGAAAATGGGATAGTGCAAGGCATAGATCGGGTAAGACAGATCGCCCAGGTATTTGGTCAGGCTCGCCTGCACGGCGCTCATCTTCACGCCTGAGCCAGTCCAGACAAGGGCAGGCGCGAGCGCGAACTTCCAAACAAGCTTTAAAGGAAACGTTGCCTCGAACGGAATGTAAAACAGCAACACCATCAGCCCTGTCAGGCACCAGAAGAGCACACTGAAAATTTGGGGCTTTCTCAACAAGACCATCCGATCGAGGTGGAAAAGCAGCACGCCGATCGAAAACGACGAGCCCACATGTGCAAGGCCGAGCCAGAAGGTATCAGTCGTATCGCCACCGATGCCAAAGATGAACACGCATGTCGCGGAAACAATGAAAGTCGCTGCGGCGATCGAAATTTGCGGGCCGAACCGGACAGTCCACCAGACGGCGTTCGCCACGACCTCCAGAAACAACGAGAACTGCGGACCATTGAGCGGAAACAACTGTGGCCCACCGATATTGGACGGTGCCCAAAAGAAGGGGATGTTCAAGGCGCCGGTGAAGAGTGCAATGAGAAGTGTCGGATACACGATGTCGCTGGCCTGCCAGGAAGCCTTCAACAGGAGATAGGAAAAGCCGATCACGGTGGCCAGAACGATCAGCGGCATAAGCCTGACCGCACGCATCAAGAGAAACGCCCACAGGTTCATGGCGTCGGCTCTTTGGGAATAGGCCAACGCCAATACGAAGCCGCTCAGGGTGAAAAACATGTCGACGGACAGGTTTCCGTTGGCTGCAAGTCCGGGAACATCGAGCCATCGTTCAAGGTGAAAAAGCAACACCGAGATGGCAGCCACGCCCCTAATTCCGTCGAGCGCAGGATGATGCGTCGTAGACCTCTGATTGCTCACCATGGGCATGCCCCGCTCATTCGCGCCCCACTTTTGTCACTGACCGCCTCTGAAACGACAATCCTTACGCTCCAAAGCAATAGGCCAGATCCCTGGCGACCGACCGCCAGCGCAAACGCCCGTTCTGTGCGCTTCTGTAGGCCCCCGCCAAAATGAGACGCACGAGCTCGGCAAATGCCAAATGGCGGTCAAGCTCATAGATGTTTGCGCGGGCCTCGACCTGGCTCAGGGCAGAAGCGTAGACGCCAAGTGCAACTTCGCGCCGAAAACCGGGAAACTGAGCCTCCGTCATACGCGGCAATTTCGCGATGCAACCGAGCATCCCACGAGTGGCTTCGATGTAGCCAAGGTTCTTTCGCCGGATATCGGCAGCTTGTGTTGACCCGCGTCCACTTTTGCCAAACAGGTTTGACGCGTGCTGCCGGTAGCAAACAAGGGGTTCGGCGATCTCCACTGTCTTGCCAAGCGTCTGCGCCAGGAAGAACCCCCAGCGGTCGTGGGCAATCAGATGTTTTGGCTCGATGTAATCAACAAATCGCTCGCTAAATGGCAGTGTGTTCATAACGTCGCGTCTCACCATCATGGAAAATCCCAAGAAGGTATGCCAGACGTCGTAAAACAGCGCCGGCCTGACGCTGGTTCTTTCTATTCCCTGATTGAAGCTGCCAATTGCCGTTCCTGAACTGTCTATCAACCTGGCCTGATGGACGATCTGGGTTACGCCTTCCGCTGTAAAGAAGCCCTGGCAAACCTCCAGCTTGTCGCGCCGCCAGATGTCGTCCTGGTCACAAAACGCGATCCAGTCTCCGCTGGCCTTCGACGCCGCGTTGAGGAAATTTTCGCGAAAGCCGAGGCTCGGCTTGTTTTTTAATCGTCTAACGGGGAACGGCGCCCTCTTCTCAAACGACACAATCAACCCATCGGTATGGTCCGTTGAATTGTCGTCACTAACAATGACTTCGAATGGCTTGACCGTTTGCGAAAGCAGACTTTGCAGCTGCTGATCCAGAAAGCGCTCGCCGTTGAACGTCGCCAAGACGATTGAAATTCTCTGGTTCACAACCGACCTCTTAAACTCAATAGCCAGATCGTCTGGCAGGCTTTCGGCGGGCCCGGTTTTCGGGCGTTGAGACAACATCAATGATTGAGGCAAAGTCTTGCGTGGGCTATTTGCGATGACTTGATGTGAGCGCATCTGCGCGCGACGGTGAGTGCTCGGTCTCTGCGTTTTCTGGGCCTGGCGCATTCTTTGACAGGGCTGTCAGATAGACCTGCATGGTTTCTCGCGCGACCCGGTCGATCGTCAGATACTCGAGCCTGACCTGGCTGCGCGCCTTCCACGCATCGATCTGATCGGGCTTTTCCAGAAGGTCGGCTAGCGTGCCCGCCAATGACTGAGGATCGCCAGGGGGTACAAGCATGCCAGCCTCGCCCTGTTCGAGCAGTTGCGGGATACCATCGACCATTGTCCCTATGACGGCGCAGCCTGCCTCGCGTGCCTCAGACAGCACCAGCGGTGCCGGGTCAGCGTGCGATGGCAAAACGAAGATATCTGCGCCGAGCATATAGGGATATGGATCTGCCGTCGGGCCGACGAAAGTGATGGCCGACTTGCAGGCAAGTTGAAAGGCCATATCCACATAAGCTTGCTTGAACGGACCGTCGCCGACGATATAGAGGCGCGCGTCGGGATTGGAGCGATGGACGATTTCGAACGCCTGCAAGAGGTCCGGCAATCCCTTTCTTGGATGCAGCCCGCCGACAAACAGGATACTGGGCGAGCAAAGGGCGGCAGGTTCTTCACTTCGCCCGTCCGCCCGAGCAGAGCCAATCGTGCCGTTTAAGACAACGCAAAGCCGCGAGGATGGGACACCTCGCTTGCGCATCGAGGCACCGACAACGTCGCTGACCGCGATCACCCGCGTTCCAAGGCCCATCAGGGTGGCGCTTTTTTCAAACTCGTTGTGGACCGTCGTGATCAGGGGAATGCCACTAAGCCTGCAAACCGGGAAGGCAAGGACGGCGCTCGTCATCATGTGGGCATGAACGACCTCGGCGCCGAAATCACGGACATGACCGCGCAAGAAAACGAGTGCCTTGGCGAGGTTTGCAAAGCTGCGCTTGTGATCGATGAGGACAGTTTTTACGCCTTTCTTCTGCAAGAGACTGTCGAAGTCCCCTCCTCCGCTTGCGACACAGACATCGTGGCCATGCGCTGATTGAGCGCAGGCAAGGTCAACGGCGGCATGAACGTGTCCATTAAGGCGTTGCGTATGATTGAGGACATGCAGGATACGCATCGTAGACCTTTCGTCTTTACACTTTGCACCGCGGTAGACATCCGCCCGCGCTGTCGTTGCCCCGGACGCGACTAGTTTCTTCCCAATGCCGCTTCCACCTCGATTGTCGAGACGCGCGCAGTCGGCTGGTAATTGAAGCCGCCTTGACGGCCCATCGATTCAATGCCGAAGGCCCTCAGCGCGTCGATTGCCTGCGCAGCATGCTGGGCAGCGCCCTTGCTATAGATCGGGTAGGCGCTTTCCAGCACCTGGCTGCCTTCGAGTGTGAGCTCGCCGGTAAACAGACCATTGGCCTGCGTGTGGCGACGAAAGTCCTCCTTTGCCTGATCGACCGACCTGACATCACCACCGGCAATCACTTCGACCGCGAAATACTCCCGCCCGTTCACGCGACCGTAAAAATCAGAGTAGACCGTCAGTCGCTTCCAGGCGCCGTAATGGGAGAAATTATAAATGATCGACTGCGAAAAGCCGCGCTCTCCGGCAAAGCTGAAGTAGAGGGAAATCAGCGTAATCGTGTCCAGCGCTGATTGCGATGCCATGCCACAAAGGCGCTCGGCTGCCGGAATCGGAATGGTCGAAATCACTCGCCTGGTAAATACAACGCCACCATCAAACGTAATCTCGAAGCCGCTGTCTATCTTCCGGATATTCTGCGTCCCGGCCGACAGCCGGAACGAAACGCCAGCCTTTGTCAGGCGTTCGACAGCAACGTCGTAGAGACTGGCAAAGCCATCCTTGGGTCGTGCCAGCTGACAGTTGACCGGGCCGGCTGCGGTGCGCGACCTCAGAAGCTTCCTGAGGAGGGTTCCGATGGAAGCATGCTCGGAGATCCACCCCATTCTTTTGCGGGCAAGATCGAGATCGATCTGTTCGGGGGCGATCCCATAGAAGCGCTTCATGTAGGTCTCGAGGCCGGACCTTTTCAATAGATAGTCCCCGATCCAATAGCGCGCAAAGTCCCGGGCATTGGCCATCCTTTTGCAAAACAGCCTCGCATAAAGAACAGAAAGGGCAATGCGCGTCAGACCGACAGGCCCTGCCGCCATTATGTCGTCACGCACCGAGATGGGATAGTCCGTGATCTTCCCCTGAGGGTTGAGACGTCCCCAGGTCGGAGCGATCGGCAGGTAATGGCCCAATAGCTCCGGGAAATGCCGCAGAAGCGGCGAGTCATCCTGAAATATCAGACTGCCGACGTCGAACGTGTAGCCATCGTGTGACGTCCAGTCCATGTGATTGCCACCGACGTGGCCGTAGTCGTCAATGACAAGTGTCCGCTCCCCTTTTTCTGCCAGTACAGAAGCAGCAACAAGTCCTGAAATACCCGCGCCAAGAACAACGGCGTCGAAATGCGGCAACTTCGATACGGGCACGACCTGTGGGCTTGCGTCATGCATACTATGCTCCGCTGGGGCTCTTGGTGCTGCGGCGCAACATTAATCTCTATTACTGCGATTGTCGACAACCTAAAGCAACAAATATGTAAAACAATTTGCCAGATAAGATCATCACGAAAAAGAGACTTATTGCCACAAGCAATACGGACACTTTCGACTTGATAATGAACATTTGATGTTATTACATGCTCCCCGCACTCTCTTGCGGTGCAGCATATCGCGCAGGGGCCTGCTCGGCTCTCGAAGGAAAGATGCGTTGGATCGACGGCGAAGGGGTATTCAGTGCTGCGGCAAAACCTCGATCTTCTACAGGGCCCACTGGATAGTGTCGGGCTGATTTCGTGCGATGTTTTCGACACGCTATTGCTGCGACAATCACGATCGCAACGATCGCGCGTCATGGAAGGCGAGCGGCGCTTTGCGCGCCTTCTCAAGGAGCAGGGATTGGACGTTGGTGCCGAGGAATTGTTTGAGGCCCGCCTGCTTGCGCAGCGGCTTGCCTATCGTGCGCTCAACGTTGGCGGTGGTCCAGGCGAGGTGAGGCTTTCGGATCTCGTCGAGCGGCAGTTGGCAATGCTCGGCCTGCCGAAAGCGCTGACTGGCAAGCGGATCGACATCGAGATCGCGCTCGAGAAAGCTTCACTTTTTGCAAATGGCGCGCTCGCCATGGTACTTCGCCAGCAGCGTCAGACAGGCATTCGCGTCATCGCGGTCTCCGATACAGCGCTTTCAAGCGACCGGCTGAGCGAGCTTTTGAATTACTTTCATGGCCCAGGACTGATCGATAAGATCTATTCCAGCGCCGAACTTGGGGCTACCAAACGCTCTGGACGCCTGTTTTCAGCCGTACTTGAGGCAGAAAAGGTCTCCGCATCACGCATGCTGCATATCGGTGACGACGAGCTTGCCGATCACACGGTTCCCCACAAGATGGGCATTCAGACGATCCACATCCCCAAGGGTCGCCTTCGACACTATAGGACGCGGGCCGACGCAGCGCGCACCGAGGCTATCAGAGCAATCCGACGCCAGTTGCGTCCAAACGGCGAGCATATTCCTGCCCTGACCGACCGGACATCCTTCGGACGCGCCGTCTTCGGACCAATCGTTGCACAATTTTGCCTGAATATCTGGCTCTACGCCCGGCAGGCTGAAGCGCAGGGCGGAACACTGGTGTTTTGCGCGCGCGGCGGCATCGGTATTCGCGAGGCATTCGAGCGTTTGCTCGACCGTCTTGGGCTGCCGCTTGAGATTTCGCGGGACAACATCCTGATTTCCAGACTGGTTGCTGCCCGTATGGCATTGGAGGCACGCAGTCCCGCAGTTCTCGACGAGCTCGGCCGCGAATTTGAGGTAAACAGCTTTGCCGAAGTGGCCGCCTTCCTGGGCGGCAGGACATATGCGCTCACTCAAGCCTGGAACAAACGCTTTGTCGCCACACGCTTCTTTGAGCTGCTTGGCAGCGATGCAGGCCAGAACGTGCTTGCTGATATTATGCAGCAGAACGCGCTCTTCAGGCGGCATCTGGAGGCAATTGCCGGAAATGACGGGCGCGTCATTTTATGCGACACCGGACTTTACGGAAGCACCCAGAGACTTCTGGCCGCGGGAATGCCTGAACGGCATTTCGAGACGATCCAGTTTGCCCGCTGCAACTACAAGGGATTGAGCGAGGACCACTTTCCGGGACTAACCGGCCTGGTCGTCGAGGACAATCTCTATAATCCGTTCAAGGTCGAAACCGTCATCCTGCGCTACTGGCACGTCATCGAGAGCCTCTTTGAGCCGACTATTCCTTCCGTGCGGCTACTTACGCTGCGACAGGACGGCTGTGTCGAAGGCAATTGTGGTGAAATCCGCTACGGCAAGGTCGACACGACCGCCGGCAACCCACTCCTGGCAGGTGTTCTCGACTATATTGACGGTGTTGCCGACGGCACGCAGGTGATGCGTGATGCAGCGGTTGCCTGGTCACGCCTGAAGCAGGCGATTACCAATCCGACTGCCTCAGATATGATTGCGCTCGGCGTAGGGTTCCGGTCAGTCGATTTTGGACGGTCCGAAAGCGTCAACGTCTTGAACCGGCCCGATCAGGCAGGCCTGGCCCTAAGATTGAAATCGATAAAATCGCAGCTGTGGCGGGAAGCTGCGATCGCCAGAAATTTTCCGCGTCTGAAGTCCGCACTTCTTCCTGCATTGGAGCTGGCACACATCGTGCGCGGCGTCACCGCGAGCCTGCAGCGATGAATGCGCGTGACACAACGTTCTTCGCACGAGCGCAGAGAGTTTGGAGAGCGCCGACAGTGCAACAGTTCGGTTGCGACGCTGCCGACGTCTCCTTGGCAAGTTGGAGCATGTAATGCTGGCGTTTAAGGCGATCCAGGGAGCCGGTTGGCTTGTCTTTTCCCGCTTCGTCGGGCGCTTTATCGACTTTTTCACGTTGCTTGTTCTGGCCAGGATTCTCTCGCCGTCCGACTTCGGCCTGGCCGCACTTGCAACCTCGCTTGTCCTTGTGGTCGACACGGTGCTTGAGGTCCCCGTGACGCAGGCCCTCGTGCGATTGCCTGCCGTTGACAAGAGCCACCTCGACACCGGCTTTACGCTCGGCATCATCCGAAGCAGTTTCATTGCCGTCATCGTGCTTTTGGCCGCCTATCCCTTCTCACGCTTTAATCATGAGGCGCAGCTGCTGCCATTGGTCGCGGTATTGGCCATCGGCCCGGTCGCCAGAGGTTTTGTGAGCCCAGCAATGGTAAAATTTGCCCGGGAGCTCGGCTTCCGGCAGACCTTCATACTGGAGCTATCCGCGAAGCTGTGTGCCAGCTTCGCGGCAACCGTCGTCGTCCTGTCAGGAGGCGGCTACTGGGCAATCGCGGTGAACTCGGTCATAGCGTCGATCGCATCCAGCCTCGCCTCCTATGTTCTTGCTCCCTATCGTCCGGGACTGTCGCTTTCGCGGCTGCCAGACTTTGCGAGCTTCATCGGCTGGTTCAGCTCAGCCCAGCTTGTCTCGGCGCTCAACTGGCAGTTCGACCGCTTCCTCGTTGGTACGCTTGCCGACAGCCCGACGCTTGGGCGCTATGCGGTCGCCAACGATGTCGCGGTCATCCCCACGCAAAGCATCATCGGGCCGGCTCTGCAGCCGGTCATGGCCGCGTTTTCGCAAATCAGGTCCGACCGGGCGCGCGTAAGACATGCATTTTTAAAGGCGGCGCGCTTTGCGATGGTGATATCGGTACCGGCTTGTATCGGCATTTCGCTGACGTCGGACCTTGCCACCGACCTTCTGCTCGGACAGAAATGGAAGGAGGCCGCTCCACTTCTCAGCGTGCTTGCGCTTTCGGTTGCTCCGATCCCTTATTTCCAGACACTTTATTCTGTCAGCCTTGCGCTTGACCGACCCAATATTGTCTTCCGCCTGAACGCAACTGATCTACTCTTGCGTCTGGTCCTGCTTTCTGCGGGCTTTTATTTGGGGTCAGTGATGGGGGTCAGTTTTGCCCGCGTTGCCCTGTCGTTCCTGATGTTTGCCTTTTACCTCAACGAGGTTCGAAAGCTTCTTGGTCTCGGGTTTGGCGAACAACTCCATAACCTCTGGAAGGTTGGATTTGCCGCGAGCGTCATGGCGATATCGGTCTGGTTCCTGCGCAAGGGCCTGGCCGGTCACCAGCTGAACGATGTTCTCGAACTTGCACTTGTCGCAGCCACCGGAGCTATAGCATACGGCGTCACGCTGCTGATGCTCGGCATCCGGTTGATTGCGGGGCGAGGACGACTGGAGCTCGTCGATCGCGCCTGAGCGGTGATGGTCACCTGATCAAAAGAGCGCCCGCAGCAAACCACTCATCGAGCGCTTGCCGGCATCGAGCCGATAGGACAGGCCGCGGCGGGCTTGGCGGTTCGGCAGAATTGCCGTGACGATGAGAAAGACCACCATCGTGCCTTTGGACTTGAGAGAGTTGTCACCAGAGCTAATCTTTCTGACGAGGCGCCACAGGATCATTGGCGGGACGCGCCGGCGCTCCGCAATCGCAAGGTAGATCGAGCGCTCCAGGAAAAACTGCGTTTCCTCTGTCGCGACAAGTTCTTTGGCCCTTCCCAGCGGCCCAAGCAGGCGTCGCAGATGCGCCATCCGTTCCACAAAACGTGCGATCTCGCGGCGCAGGATTTCAGCATCCAGGGGCCGTCCGAGCCCTGAATCATTGCGGTCATGGATCCGATAACGCCCAAGCGGAGTGGACAGGCTGACGACATCGCCGAAGAAGGGCGCTGCAAACAGCAGCACACCGTCGACTGCGCGGTCGTAGGCCGCATCATGTAGGAGCGCGCAGACATCACGTCGAAACACATTGCCGGATGTCGGCGGGGTGACATAGGTTCCGTTTTTCAAGACGCTTAGCGCCAGCGCGCCCGCGTCACGAAAGGCCGTAAGTTTCGGGACGGGTTCACCGATAATCACGCCATCGCGATCTGTGCGTAGCAACGGAAACTGGAGTTTTGCAACGCCATCATCAAGCTTGGCCAGGATGGTCGCAAGCGAGCCGGGAAGAAGTGCATCGTCGGCATCGAGGAAGAGGACGAACGGGGCTTGCGTCTTGCTCAATCCATAAATACAGGCAGCGCGCTGGCCGCAATTGCTGATGCGATGCGCCGAAACGGGGTGACGTTGGATGATGTCCCAGGATCCATCGGTCGAACCATCGTCGACAATGATCAATTCGCAGTCGTTGCATTTCTGTTCAAGCACGCTTCGTATCGCGTCTTCGACGTAGTCCGCGTAGTTGAAGCACGCAATGATGACGGCCAGACGGGGCGGCGCTGGATGAAGCGCTGCTGCGCCCTTTTTCGTCGTCATCGCCGTGCCTTGTTGAGAACGGTGCCAACCACATTGGCGCCGGCACGCCGCAGCATCTGAACGGCCTCGATCACCTCCTCGATGGTCGTCTCACCAGCCTGTGCCACGACAATGACGGCATCAGCGTAGGCAGACAGCGCCAAGGCATCCATCGATGCCTGGAGAGGGGGAAGATCAAGGATGACATCGCCCTTCGCGCGCGCTGCCTCCAGGATCCGCTGAACGCGGGGATTTCTAAAATCGATGAACAGGTTGGCGTTCGTATCGCGCGAGTGGATGGGCAGGACGACCATGCCTTCGACCTTGCCGAAGGAAATCTCTTCGATTGGCAGTCCGCCAAAGGCAGCGTCGGCAAGAGATGCCGAAGGTGACGCATAGGCTTCCACTTCGACAGGCCCGTCTGATGCTGGCGGGTTCTGGAACAGTGTCACATGGCGGCCGCTTCTACTGATCAGCTGCGCCAGACTGGTGGAGATCATGGTAACGCCGGCCCCTTGCGACCACGACACGACAGCGACGGCAATGCTGGTGTCGCTGCGCAAGCTGGTGCAAGCGATCTCTACAGACGTTCTGAGGTCATGAATGGCGCGAACAAAGCCAAGGTGCCTTGCACCGACATTCCAGGGAACGCCGTTGGCGTCTGGCGCAACCGGGATTGCGCCAAGGCAGGCAATTCCGCTGTCACGCGAAAGCTCGCGTGCGTCCCGCACCTTTCTATCGAGAGCCAGCCGGACGGCCACAAGCCCGAAGCCACCGAGAAGCCCAAGGACGCCACCGAGCGCAGTGATGAGGGTTTTGCGCGGCGCCGACGGGCCAAGTGGCGTCAGTGCGGCGCCGATGACACGCGCATCGGCGTCGGGCGTCGGGATGGCAGGAAGGGATCCTTCGTGCATGGCAAGGCGGGCGGCCTCCATCTGTCCCGACAGGCTATCCAACCGTCCCTGCAGGGCTTCGGTTCCCGCCCTGGCCATCTGTTCCTTGAACGCAATGGCCTGGAATATGTAGCCCGAGACGACGGCGTTTGCGACCCGCGCCGGCAAGCTCGGATCAGATGACGAGTAGTCGACCTCGATGACGAAGGATTGGCCGACGCGGCGCGCATTGAGGCGCTTGGCAAAATTCAGGAATGCCGCGCGTTCGGCATCGTTGACGAGCATTGCTTCCTCGCTCACCGGGTCGCGCGCGCTCTTGGCAACCCCGGCCCGGGACGGCGCGACTGCGGTGCTGATCGTCGACAGCATCCGGTCGATCAGACCCGGCTGATCCGCGCTCAGTTCAGCGCTGTCCATCAACCCCAGACTTTCAAATACCGACGACAGCAACCGCTCCGACCGGATCGTCTGCAGTTCGCTGTCTGCGCGATTGAGATCGAAGCCCTGCTGAAGAGAAAATTCCTGCCCCGAGGCGGCCGACTGGCGCGGCTCCAGGAGCAGCGTTGCCGTTGACGTAAAAGTGGGCGGCAGCGAATGGGCGTAAAGACCGGCGAAAGCCAAGCCGGCGATGGTGCAGGCAACAAGGCTGACCTTGTGGCGAAAGCCAAGGGCAATCACCGCCCGCAACAGCACAAGTGGACCGTCGGCCCCGCTCTCGGGCTGCGCTTCGTCCAGCCGCCACACTCGGGAGGTTGCCTCAAGGGGCCGTGGTCTGTTGAACATCATTGCTTTTGCTGCCTCCAGCCGGGGTTCTTCGTTGTCGGGCGCGAACCGATTGCCGCGGCTCTTTCTGGCTCCAGCCGACCGCGCAGGATGTCGACGAGCGCAAGCAGGTTGCCCTTGGCCCTACCCCTTCTGTCGATGAAGGGTTCGGACCAAAAGGTGCGAACGAAGTTGGTCGCAGTGTTGCGAAAGATATGATCTGCAGCATTGATCAGGCTCATTGTCCCCTTGCCCATCATATAGATGGGATTGATCACCTGCGAATATCCCAGACGTTCGCCACTGACCCGGCCGCTCTTGACGCCCATGTGCACACCAAAGGCTTGCGACCACCGGATCAGCCGGCCTCCCTGGCGCGCCAGCGCGGCTGCAAAATCCCGGTCTTCAAGCCAACCGTAAAGGACAAGACGCTCGTCGAAGCGCACGTCGCCGATTGCCGCAACCCGGAAAGCCATGTTGCAGCCGTAGGGGCTATAGGGCTCGGTCCATTCACCTTTCTGTTCACCCGCTGCGGCAACGAGGCGCACGGCCTCATCGAATGCGATCCCGGGCCCCTTGATATCATCGGCGACCACATGGCCCGTAAAGCCAACGACCTGGCTCTCGTCCCGAAAGACCAGCGCAGCCTCAGCAAGCCAATTGGCGTCCGCAACGAAATCGTCATCGAAGAAAGCCACGATTTCGGTTCCTGGCTTCAGGCTGGCGAGAGCCGTATTTCGCTGTGCTGCAAGCCCCGGCGGTCCGCTCAGGATCGTCACGCCTGCAAGCGAGGCAAGATCTCCCGCGTCGGCTGGATCAACGCAGGATATGATGACCGTGTCGGGCCTCAGGCTCTGGGTTTTCAAGAAGTGCCTTACCGTGGCGGCGACAACGTCTGGCCTCCCGCGTGTTGCAAAGACGACGGCGATCTTCGGTGCGGGGCTTGGCGGCGGCGCATGGACCGGCAAGGTCGCGCAAGGCTGTTGCAGGAGGTCCAAGTATCCTTCTGCGGATTGGGCCCACGAGAACCGGCGGGCATTTTGCGCTCCGCGGCCGACGAGATCGTCGCGCAGCTGCTTCGACTGCAAGAGAGCACGAACATGACCAATCCACTGGTGCGGGTCGAAGGGCGACGCAAGCAGCGCCGCGCCGCCACATACTTCCGGCATGCTTGCGCAGTCCGACGAAACGACGGGGCAGCCTCTGGCCATCGCCTCCAGGATCGGCAAGCCGAAGCCCTCCGTCAGCGACGGAAAGGCGAGACAAAGCGCGCGGTCCAGAAGATAGGCGAGATCGTCGTCCGATACCCTGCCATAAAGATAAACGTTGGATCGATCCTGCAGCAGCTCGGGAGCGAATATGCCGTCGCCACCGCCAGCCATGATGATGTCGACGCCCAGCTTCTCGAGGTCGGGTGCGATATCCATCAGAAGCGAAACGTTCTTGTGGCGGGCCCTGGATCCGAGGGCCAGCACGTAGGGACGCGGCTCGCGCAGGGCAAGCTGCCCCGGAACAGACGTGGCTCGTTCGGGCGCCCAGGCCAACGCATGCTCGTGCCCGTTCGGCAAGATCGCGATGCTTGCCAGAGAAACCGGCAGGTGTCGGGCAATTTGGCGCGCGGCGGCCTGTGAGACGGTTGCGATTCGCGCCGAGCGGCGTGCAAGCAGTGGCTGGAGG
The DNA here is from genome assembly GCF_002211315.1 of Rhizobium sp. R693. Classification (NCBI taxonomy): domain Bacteria; kingdom Pseudomonadati; phylum Pseudomonadota; class Alphaproteobacteria; order Hyphomicrobiales; family Rhizobiaceae; genus Rhizobium; species Rhizobium sp. R693. The sequence continues at coordinate 242,130 of NZ_LOKY01000048.1, read as the reverse complement.
CTATGATAGAGCGCCCGGAACATGAAACTGTAGCTGCCAGGGGCAGCAAAAATGTTGGCGTCGTGAATGCAGACAATCTGGTCGCTCTTGATTGCAGGCGCTGTATTGCAAAGGTTCAGGAGCCTTTCTGCGGCCACCCTTGCTGGCAATTCGACCTGCTCCCACGCGTGTCCGGTCAAGGCGCCGCCCGCATCCAGTCGCAGCCTGGCAAATCCCGGATCCTTTGCATCAGTTGGCGCAAGAACGACGGATTGATGCGCACCCTTGGAACTGTCGATCGCGCCGACAATGTTGCGGGCATAGCGCTGCACGCCAGTCATCGTCTGCGTCAAGAACCGGCCGTTGATGGCAAATGAGGCGCTCATCTCAGAGCTCCCGCCGGCCGCAAGGGCGAAGGCAAGGCTGGGTCTCGATCATATCTGCCAAGCATCTCCATATCGGCCGTTTCCACATGCAATGTTCGTTGTTGCCTGAGAGGCTTGCTCGCCCGCCAGCATATCCTTCACGCGCACCAATCTCCGGGCAGATCGATCAGACTGAAATGAGGATGTATGCCTGGGGCCCGCGCGTTTGACGGCTAATAGCTGCCGCGCGAGCGCAAGACGGCAGGAACCGTTTTGAACAATATCGCCAGATCGCCAACGATGCTTCGCTCTTTGACGTAGCGCACGTCGAGCTGGACGCGCTCGCCATAGCTCGTGTCGCTGCGCCCGCTCACCTGCCAAAGTCCGGTGAGACCGGGACGAACCTTGATGTAGTCGGCGAAGTGGACGCCGTAGAGTTCGGCTTCGCTTGCCACGATCGGGCGCGGTCCGACGAGACTCATCGTGCCCTGAATGACGTTCAAAAGCTGCGGGATTTCGTCGATGCTGCTCTTGCGAAGAAGAGCGCCAAACGGTGTTATGCGCGGGTCGTCCTTGAGCTTGCGGGTGGCATTCCATTGTGCCCTGTGATGCGGATTGGCGGCCAGATGGCGCGTCAGGATCTCATCGGCATTGGTTACCATGGTGCGAAACTTCAAGCAGTGAAACATCACACCGTTCTTGCCGATGCGGCGATGGGCGATGAAGATCGGGCGCCCCTGCAATACCATGAGGATCGCGATCAGCATCAGGATCATCGGTGCCAGTACGACCAGCCCGACCAGCGCAAGGATCGCGTCAAGGCTGTATTTCCCAATTCCAGCAACGACCGCCGAGGCGTCCCTCTTTGACTGAGTAAAACCATGCACGGGCACGCTGCGGCTACGTTGTCTCGATTTTTCGAACGTGTCGAACTCTCGGCCGAGATCAATTTCCCTCATCCGCTTACTCCCAACATTACTGAAACTATTTCTGGGCATGCGCAGAAAATGCCCGAGCGGGCAAGCACAAGAACGTTAACAAGTATTAAACGATTTGACAATAAGATTATTGCACCGCACTATACAAGGGTGCAACGCGGAAACGAGGCATACTTCGAAGAAGTTATTGTCTTATTTCTATTATAGAACGGCTCTAGTCTGTCGAACTATACATATCGAAAACTAGATAGGTTCGCCGCGCGTTTTGGCACGCCACAGTAAGTATTACTCATGTGTGTTTTGTGGAGCATTGCGTGCGAGTAGCGATCATACATTACTGGCTGGTAGGCATGCGCGGCGGCGAGAAAGTCCTCGAGGCGTTGTGCGACATATTCCCGACCGCGGATATCTATACGCACGTCTGCGACCCTGGCGCGATTTCCGACGCGCTGAAGGCTCATCGGATCCAGACGACGTTCATCGGTGCGCTGCCATACGCGCGCAAAATGTACAAGCGGTACCTGCCTCTGATGCCGATGGCACTGGAGCAGATTGATCTGGGGGCCTACGACCTCGTTATCAGCAGTGAGTCGGGACCGGCCAAGGGCATCATCCCGACCTCTCCTGCCTTGCACATCTGCTACTGCCACTCGCCGATGCGCTATATCTGGAACATGTACAACAAGTACTACGACAGCTCAGGCCTCATGACCCGCCTGATGATGCCGCCGATGGCGCATTATTTGCGAACCTGGGATGTTGCCACGGCCAATCGGGTCGATGATTTCGTCGCCAACTCGACAACCGTTGCGCAGCGCATCAGGAGCTATTACCGCCGCGATGCATCAGTTATCCATCCACCGGTCGACACCGCAGCTTTCAAACCGGTGCCCGCCTGCGAACTCGGCGACTACTACCTGATGGTCGGCGAACTCGTCAGCTACAAGCGGCCCGACCTTGCCGTTGAGGCCTTCAATCGTCTCAAAGCCAAGCTCGTGGTGATCGGCGGCGGTGAAATGCTCGAACATCTGAAGAAGATCGCCGGGCCTACGGTGACGATCCTCGGTTCTCAGAAATTCGATGTTCTCAAGCACCATTATGCGCGCTGTAAGGCGCTGGTATTTCCCGGCGAAGAGGATTTCGGGATCGTGCCGGTCGAGGCCATGGCAAGCGGCCGGCCGGTCGTGGCCTTCGGGCGCGGCGGGGCCACCGAGACCGTGGTTGCCGACAAGACCGGAGTGTTCTTCAAAAATCAGACGATCGAGGATCTGATGGATGCCGTTCAACGCATGGAAAGGCTCGATTTCAATCCGGCCGATGCAGTTTTGCGTGCGGCGGACTTTCGCCGTGAGGTCTTCACAAACCGGTTCCGTACCTTCATCGAACGCGCAACCGGCACCAAGCTTGCCGATCCGGCTCAGTCGCGACGCGACAGCATCCATAAACCCTCGCCTCATGGAGCACAGCATGTCAGTTAGATCCGTCAGGCCATCCGGGGCCGGTACTGACTTTCTCGGCCAGCTGTCCAGGGTCTTTCGACGTCTTGCTGCGGCAGCCGTTGTCGCGTCTTTTGGTAGCTGCGTTACGGCGGCGCAAGATTATCTGCTCGGCCCACAAGACGTGCTCAAGATCCGCGTTTTTGAATGGCGACCGAGCACAGGCGCCCCCTTTGAATGGGTGCCGCTGACGGGTGAGTTCGCAATATCGGCGGCGGGAAACCTCTCCTTGCCAATCATCGGAACAGTGCCGGCCGCCGGCAAAACCCTCGAACAGGTTTCAGACTCGATCGGCGAGCGCCTGCAAAACCAGGTAGGGCTGCAAAAGCGGCCGAATGCCTCTGTTGAAATATCCTCCTACCGTCCGTTTTTCGTGACCGGGATGGTGGCAACGCCCGGCAAGTATAGCTTCAGTCCAGGCCTGACGGTCGTCCAGGCGCTCAGCATGGCAGGCGGCATCGGGCCGGTTGACGCGAACCTTATCAGCCTGCAGCGGGACGCCCTGTCTGGTCGCGGCGATCTGCGCGCGCTCGAGGCCGAGCGGCTCGAGCTTGTTGCGCGCCAGGCACGCATCGATGCTATCCTCGATAACGCCTCTGAGATCAAGTTTCCCGCGGAACTGACAACGCGAAAGGACGAGCCTGGAATTGCACGCATGCTGACGGAGGAAGAAGCTCTGTTTGAGACCCGCATGCGCGCGATGGAAACCGAGATTGACGCACTCAATCAGGCAAAGATACTTGCGGCCAATCAAATTTCGGCCCTGAAAGAAAAGGCCGCATCGCTTGGCAAGCAGATCGAGCTTGCCAACAGGGATCTAGGTTCGGTCAACAAGCTTGTTTCGCAGGGATTGACGGTCTCCACCCGCCAACTTGGCGCCAACCAGAACCTCGCCGACCTGGAAAGCCGCAATCTTGATGTTTCGCTGGCCGTCCTGAAAACACAGCAGGATCTGGCCAAGGTCGACCAGGACATCGGCGACGTACGCAACCGCTATCGCATTAGCGCTCTGACCGAAGCAGCCGAATTGCGAGATCGCTTCGCTTCCAATCTAAAAAAGACGGAAACGGCAAGCGACCTCTTGAAAAACCTGGAAGTCCGGGCGCCTGCCGCAATCGCTGCCCTGGAGGAAGACAAGGATACTTATGCGTTCACCACGACGATCAGCCGTGTAATCGACGGCAGCAACCAGAGCTTGATTGTCTCCGATAACGAGCCGGTGGTGCCTGGCGACGTTATCCGCGTCGAAAGACGTCAGCGGGGGGGATCAACTGCCGTGGCCAACAACAACTGACAGTTCCCGGCTGGTCTGAGACGCGGGCTAAAGCTGAAACCTGTGTTGGCAGATCGGCTTATCTCTCGTCTTCTTCAGAGAATTTTAGCTTGCCTATGTCAGGTATATGGCCGATGATTGTGCAGGGTTGTCCTGCACAGGAGGTCGGAGCAGCCTATGGGGTGGGCATTTGCAATTTGTTTCGTCATAGGCGCGATTTGCGCCTTGCGTCTGCCTATTCTTATTTTCACCCTCATCGTTGTTTTCGTGATGCTGGGATACGCCATTGTCGGTGTTACGACAGGCAGCGGAATCCTTGCGGCCATCGGCTGGGCTATGGCGCTCGCCACATTGCTCGAGGCTGGATATCTGTTCACTCACGCGATCCTCTATTGCGTGTATACGCGTCGCGCCAGCGGCGCACGGTCTTCCCGGAAGATCCAGTCGAAATATACTGCTGACTAAATAAGTCTCCTGACAGGTTGCGATTGCACGACGGGTTGTGTCGGCAGGACGATAAAGTCACGGTTTGCGATAGAGCGGGAATGAACCGTAGAAACGGTTGGACAGGACGAGAAGAAATCCCGCTTTCGTTTTAATCTTTACTATTGCATTTTGCGCCGCACTGCACAATTATATTACCTCAGTCACGGTAATTATTGTGCGCTGCGCAATTATTATAAAACGCCCGAATATCGTTTAAATATATTACGGATACGACCCGATCGGCTCAAAGAGGATCTTGTCATGGAGCTGAGTACCGCCAGGCTCGGGCAAAAGCGTCCCTTTCCTTCCCCCTCGCGCCGAAAAATTCTCTATCTCCAGCCGGGCACTCAGTCCTTTGCCGGGATCGAGCGCGTAGTCGATACGATTTGCTGCAAACTCACCGAAAAATACGCCGATGATTTCGAGGTTGACGTTCTTTACACGTCCGCCCATGAGAACCGACCGGCAGATCGAAATTATCACGCCATCGATCGGCGCCCTCGCGGCAGACTGCAGCTGATGAATACATTTCGCGAGGTTATCAAGAGCAAGGATTACGATCTGATCGTCGTCCCTCAGATAGAACCTGCCGTGATCGCAATGCTTTCGTGCCTCGGCATTCGACGGAACTTCGTCGTCCATCTGCACGGCAATCCGAAGCGGGAATGCAGCCATCTGAAGGCAAGGATCTTGTTCTTTCTGATGAAGGCATTCTTTCTCGAGCGTGCGTCTTACATATTTGGAACCTCACCGCGTCAGCTTGCATCCTTTCGCGAGATGTTTGGCAGCAAGGTTCCACAATACTGGGTTCCAAATCCGGTCCGCAGGTTCCAGGGTGTCGACGCAACGAGCGGCGGCGAGGCGGGGTGCGTAACGTTTGTCAATGTGGGTCGCTTTTCCTATCAAAAAGGTCAAGACATTCTCGTCAGAGCCTTTGCGCAGGTCTACAAGCAGCGCAAGAACGCGCGTCTGAAGATCGTTGGCCATGGCGCCGGCGAAGCGGATCTGCGCCATCAGATTGACCAGCTTCAGCTTCGCGACGTCGTCACGATCGAGCACCACCCGGACAACCCGCAACCTGCGCTCTCGGCCAGCGATATCTACGTGTCGACGTCCCGCTGGGAGGGTTGGTCACTCGCCATATGTGAGGCGCTGCGCTTTGGGCTGCCGGTCATTTCGACCGATTGCGAATTCGGTCCGAGCGACATTCTCGTGGACCCGAGACTTGGGCGGCTGGTCGATCCCGAGGGCGGCGCTTCCCTCGTTGCCGCAATGGTTCATTACTGCGATAACGTGACCGCCGAAAAGGCCAATGCGGACTTCCGCAAGTCCTTTATCGATCAATACAGCGAAGATCTGGTGGTCGACGTGCATGCGAGTGCGCTGCGCGCCGCTGCGCGCTAGTCATCACGGCTTGTTTCCTGGAGGACGTCAATGGCCGGACGCAGCTTGTCCAGAAGAGGCTTCATCTCGACGACGATCGCGCTTGCATATGCGGGCCTCGGACCGGAGCGACCCGCACTTGCCGATGCTGACGATCCAACGACGGGACGCAGCCTCGCCTTCGAAGACAATTTTTCAAAGCTCGATTGGTCGGTCTGGAATGCCGGCCCCAAGGCAGGACAGTCGGATCCAGGCTTTTATGGACGTTCGGCCTTTGCAAGACGCACCGGCGAAGAAGGGTTCAACCCCTACTCCATCGTCGACGATGCGCGCGCAATTGACGGCAAGGCACTTGAGATTTCCGCCAAGTACATTGGCGCGCCAATGTCGGTCCCAAGCTACTACGGCAACAACCACAGCGAATATCAGTGGATTTCGGGAAACATCCAGACAGCGAAGAAGGATGGCACTGTCACCGAAGGCTGGCGACGGGGCTACTTCGAAGCGCGGATGCTTTTCCCGAGCCATCCACTGAGCTGGCCGGCATTCTGGCTGATGAACGCTCGCAGCGTTCTCGGTACACCGACCAGCATCGAGCTCGACGTCGTCGAGCACAAGGGCTTCGAGTTGTCCCAATATGGAACCTATCTGCACGAATGGGGTCAACCTGGAGAACACCACGAGGGCACCGGTGTGCCCGCAGGCGTTGATCTGACCAAGGACTATCACCGCTACGGCATACTGGTTGATGACACCAAGTGCGTGCCCTATTTCGAGCGCAAGCCCGTCGTTGATACCCGCACCGGCCAGCCGGCGAACTGGCAAATTAATCGCTCCCCTGACCTCGATGTCGATGGCGACGTTTTTTGGCCTCTGCTCACGCTCGCATTGCGCGCCGACGTCCCATATCCGAAGGAGCTGACGCCGGATCAGCTTCAGACCCATATGCGGGTAGACTATTTGCGCGCTTATGTTTGACGTTTGCTTGCGATTACTCGCGGCACAAGGCGACGCGCATGGGCCCGCTCTTCGAGCGCCGCGCCACGCAAGGGCAGGACCGGAATCTCGCCTATCCTTGGAACCGGCCGGCTGGCGCAAAGGCCGGCCAGGACGAAGAATAGAAGCCCGAGATCCACGGTTGGTCCAGCCACCAGAGAGCCGATCAATAGCGCCAGGCAGCCGTTCAAGGCTGCAAGCCTGACGTCGGATTCGAACGTGCGGGCAGACAGACCAGGTCTGAACGCCGTCATCGCAAACAACAGGAACATGACGGCACCCGGAATGCCGACATTCGACAAAAGCGCGAGCGGGAAGCTCGACGTGCGCGCTGTGCCCAATCCCACCCCGAGGCCAACCGTGTCGACGAAGTTCTGCAGCGCTGCAGCGTTCCACGACCCGCGTTCCACTGCTGAACTGGACGTCGATTTGCTCAGCACCAACAGGTCCACATAGTCATAAAGCGCTTGAAAAAGGTTCTCCTGAAGCACGACGAGAAGCGAGAGCGCCAGGACGATCGGTGGAGCAAGAAGAACGACGGCCGTGCTACGCTGGCTCTGCGGCCCAACACCGCACCGCAAAACCGCAGTGAGGTAAAGCAGAAGCAGGCAGATCGGGGCGGCAATCAAGCCAGTCGAGGAGGTCGACAGGATGATCAAGGCAAACGAACATAAGGCGAGCGGCCCGGTCCACCGGACCTGACGGCCACAAATCCAGAGGCTCGCGGTAAACCCGAAGGCGCCGAGCGTCATCCCGGCAAAGGCTGACGCCTCCGGCCATGACCCGACGATACGTTTCATGCCGTTGACGGTATCACTGTCGTGAAATGTGTACTGCGCATTGCGCACGAACTGCAAAAGGTCCGCGGTCCCCGTTGCACTGGTCGCGAGATCCAATGCGGCAAACAACATGTTGACGACGGCATAGGCGACAAGCCCATTGAGCGTTGCGCGAAAACCAGATGGCGTCGCGCACACCGCGGTGATTGTCACGAAACACAAAAGGTCTGCGGCAAGATATATCGTTTGGGTCACGTTGCTTGAGACGGGACCGAGCGGCACGGTGCCGCCGGTCGAAGGATATTCAGACGCCCCAAGGGGTATGATGTAGCTCATTCCGGCAAACAGCCGCGGCGAAAAATAGGCCGAGATGGCGCCGTAGGCCACCAGGCATGCCAACCAGAACGCCGGCCGACCAAAGCGAAACGTCCCTGTTACCACAGCCGGCAGTTCGCTTTTGCCAAGTGCGGCGGCCGTGAGGAACAACAGAAAGAGATGGGCCGGAGGAACGCTGGACCCGCCGAAGGTCAGCGCCGCGGCAGAGCCGAGCAATGTCAATACGATAAAGGTCTGAACCGTCGCTTTGTATCCGCGCGTCAAACAGTAAAAACCCAAAACGACGGTGATTATCCCGATCGGCTCTACCATGCAGGCGCCCTGCCATCGGGTTCAGCACCATGGTTGGCCGCCGTCCCTTCGATCGTCGAACCTGCCGGACCATTCCGGTATCGCCGCGTTGGATCTGATAGTGCTCGATCTTGTGGACCGCCAAGACAATCGCTTTGCTGCAGCAATGATCCCTCCAGATCCGTTCACGTCGGATGCGTCTTCGAACTCAAAACGCAGCGGCGCGTTATTATGGCGCGCACAAGAAATACTATCGCGCTGCATTGCAGCATACATCTGCCCGAGGCACTTGAAAAGTGTGATCCGTTAAACGCGGCACTCAACGGGACAACTCCAGTTCGTCCCGCTTACCGAAACAGTTCGCTTTCGCCACACAACCACATCTTATTGATAGTCCTATATTTTGTTCCGGCACGCAAGACTTGTGGGTCCGTCAATGAACAAGCAATCAGCTGCGAATGCCCGTTCATCGACGCTCTGGTCGCCACCTTGAAACTCTCGCATTGCATTCGCACTTGCAAAAATGCGGACGCCATGTGAATTTCTCCAAAAAATGGCGAGAAACTATTCATGAAGCGTTTTACCGAATTAATGCGGGCGCCTGGCATCTATATACGCATGCTTTGCGCCACATTCGTATTTTTTCTTCTCTGCTGGTATCATTATGGCAGCATAGCAATTTCCATATACTACAGTGTTATTTGCATTGTTCTGATGCAGGTGGGCTATGTCGGCGGCGTGCTGTACCTTGTCTGGCGAGAGGCCAAAGACCGGCGAGCGCATTGACTTGTCCGAGGTCCGGGAGCCCGCTAACGAAGCGCCGATCTTGACGAAGGTACCTGGCGACGGTCAGTTTCCGCCAAACAGACCGTCCGCAAGTTTCTCTTATTTGAAGTCCGTCCAGCATATACGCAGACAGGGACTGTCTCCTGCCCGCAATCGTCGCGCCGGCGTCCGAAACCTTCATCCGGCGCTTTCGGCGAAACTAGTTTTCATCCTTTCGAAAGGCAGCCTCCCCGGCGTCCGATACCTCGACCCATCGTTTGTCCGGCGCTGCGTCAGCGTCGTAGTTGTCGTGCCAGTTCCACCACTTGTAGGTCGGGGTCTGCGGATAGCCTTCGGGCGAGTCTTCCCAGACCTCCTGGCGGCCGAGCGGCGTTCCCATCGCCTCATCGCCGCGGCTGTTGATGAAATAGGTCCGGAAAATCTGCCCACCGTGGCGGATGAACACGTTATGCCCATGCCACTCGTCGACGCCGAAGTCTCTGTCGAAGCTGTCCGTAATGGTGTACCAGGGCATCTTCCAATCCATCCGCTCCTTCAGGCGCACAATGTCGGCCTGCGGCGCGCGCGAGGCGTAAACAAGCGTCGTGTCACGTGCGTTGAGATGGGCAAGGTTGCTGACCTGGTCGGCGCCGAGCGAGCAACCGCGGCAGGCGTGTTCTGGCCAGCCATAAACACCGGGCTCGAAGAACGCGCGGTAGACGATCAGTTGCCGGCGCCCTTCAAACAGGTCCAGCAGGCTCATTTTGCCCTTTTGTCCTTCGAACACGTAGTCCTTCTCCACGGCCATCCACGGCATGCGTCGACGCTCGGCTGCCAGCATGTCTCGTGCGTGAGTGAAGGCCTTTTCCTTCCCAAGCATCGCCGCGCGCGCGTCCTCCCAGGCCTGCCTGGAGACGACGGGCGGTGTCTTCATGTGGTTCGTCATCGCTCTTATCCCATCCTGTCAGTTTGCTGTGACGAGAGTAGATAAGGCCAGATGGCGTGATGCTGGGAGTTACAAGTGTGACGGGATTCAGAGTTCGACGGCGTTCATGGAAACAGCGACTGCCATTTGCGCGAGCCGTTGGCCATACTGCGTCCAGCGACCAAGTGACGGAATTCAGGACGGAGGTGGAAGAACTGACCTTTTGGCAGGGCCAGGATTGCGTCAATTATTTCGACTGAAGCAAAGCCAGGTGCGTGCACCTGCCAAACCCAAAACCATCCTCGACATCGATTTCGCCGCGGTTACCGAAAGCCGTGCTCGAGCGGATCTTAGTCGCCGCCGGCAACACAACGTACCCTATCCGTCGCTCATCAAGATCTAGCTCAAAGAAAAGGTCGACGCTTCGTGTGCACAAGGATGACGCTTGCCGGACCCACGAGCGCAGAGCCGATTGCTGCCGTCGTCTGAAGCGTCGATCTTTACTCAGCCAGTACTAGCAGCGAGTAACCTCCCAGAACCCTGACCGCAAGGTCAGGGTTCAGCGGAAACAGCAGTTTCCGCGGGAGGCTCATCAATTTGCTGCTGAATGCCTGGTTCGGCAATTCAATGCGGCTTGCCGTATAGGCGTAATCCACCACGGAGTAGCCGCAATCCTTCACGGTAGCGAGGGCAGTTTCCTTGAAGAAATAGTGCAGGTGGCCGACATTCTTGCGCAAATTTGTAATCGGCCACCCTCTCAGGACTGACTGAACTGAAAGGTCCAGCGGTATATGGAAAATCTTGTAGCGAGCCAGTGCCCGCAATCCCTTGATAAAGGAAATATAGTCCTCGACATGCTCGATGACGTCCGCAATGACGAGTATGTCATAGTGGACATCAGGCACCTGAAGAATATCCTGCAGGTGAAAGGAGACATTGCCTGTCGTCTTGAGCCTGGCTCTCTGGTAGGCATGAGGCGCCACCTCGTATCCGTCAAATTTGGCATTGGGGTAGGCGCGCGCCAGGTTGAGCAATATCTCGCCCGTACCGCAACCCACCTCGCAAAGGCTGGAAAACGTCAGGCCGTTCTTCTCGATGATCTTCGCGATCTGGTCGGCCTTCCAGGGGGAATCTTCCTCATGCCATGTGGGATTGAGCTCAGCGTACTGATCAGAGATGTAGATGTCTTCCACCGAAACGCTCCCACAAAATCTTTCCACCAGTGACGCCGGAGTTCTGACTGGGCGACACCGAAAGAGGGCCTACCAACTTAAATTGCAGACAACGCAGCTATCGATGAGCGCGAACCTCTTGCCCGCTCTCACTCTCCATTGTGCATAGCAGCATAACAATCCCGACCCGGCCCGTCTAGCAATATTAAGTGACATAAAACTTATGTATTTACTCCCTATAAGAGGCGGCCGAACTATATTCCAGAACTCAAAATAACGTGGAGTATAGGGGCCATCTCGCCGACGCGATCTTCTTTGGCGCAGAAATCGGCTCCGAGGTCGCCAGGGGCCAAATGAACTGACGCCAGCGTGAGCTCTTTCCTCTATAGCGTCAAAGACCTGCGATAGGATTTGCCGTCGACGCGGCGGCTCAGCCCATGCGTTTCGCGCAACGCCGGTTCAGCGCAATCTCGACAGCCAGGAGCACCACTGCTCCTTTGATCAGAACGTTGTTTTCTCCACTCCCAATACGACATCACAGTGGGCAGGGATCTCCATCGAGTACATCAAGATTCCCATTTGAGACATCACTAATTATATTGTATGTTGGAGATCTCAGGGCTCATGCAAGACAGGCGATCGTTCAATCGTGATCACTGCGGCTCAGATGCGGGCTGCAAGAGCCCTCCTTGGCATCGATCAGCGCCAGCTGGCCGAGTTGGCAGGAATATCGGTTCCCACGATCCAGCGTATGGAAGCAAGCGTTGACGTCGTTCGCGGCAATGTCGACTCGCTGATGCGGTTGCTAGCCGCTCTCGATCGTGCCGGGATCGAACTCATCAACGAGGGGGCTTCCAGTAAGGACGGCGGCCGTGGGGTGCGGCTGAAAGCGAGAGCCGAACCGCCCGAAGACGGGACGGGAACCCCGCCCGCCCCCGAAAGCAGGACGAGGTTGCGTTCATGACCTTCCTCTCGGTCATCCTGTCATGCATTGCCATGTTTCTGGCAACCGGAGTGCTCGGAGTTTTTATGGGGCGGTCGCATCAAGCCACCCCCGCAGTCTACGGTCTAAGCCTCTTTATCTCGGCCACTGCTTTCGCAGCCAGCATGGTACAGCTCGCAAGCTCTTTCGTTGACGCGCCGACGCTCGTCCTTCCCATTGGCCTGCCCTGGCTCGGTGCCCATTTCCGGCTCGACGCGCTCTCCTCCTTCTTTCTCCTTGTCGTCAATCTCGCCAGTTTGCTTGCCAGCCTCTACGGTCTCGGTTACGGCCGGCACGAACAAGCGCCGCATCGGGTGTTGCCGTTCTTTCCGGCCTTCATCGCCGGCATGAATCTGGTGCTCTTGGCCGACGATGCCTTCACCTTCCTGATCTCATGGGAATTCATGTCGCTTGCCTCATGGGCACTGGTGATGGCGCATCACCGCAATGCCGACAATCGCAGGGCCGGTTATCTCTATATCGTGATGGCAAGCTTCGGGACGCTGGCTCTGCTGCTTGCCTTCGGCCTGCTTGCCGGACCCGACGGCGGCTACGGTTTTGCGACCGTTCGTGCAAGCGAACATGCGCCACTGACGGCGGGCCTCGTCCTCATCCTCCTGCTGCTGGGCGCGGGCTCCAAGGCCGGGCTGGTGCCGTTGCACGTCTGGTTGCCTCTGGCTCACCCCGCAGCGCCAAGCCATGTCTCGGCGTTGATGAGCGGCGTCATGACCAAGATCGCGATCTATGGTTTCATCCGCGTCACCTTCGATCTCCTCGGTGCGCCAATGTGGTGGTCCGGGCTCATCGTCCTCATACTGGGCGCAGCGACGGCGGCGTTCGGCATCCTGCATGCCTTGATGGAGCGCGACCTCAAACGCCTGCTCGCCTACAGCACGATCGAAAATATCGGTGTGATTTTCGTGAGCCTTGGGCTGGCGCTGGCATTCAAGGCAAACGGCATGGGCCTGGCCGCCGCGCTCGCCCTGACCGCCGCGCTGTTCCATGTCCTTAACCATTCGTTCTTCAAGAGCCTCCTGTTTTTCGGCGCCGGCGCCGTTTTGACGGCAACCGGCGAGCGCGACATGGATAAGCTCGGCGGCCTGATCCACCACATGCCCATCACCGCCTTCACCTTCCTTGTCGGTTGCGTTGCGATTTCTGCCCTTCCGCCGTTCAATGGATTCGCTTCGGAATGGTTGGTCTTCCAGGCCATTCTGCAAAGCCCCGATCTGCCGCAATGGGCACTCAAGATCGGCGTGCCGGCGGTGGGTGGTCTACTGGCGCTGTCAGCGGCGCTCGCTGCAGCCTGTTTCATCAAGGCTTTCGGCATCACGTTTCTTGGCCGCCCGCGCAAGGCTGCGACAGGCGAGGTTGCGGAAGTGGATCGTTTCTCGCTTGGCGCCATGTGCGTGCCGGCGGGCCTATGCCTGTTTGCGGGCATCGTGCCCGGGGCCGTCATCGATGGTGTTTCACCCGTCGTGTTTTCCTTGGTCGGCGATCGGATGCCACTGCAGATGGACATCCCGTGGCTGTCGATCGTGCCGATCGCTGAAAGCCGCAGTTCCTATAACGGCCTGCTGGTCTTCCTGTTCATCGCCGTCTCGGCCTGCGCGACGATCTATATTGTCCATCGCTTCGCTTCGCGAACGCTTCGTCGTTCTGCCGCCTGGGACTGCGGTTTTCCCGAAAGCAGCCCCTCCACACAATATACCGCGGGCAGTTTCGCCGAGCCCATCAGGCGCGTCTTCGGCACACTCGCCATGCGTGCCCGCGAGCGGGTCGATATGCCGGCCCCGGGCGATCTCAGACCAGCCACCTTTTCCGTCGAGCAACACGACCTGGTCTGGGAGGGGCTCTATGTGCCGATTGCGGGCGCCGTCGGATTTGCCGCCGAAAAGCTCAACCGCCTGCAATTCCTCTCGATCCGGCGCTATCTGAGCCTCGTCTTCCTTGCGCTCGTTTTCTTGCTTCTGGTGCTGGCGCTATGGTCATGATCTCCGCTCTTGTCGCTCAGGCTTGCCAAATGGCGCTTGTCGTGCTGCTGGCGCCGCTGCTGACTGGTCTCATTCGCAAGGTCAAGGCGCGGCTGTTGCGCCGGCAAGGCCCTTCACCGATCCAGCCCTATCGCGATCTCCTGCGTCTGCTTCGCAAGGAGGCCGTGGTCGCGCATAACGCGTCCTGGCTGTTCAGGGTGGCACCTTACCTGATCTTCGCCTCGACCTGGGTGGCGGCCGCCATCATCCCGACATTCGCGACCGGCCTGATCTTCAGTTGGACGGCCGACCTGATCGCGATCGTCGCCCTTTTGGGCAGTGGCCGGTTCTTCCTGGCGCTTGCCGGCATGGATGTCGGCACCAGCTTCGGGGGCATCGGTTCAAGTCGCGAGGCGATGATCGCGACGCTTGCCGAACCTTCGATGCTGCTCATCATCTTCGCGCTGGCGCTCGTTGCCGGCTCGACACAGCTTTCGACAATCGCCGCATTCATGAGTTCGCCCGCCGTGGGCTTGCGGGTTTCGCTGGCGATTGCGCTCGTTGCCCTCGTCATGGTGGCGCTTGCCGAAAACGCCCGTATCCCCGTCGACAATCCGGCGACCCATCTGGAACTGACCATGGTGCACGAGGCGATGGTGCTCGAGTATTCCGGCCGGCACCTGGCAATGATCGAATTGGCAGCGTCGCTCAAGCTGCTGCTCTACATTTCACTGATCGCCTGCATATTCGTGCCGTGGAAGATTGCAGCCCCGGAAGCGGGACCGGCCGCCTACTTGACGGCGTTCATCGCCTATCTCGCCAAGCTCACGGTCGCAGGCGTGCTTCTTGCCCTGTTCGAAACCTCGGTTGCCAAGATGCGGGTCTTCCGTGTGCCGGAATTCCTGGGCGCGGCGCTCATGCTTGCCCTGCTTGCCACCCTCCTGCGGTTCGTTTCCAGGAGCCTGTGATGAACGATCCGGTCTTCGACATCGCTCACATGCTCGCCGGCGGGCTCGTGCTCGTGAGCATGATGATGCTCTACCAGGATCGTCTCTACGCCCTGCTCAACATGTTTGCGCTGCACTCGCTGGTGCTGACGCTGTCGGTCGCCTGGCAGGCTTTCGTGCAGGATGCGCCGCATCTCTATGTGACCGCGGCCATAGCCCTCATCTTTAAGGCCATCGTCATTCCCGTGGTGCTCCATCACATGATCCGTCAACTCGGCATCCATCGCGAGATCGAGACGGTCGTCGGGATCGGGTCCACCATGCTGGCGGGCATAGGCCTCGTCGCACTTTCGATCGTGGTGATGCTGCGCGTCACGCCGCAGGCCAATCCGCTTGCCCGCGAAGATCTCGCCTTCGCCCTTTCTGTTCTGTTGCTCGGATTGTTGATCATGGTCACGCGCCGCAATGCAGTCAGCCAGGTCGTCGGCTTCATGTCGCTCGAAAATGGCTTGGTGCTTGCGGCGACCGGCGCCAAGGGCATGCCGCTCGTCGTCGAAATCAGCGTCGCCTTCTCGATCCTGATCGCTTTCATCGTCATCGGCGTCTTCCTGTTTCGCATCCGGGAGCGGTTCGATACCGTCGATGTCAGAGCACTCGACGATTTCAGGGGGAGGAGGCGGAAGTGAACGCGCTATCCCTCTCGTTCGCCTTCGATTGGGTGGCGGCGGTGCTCTTGATCCCGGTCGCGGCAGCAGCACTTCTGGCTCTTTTGCCCGGCTACAGGATCACCGCGCGGCTCAATGTGCTTGCAAGCCTTTTAACGCTGTTTGCCGCTCTTTGTCTCGTCGTCACCGAACGGCGCGAGCCGGGACAATACCTGCTCGTCGACGACCTCAACGTCGTCTTTATCGTCCTCAATGCCTTCGTCGGGTTCACCACCAGCATATTCAGCGCAAGCTATATCGCGCACGAACTCGAAACCGGACGGCTGACGCCGGCGAACCTGCGTTTTTATCATGCCATGTATCAGATCATGATGTTCGGTATGAACCTCGCCTTCATCTCGAACAATATCGGGCTGATGTGGGTAGCGGTCGAGCTTGCAACGCTGACGACGGTGCTGATGGTCGGCATCTACCGCACACACGAAGCGCTTGAGGCCGCCTGGAAATATTTCATCCTCGGAAGTGTCGGTATCGCGTTTGCGCTCTTCGGCACCATTCTCGTCTATCTCGCCGCACAGCCCGTCGTCGGCGAAGGTTATGACGCCATGGTCTGGACCATTCTGGTCGAACATGCCGCCGCCTTCGATCCGGCGCTTCTCAATGTCGCCTTCGTTTTCCTGTTGCTCGGCTATGGCACCAAGGTCGGCCTTGCACCGCTGCATGCCTGGCTGCCCGATGCGCATGCCGAGGGGCCGACGCCGATCTCGGCGGTACTTTCCGGCCTTTTGCTGAACGTCGCACTCTATGCCGTCCTGCGCTTCAAGATTTTGCTTTCCGTCAGCCCTGAAGCGATCGCCGCCGGGCCGCTGATGATTACAATGGGCCTCACATCCCTGATCTTTGCGGCCTTCATGCTCTACCGCCGCCGCGACATCAAACGCCTGTTTGCCTATTCCTCGATCGAGCACATGGGTATCGTCGTCTTCGCTTTCGGCCTCGGCGGGCCGCTTGCCAATTTTGCCGGGCTGTTGCACATGGTCATGCACTCGCTCACCAAGTCGGCGATCTTCTTTGCCGTCGGCCATGTTGCCCAGGTCAAGGGAACCCAAAGGCTCTCCGCCATCCGCGGCTTGACGGAGACGCATCCGGGTCTGGGCTGGGGATTGCTCGCCTGCGTCGCCGCTATTGCCGGCCTGCCGCCGATGGGCATCTTCATGAGCGAATTCTTGATCGTCAGCTCCACCTTTGCCACCCATCCACTGCTGGCAATTCCGCTTGTTTTCGGGTTGCTGGTGGCATTCGGCGCCCTCTTTCTGCGGCTGACGGGCGTTGCCTTCGGCCAACCACGGGGCAGTTTTGCGCCGGGTGAGGCATCCTTTATTCCGATGTATGCGCATCTGGCGCTGGTGCTTGGCGCCGGCATCTACCTGCCGCCGCCGCTGGTTGCCTGGTTCCAGCATATCGCCAACCTTCTGCGATGATCGGGGAGATCGGACATGCCGATGCTGAGCGATGTCATCAAGGCAAGCCATCTTGTCCCGGCACACCGACCCTGGCCGCGCGCGGTCGTTGACGTGCCTGTCTGGATTTTTTTGGCCGAGGCGCTTCGGGACGGGCACCTGATCCTGCTCGGCCTCTGGGGCGAGAAGGATGCCGTCCATATGGCGCTGCTCGATGCGTCCGATACCTCGCTCGGCGTTGTCAGCCTCGCGGGTCTGCAGGGCACCTATCCCTCTGTTGCGCGATATCATGCGCCGGCGCTTCGATCGGAGCGCACGATCCGCGATCTCACCGGCCTGCAACCACAGGGCCTGCCGGACACCCGCCCCTGGCTCGATCACGGACGCTGGGATCGTCGCTTTCCGCTTGGGCATTCAGAATCCCTACCTTCACAGGCCGTTCATTACGAGTTTCTGCCGGCGAGTGGAGAAAGCCTGCATCAGATTCCGGTTGGCCCCGTCCACGCCGGTATCATCGAACCGGGGCATTTCCGGTTCACGGCCAATGGGGAGACCGTTGTGCGCCTCGAAGAGCGACTGGGCTACGTGCACAAGGGGATCGAGACGCTGATCGCGGGCGCTGACCTTGCCAAGGCGGCCCAGCTCGCCGGCCGGACATCCGGGGACAGCACGGTCGCCTATGCCTACGGGTTCTCACAAGCCGTGGAAGCGGCGCTTGGGATGGAAATCCCTTCCCGCGCGGTCTGGCTGCGGGCGCTGATGGCCGAACTCGAACGGCTCGCCAACCATCTCGGCGATATCGGCGCCATCTGCAACGACGCGGCCTTCTCGCTGATGTTGGCCCATTGCGGTGTGTTGCGTGAGCGGGTGCTGCGAGCCGCAGACGTTGCCTTTGGACACCGACTGATGCGGGATCGCATCATCCCAGGCGGTGTTGCCGTCGATCTCGAGGACAATGGCAATGCCGCCTTGCGGGGCCTGGTGGCGGAAATCCGCCGCAGGTTTCCGGCTTTGGTGGAGCTTTACGACAATACCGCGTCGCTGCAGGACCGGACGGTCGGGACCGGACGCGTCGTTGCCGAGCTTGCCCGCCAATATGGGGCAGGCGGTTATGTGGGGCGCGCGTCCGGCCGTGATTTCGACGCACGGCGCATCTTGCCCTGTTCACCGTATGACGAGCTTGCCTTCGACGTGCCGGTATTCAGCGAAGGAGACGTGAATGCGCGCATCTGGATCCGCATCCGCGAGGTGGAAAACAGTCTTTCGCTGGTCGATCAGATCTTGGACCGGCTCCCGGCAGGGCCCGTGCGGATCGAGATTCCTGAAAATACCGAGGCGCGGGAAGGCATGGCTTGCGTTGAGGGCTTTCGGGGCGACGTACTGATCTGGCTTCGGCTTTGCGGACAAAGGATAGAACGCTGCCATCTGCGCGATCCCTCCTGGTTCCAGTGGCCGCTGCTGGAGGCTGCCATAGAGGGGAATATCGTCGCCGATTTCCCTCTCTGCAACAAATCATTCAACTGCTCCTATTCCGGCCATGATCTTTGAAGGCGGACCATCATGCGCAAGCTCCTTTTCGGAAGTCTGATCCGACCGCCGCTAACCGAGCCGCCTCCACGCGTCTCCGACGCAGCGGTGGAGGAACTCGCAACCTCAATCGACAAGGCGGCGCGCCGGCGTCTCGGCCACAGCCTGTCGATCCGCGCCGTCGATGCCGGATCCTGCAACGGCTGCGAACTCGAAATGCACGCGCTCAGCAATGCCTTCTATGATGTCGAGCGTTTCGGTATCCGTTTCGTTGCCTCGCCCCGCCATGCCGATGTTCTGATGGTGACGGGACCGGTGACGAGGAACATGGAGGAGGCACTGCTGCGAACCTATCATGCCACGCCCGCCCCCAAATGGGTGATCGCGCTCGGCGGCTGCGCCCACGATGGCGGCTGCTTTGCCGGCAGCTACGCGGTCCTCGGCGGAGTTTCGAAGGTTGTGCCAGTGGACCTCCATATTCCGGGCTGCCCGCCCTCTCCCACGGAGATCCTCAAAGGTCTGCTCGCCCTGCTTGAGCAGGTGAAGAAGAAAGGCCGCGTTCCTTAACGGCAAATCTGCAATGCTTCGACTTCGCAGCGCGATCTTCGGCAATCTGCGCATCTATTTATGCGAAGGCCCCGAGGAAGAACCGGATGAGCAGATCGACTATCGCCTGCGCGCCCACAGTCTCCACAAGGTCATGATCAGGCTCTTTCCTTGGGCAGGCTATTCATATGCCAAGCCATGAGGGAACATTCGGGTGATGTTGCTGTGCATATCCTGGAGGTCGATTTAAGGCCCAAAACCTACGCCTATCTCGATGCCGAAGAGTTTCTGGCGACAGGTTATCCCGACGAGGAAGAGCCACATGCGCCCGAGCCCTCAGGTTAGCAGCGCGCCAGTCGATTTTGCACATCGCGTCTGCCCCTTTCGACGACGATGCTAGGCGGCATGGCGGTCTGCAATGGAACGATCCGGATGGCGCGACTTCCGCAATGCGCAAAGGTTCTTGGAGGCCTAGGAGGAAAGCTCGTAGAGCTGGTCCATGCTCAATGTCGCGATCTCGGCAAAAGGCGTCTGGTTCTTGACGTGTCCGCCGTGCAGGATGACCACTTCGTCACAGAACGAGATGGTGCTGCGGTGATGGCTGATGACAATTGTCGTGCGCCGACCGGCTCTTGATTTCAAGGTTTCGACGATCGCTGCCTCCGACAGGCCGTCCATGGCATTCGTCGCCTCGTCCAGAATGAGGATTTCCGGATCGCGCACCAGCGCCCTTGCAAGCGCGATGCGCTGTCGCTGACCGGCCGAAACCGTGGCTCCCCTGTAGCCGACGACGGTCTCGTACCCGTCCGGCAGCTTGTCGATGAACTCATGTGCCTCGGCCAGTTTGGCTGCGTTCTTGGCCTCGTCAAGCGAAGCGCTGTGGCCATAGGTAATGTTCTCAAGAATAGTGCCGTCGATCAGCTCAAGGTCTTGGCTGGCAAGCGCAATCTGCCGTCGCCAGTGGTTCGGATCGATTTGATTGAGCGGGATGTCGTCGACCAGGATGCGGCCTCCATCAGGTTCGACAAATCGACACAGAAGATTGACGATCGTCGTTTTTCCAGCGCCCGATCGCCCAACGATTGCCGTCGAACGTCCTTTGCGAATATCGAAGGTTACAGCGCGCAACACGACGGGTCGCGAGCCTGAGCCTGGATACTTGAACGTCACGTCCTCAAATTTAATCTCTTGGTGGAGCCCCTGGATCGCCTGATCACCCTCAGGCGGTTTCGGCTTGTCAGACGAATCCAGGAGCCATCTTACCTCTTCCAAAGAACCGCTCCAGCCTTGTACGGCACTCCATGCCATTTGCAGTGCACGCACATGGGGTTGCAGCCGATATAGCAAGACGACGAAAGCCACGACATTCGGAAAACTGACGCCCCAAAGCCAGGCGCTGACGACGACGGTCAAGAAAAGACCTGAATGCAGGACCTCCGTCAGCGGCGGCAATACGGCCTGGCGAGACTGCAGAACGAAGCCCGCACTTCTGACCGCATCCGAGGAAGAATCGAAGATTGCCTTTTCGCGCTGTTCCTGTCCAAACGCGCGGATGAGCCGCCCGGCGTGCACAAGATGAAGCATCTTGGCAGCGAGTTCGCTGTTGAACGAGGTGACATTGCGGCTTGGACCCTTGAGGCTGGCCGAGAGCAGCGCGTGAAGCGCCTGGATCAACACGAGCCCGAGAGCGACGCCAAGTGTCATCTGCCATGAAAGAAGCAAGAGAAAGGCAAGCAGAATGACGACGGCCGATGCGTTCACGATCGTCGCAAGGGTGGTCTGTATTGCGTCCGAAGCCCGCCAGGATTCGTTGGAGATGATATTGAGCAGTCGCCCGGGACTTTCCTGAAGGAAGAACGGGAAGCCGATCGTCAAGAGCTGCCTGGCAAGAGAACTTCGCATGGCGTGGCCGGCTCGGCCGTAGATCATATTGGTCAGTACGGCGTTGGCGAACGCCAGTACGTTCTTCAGGGTGATCAGCCCGAGGATCGCGGCGGCGATCGCAATCAGCCTTGTCCGGTCATCCAGCCCGGCGCCCACTTGCTGGAAGAGCGCCGAGAGCCCGGCCATCCCTGACGGCTCACCCTTGCCCGCGATAATGCCGAGCATCGGGATAATGAGGCCGATGCCGGTACCTTCGAGGACAGCCGTGTTCAGTCCCAAAATGACGACAACCAGGAGCAGGCCTATCCGCCGACCCAGCGCCTGATGCAATAGCCGAAAACTCAATGCGAGGAATTCTAGCATGGGTGCCGTGACCTCAATGAGCGATTGCCCCGTTTACGCGCGATTCCCTGGTGCTTCTGTGACATCATGCGAGCCCCTGAAGCGGCCCTACGCTTCTGGCTGGCACCGACTGATAGTACCGCGCCATGAGATCCATATGCCGGGTCGCACCGGCTGAAAAACGGCACAGCCACGGTGCGTAGGCAGCAGAGCGAAGGCCATACCGCTCACGACGCCGGATGAGCTGCCACTTTCCCGTCAGCGTCAGAAAGGCATGTGTGAGTGCCGGTTCCTGCTCGTCGATTATCAGCTGATACAGGAAATAGAAGAAACACAAGGTTCCGTGCTCATAGCTCGAGGACGCACGGCCTGCTTGCTCGGCGATTTTTCGTTCGATCGCAAGAATGCAATCGGCAGCACGGCGCACCGTCTCGGGGGTGACCGCCACACCGATGGCGCAAAGGGCGCCGGGATCGTCGCAAAGCGACTGCCGTTGAAGGTTCTCGGCGACGATCTTCAAGTGGGTCTGGCGCATTTGTCGCTTGTGCCTGCTTGAGACGCTGTCGCTATGAATGCGATAGGCAACGAGGCTCTCATCGATCATCGCCGCCGGGAATTGTCGCGCAATGCGTCCGAAGAGATCGAAGTCTTCGGCATGAACATAGCCTGCGTCATACACCAGCATGTCTTCAGGAATGACGTTGCGATTATACATCACCGTCGAGTGCAGGAAGATGGTGAAGAACATCGACAATACGTGCCAGTCACCGGTCTGATAGATCGGATTTGGCCGACCTTGGACCACGCGACTGCCGAGAAGCTGGTCGATACCGGTACCGCTGATTGCGAGCTGAGGCTGCTTTGCAAAGAGCGCGACCTGGCGCGAGAAGCGGGAGGGGTAGGAAATATCGTCCGCGTCCATTCTGGCGATAAGATCGCCTTTCGCCATGGCGATGCCCTCGTTCAAGGTCGCGATCAGTCCGCGATTTTCCCGTGACACGATACGGATGCGATCGTCGGCATTGCGATAGCGCTGGAGGATCTCCAGCGAGCCATCGGTCGACCCGTCGTCGAGCGCAATGATTTCAAAGTGCCCGTAGTCCTGACGCAGAATGCTCTCGAGCGCAGCGCCAACGTGGGGCGCTCCATTATAGACCGGCAGCACGACGGAGATCAGTGGGATGGACAACGTATCAGCTCCCACGTTCATCGCGGTTGGCATAGCTGGGGCGATAGGCTGCGGCATCATACGCCCGCTCGCAGCCCTTGCTTGGCAGGATCAACGGTGACGCCTTGGTTCTTGTCGGGCTGACATAGGGGAAGTAGCGCTTGAGTTGGTTGAGGGGCTTTTCGAACGCCAGCCAGGAAATTGACGCCAGCGCCAACGTAGCCGTCGTCGCAATCACAAAGCGACCCGGCCCCTGCGCCGAGACGTTGACCGGAATCCATGTCTGAGCCTTGACGACCAGCGACAGCACTATGGGATGAAAGAGGTAAACGCCGTAACTCATCCGTCCGACCGCGATCATCGACGGGCGTTCCAGAAAATGGCCGAACGGTCCGCGCATGCCAGACGAACAGCATCCGACCAGCACGACGAGTGGTATCACGGGGAAAACCTCCGCACCGATCCACGTCAGCCACTCCAGCGTCGGTGTCATGGGCACCGACTTCAACCACAGGACGATCATCGCAGCGACAGTCAAAGGGGCAACGCTCAGCCCAATCCATCGGGGCCAACCGTCGCTGCTTGTACGATGGACGGCGAGAAGGGCCCCGGCTACGAGCGCATCGACCGACGCTGGTGGAAGAAGATCACGCGCAAGAGATGGCGTGCCGGTAAATGGCCAATAGATGCGATAGGCCAGCGAGAACACAATGGCCGCGACGCAGATCGATGCAATCAACCGGCGCGGAGCCAACAGGATGACCAGCGGCCAGGCGATATAGAACTGTTCCTCGATGCTCAAGCTCCAAGTGTGACACAACACCCAGGGCGTCCACTCATCGCGAAGCGCATACCAGAAGTTTGATAGATAGAACGCATGCCACTTGAGGCTGCCGCGCGCGCCTTCGAGGTTGACGAGCCAGATGAATCCCAACATCGCGAAGTAGGGCGGAAATATACGCAGTGCGCGGCGAATGTAGAATGCTTTGAGCGCAGGGGCCGGCCGATAATCGAAGGAAGAACGCGCATCGAGCAGAAGCCGCGTGATCAGGAAGCCGCTCAAGACGAAGAACAAACGGACGCCGAGATGACCGAGAACTGATCCGTCAACCGCAAAGAAATGGTGGTAAAGGACCATTGAGACGGCGACAGTACGAAGTCCGTCCAGTTGCCGGTCGCGTGCATGAGACATGGATCCCCTCAGCCTCTGGGGACACACTTCCTGCGGAAGCGTTTCCCGATGGCATTCCTGCAGCCCGTGTCTGCTGCTGATTGTACCATCTCGAACGAGATGGCCTGAAGTAGTCGACGCGGGATGAAAAATTCCGGCGGAATTGGGCCAAACTGTGACCCCGAGGGTGCGATCAGACTTTAGTCCGATGCGGCGCTTGAAGAGCGGCTCAAACATATTTGAGCGCCCCGTGGCGGACAGACCGACATTTTGTGATCATAAGACCTGCCTCTGACGCAGGCGATGCAAGCCGCTATCTCAGGCGCATCAAGGGTTCACGTCCTGGACGCGTCTTTCGCCCGGCATGGCATGCAAGTTCCTCGATATCGCTCTCGAAATGACGCCCGTGGCGACGAACATTTCCTGTGGAACAACATGCTGATCGGTTTCAGGAAGACCGCAATCGACGCGCAACGCCGCCGAGCGGCTTGCACTCACACCCTCGTAAAGCCAGTAGCAGTGCTCAAATTTACTACCATCCCTTGTCGGCAATTCTGCTCGTCCTAATTGAGAACTTGTGCTGTAGAAAGCTGGTCCTTCGTCGCCGCCGAGGTCGGATACAAAAAATGATATGGAACCATCGCCTTATCCGCATCACGATCGGGCTCGTGCTGCTGGTGCTTGCCGTGATCGTTTTTTTACCCGGCGTGACCGGTGTCACCAGTCTTGATGGAACGGTCAACGCGCGCTTTGTCGCCATAAATGCCCCAATCGACGGCGCGATTGCGGAAGCGCCAGCCAGAGTGGGCGCCCCCGTCGTCGAAGGACAGCCGCTCCTGAGGATTGTCAACGCTCGCGTGAACAGGGCAACTCTTGCCTCACTCCGGGCCGAGCACAATGCGGCCCTTGACCGCGCTGCGGCGCTGAAACGCGAGCGCGACGAGATGATCGCGCTTCGCCAGCAACTGTCGGCGCGGCTGGAAGTCTACAAGAACACGACCGTCGCCAATCTTGAACGCGAAGTCGAAATCCTGCGCAAGCGGGTCGAGGTTTCCCAGGCACAGGATCTTGTCGCGCAAGTCGATCTCGACCGACGGCTGACCCTCGAGCAAAAGGGCATTTTGACAAAAAAGCTCGTCGAATCGGCCCGAGCTGCCGGAGCAGCCACGGGTGGGGAAGTCGAAATCAGCAACCTGACCGTTGAACAACTTCAACAGAAGCTTGATGCCGTCCGGCAGGGCATCTTCATCGGCGACGGACAAAACGATGTCCCCTATTCCCGGCAGCGCGAGGACGAAGTGCTTGTTCGCATCAACGATCTCAACACGCGCATAGCGGAAAACGAGACGCGCGCTATCGAAGTCGAAAAGCAGATTGCCGAAGAAAGCAATCGCGTTGACAGCCTGACGTCGGCAACCGTTTCCGCTTCCTTCGATGGGGTCGTATGGAGCAGCAACATCGTGAATGGCTCGAATGTTCTTTTGAATAACGAGCTGATGCGCGTCCTCGATTGCCGCGAGCTGTTCGTGGATATTCTCGTTCCCGAGGGCGACTATGACGAAATTTCCGTTGGCCGGACTGCAGAAGTGCGACTTTTCGGGCGCGGCGACGCCTTCAAAGCCGCGGTCCTGTCTGTCAGGGGCAGTTCTGCGATTGTCGAGAAAGACGCCTTTGCGGCCAATCAGCCCGTGACGACGGCGCGCAGCGCCCGTATCCGGCTCAGCCTTGCTCCCTCAGCCCTCAATACCGACTTTGCGAATTTCTGTCAGGTCGGGCGCACGGTGCAGGTACGCTTGTCCAAACACGATGTTGGTTTCAAAAGATGGATTGAAAGCCTGTGGTTCAGCATCTCCTAGCGCTGGCGCCGACCTTTCTTGTCCTTGCCTTCTTTCTTCTCGGACCTTTCAATTGGTCGCGCTCCCACACTTGGGCGCGGACGATCACGTGCGTTTTCGTGGCTGCGGTCGCACTGCGCTACATGGTGTGGCGACTTGTGGAAACCGTGCTTCCTTTTCCGAATGATGGTCCAGGTTTTTACTGGGTCTGGTTCCTGTTCCTTGTCGAAATTCTGGCCGTTTTTGAAGTCGTGCTGTTTTTGATACTCATGAGCCGAAGCGTCGATCGCAGCGCCGAAGCAGACAGGCTCGCGAAGGCTTTCTTCGAGCAGGACGAAGACGAACTCCCAACCGTCGATATATTCATCCCCACCTACAACGAACCCCTCGACGTTCTGGAAAGAACCATCATCGGAGCCCTGTCGCTCGACTATCCGACTGACAGGTTAAAGGTTTTCGTGCTCGATGATCAGCGTCGTGACTGGCTCAAGGCCTACTGCGAAGCCAGGGGAGCAATCCACGTTACGAGACCCGACAACGCCCATGCCAAGGCGGGCAATATGAATAACGGCCTGAAGGTGAGCTCGGGCGACTTTGTTGCAATCTTCGATGCGGATTTCGTGCCCTACCGGCATTTCCTGCGCCGCACGCTGCCCTTTTTTTCCGATGAAAGCATTGGCATCGTCCAAACGCCACAGCATTTCTTCAATACCGATCCAGTGCAGTCAAACCTCGGGCTGGAAAACATCTGGCCGGACGAGCAGCGTTTGTTCTTCGACGAAATCGCGCCAAGCAGAGACGTCTGGGACGTCAGCTTCTGTTGCGGGTCCTGTTCGATCGCGCGACGCAAGGCAATCGACGCGATCGGCGGCTTTCCAACCGAGTCCATCACCGAAGACCTGTTGACCACGCTTGCCATGCTGAACCAGGGCTACAAGACACGCTATTTGAACGAGCGGCTCTCGATGGGGTTGGCGGCGGAGAATCTGGCCGGCTACTTCGTGCAGCGCGAGCGCTGGTGCCAGGGCGGCATTCAGACGCTTTATCTCCGTAATGGCCCTTTGCGCGGTCCGGGTCTGTCACTGTTTCAGCGGGTCATGTTCCTGCCCGTTTCGTGGCTGGTGCAATACTTGGTTCGCTTCACCATCCTGGTCGTTCCGATTGTCTATTTGTGGTTCGGCGTCCTTCCGCTCTACTTCACCAGTGCCGCCGACTACGTGTCCCACCAGGTGCCGCTGCTGACCGCCTATTTTCTCTTGATGCTCTGGATAACACCGACGCGGTATTTGCCGTTGATCTCAAGCGCAGTCGGCGCCTTCGCCACGTTTCGCATGCTGCCAACGGTCGTTTCGAGCCTGATCCGTCCGTTCGGCAAGCCGTTCAGGGTCACCCCGAAGGGTAGCGGCAACGAAGCCGGTGGATTCGATAGATATACCTTCGCCTGGATTGCCAGCTTGACCACGGTCACGGCGCTTGGCTTGCTCGTAAACGTCGTGCCGGAGACCGCTCACATCACAGGTGAGTTCTCACCGGTTGCTGCTTGCTGGTCGGGGATCAACATTGTTGTGCTCGCCATCGCATCCCTGATCTGCTTCGAAAAGCCCCGACGACTGTTCCACGCCTTCAAGCTCGACGAACCTGCAAATGTGGATGGTATCCCCGGTCGTGTCGTCAGTCTTGCGTTGGACAAGGCTGTGGTCACCGTGCCGACAGGGACCCTTTTCCAGTCGAAAACAGTCACGCTATCCCTTGATGGCTTCAAGCCGTTCAAGACCGAACTAAGGCACGTCACGCAGCGGCGCAGAACCGTAAGCCGTGGTGGCGACAAGCAATCCTATTACCTGCATCTTTATTTCGACCTGGATGGCCAAGCGCGCGACAAACTGATTGTAAAGCTCTATACCGGCCGCTATTCGCAAGATGTGCCCGACATCGACAAAGTCGCCGTCTCGATCAATCTCTTCTTGCGTACCTTCGGGCGAACACGCGGCTTATAATTTGCAGCGTTCAATTGACGCATCGCACGAACGCGAAAGCGCGGTCAGGCGATGCGCCGCTGGAGATGGCATAAGCGAGCGATGGCGGATCATCGGACTGGGGGGCAACTCCACCGGCTTCATGAGGATAGATCGAGCGGCAATCCGGGCCTGCCGAACGCCATCAAGTTCGGCGCTCGGAAGGCCAGGCTCGAATCCGCAGCCCATTGCGGACGTCCGCGCGGGTTCGACCTTGAAAAAGCGGTTGCAGGACCTAGCAATGGTAGTCGCCCTCTTGGTGCAGAGCGGTCACCTGTCGATGACTGCAGACGGCCCCAAAAGCGGATGCGGCCCCACACCGCTTACCAATCGCTCATTCGGGCGCGGCGACGCGAATGGGACGTGTTCCGACCGGAGCGCCGGTCGCACGGTCGATGGTGACGGGATCGATCTCCGTTCCGGTCTCGGCGTCGAAGAAACGGGTTACCTCGCCCCCGCCGCGATGCTTGCGCCCCCACGCGCCAATCGCAAACAGCACCGGCAGAAAGTCGCGACCGGCTTCCGTCAATACATATTCGTCCCGTGGCGGACGGTCGGAATAGCGGCGCTTCTCCAGCAGCCCCTCCTCGGTCAAGGCTGAAAGCCGCCCGGTCAGCATCGTCGGCGCGATACCGAGACTCTTGCGGAAATCATCGAAGCGGGTCAGCCCCGCATGGGCGTCGCGCATGATCAGCATGCTCCATGCGTCCCCAACAAGCGCCAGGCTCCGGGCAATAAGGCATGGCTGGTCCGAAAGATTCTTCATGTCGATATCTTTTTAGTAGTGACTTGCTATTGATTTGATAGTAACTCAATGTTCATCGATGTTCCACGACAAAATGAAAGCAGACGCCGATGAGCAAGACAGAACGCGGCATCGCACTGGTCACCGGTGCCTCCTCCGGCATCGGGCTGGTGACGGCACAAGCGCTGCAGCGCGATGGCTACCGTGTCTTCGGCACCAGCCGAAAGCCGATGCCCGACACTGCAGAGGGGATCACAATGCTGATCTGCGACGTGATTGATGATGCATCTGTGCAGAGTGTCGTCGACGAGGTTCTAAACCGCGCGGGACGGATCGACCTTCTCGTCAACAATGCCGGGATTGGACTGCTTGGCGGCGCTGAGGAATCCACGACGGTACAGGCGAAGGCCGTATTCGACGTGAATGTGTTTGGCACCATCCGCATGACAAATGCGGTCCTACCGGTGATGAGACGGCAGCGTCGAGGCCGGATCGTCAACCTCAGCTCCATACTCGGGCTGATCCCCGCTCCTTATAATGCGCTCTACGCATCGACCAAGCACGCGATCGAAGGCTATTCAGAGTCTCTCGACCACGAAGTACGAACGCAGGGTATACGCATCGTGCTTGTCGAGCCTGGCGTGACCCGCACGTCCTTCGAAGAGAACATCACTCGACCGGATCGTCCGCTTGCCGTCTACGATACGGTTCGCGCCGACGCAGAGAGTTTAATGCGCGAGATCGTCGCAAAGGGCGATGCACCAGAAGTGGTGGCCGAAATGGTCGTAAGGGCTGCCAATGCGGTATCGCCCAAACGACGCTACACGGCCGGAAAGGCCGCAGGGCAAGTCCGCTTCGTGCGCCGCTTCCTGCCTGAGGCCTTCGTCGACAGAAGCCTTCGGAAATTCAACAGACTTCGCGATTGAGCATTCATCGCCGCGCTGGTGGCTCGGTCAACTCACCATGGAGACGAAAGTTAATCTGATGAAATCATTCCTGATCGATCGCTATAAGAAAGGCAGTGCGCTGCGGCCTGGCGAAAGTCCTGTGCCGGAGTTGCGTGAGAACGACGTCATGGTCGAGATTCATGCCGCCGGGGTGAACCCCTTGGACAACAAGATCAGGGACGGAGAGTTCAAGCTCATCCTGCCCTACCGCCTTCCGTTGGTGCTCGGTAACGATGTCGCGGGCGTCGTGGTCCGGGTTGGGGCCAATGTCCGGCAATTCAAGCCCGGTGACGAGGTCTATGCACGTCCGGCGCAAGATCGCATCGGGACATTTGCGGAATATATCGCCATGGACGAGGCCGACGTAGCGAGGAAGCCGACCAATCTGACGATGAACGAGGCCGCGTCCATTCCGCTCGTTGCGCTGACAGCATGGCAGGCACTTGTCGAGCGGGCCCACGTGCAGAAGGGGCAGAAGGTCCTGATTCATGCGGGCTCGGGCGGAGTAGGCGCAATCGCGATCCAGCTTGCAAAATATCTCGGGGCATATGTGGCGACGACCACCAGCACAGCAAATGTCACGCTTGTAAAGACTCTCGGCGCAGACGTCGTGGTCGATTACAAGAAAGACGACTTCGCGAAGGTGCTGCATGACTATGACGTCGTGCTGAACAGCCTTGGCAAGGAGACGCTGGAGAAATCCCTTGGTGTGCTGAAGCCCGGCGGGAAGTTGATCTCGATTTCCGGTCCGCCTGATCTCGACTTTGCGAGGCAGAACGGCTCTGGCTGGCTGCTGCAACAGGTCATGCGACTGCTGAGTTCCGAGATCAGGAAAAAATCGCAACGTCGAGGGGTCAGCTATTCGTTTCTCTTCATGACAGCCAACGGCGGGCAGCTCGGAAAGATCACCTCCCTAATCGAGGCGGGTGCCATACGCCCCGTGATGGACCGCGTGTTCCCGTTCGAGAGGACCAACGAGGCTCTGAACTACGTCGAAACGGGTCGTGCAAAGGGGAAAGTCGTCGTCGCAATGAAGTGACGTGTGAGGCCCAATACGGTCCAAAGGACGGGTTCATCGGCAGGTGACCGCTTTGGTGCCCCAAAGCGGACTTGTTAGATTGCTTCACCGGGGTGCGGGACGTGGTCCTCGAATTCCCATGGCAAGCCTCACTCAACAGAAGGGCAAGTCCATCCCACGCAATTCAGGGGTCTCCTAACTACGCTGCTTGAAAAGCATCACCAGGGGCAACGAGGGCCTTTCCAAAGCGTCCGATATTCTCGTCGCCCCAACTCTTCAGAGACACGAGAATTGGCTCGAGACTGCGTCCCAGCGCCGAAATACTGTACTCCACTTTGGGGGGCACCTGGGCGTAGACCTTCCGGTCGATCAATCCGTCTTCCTCCAGCTCGCGGAGCTGGTTGGTAAGCATGCGCTGGGTAACGCCTCCGACTTGCCGTCGAATTTCATTGAATCTCATCGTGCCGCCAAGGAGATGGAAAAGGATGACGCACTTCCACTTTCCGTCGATCAGACTGATGGCGGCTTCCACCGAACAGCCTGGATTGCAATCGAATCGAGAGTGGCGGGCCTTGGCCATGACGGTACCCTTTTTGACACTATGTGCGATGCTTGTGCGTATCGCACAATTGTAAGATACGTTCTATCTGTGTCTCCAGCAAGCAGGAGAGACCAGAATGAAAGCTGTTGGATACAAGATTCCGTCACCGATCACCGACGAGGCTTCGCTCTTCGATATCGAACTCGAGACCCCAACCGCGACCGGCCACGACATCCTTGTCGAAGTGAAGGCCGTGTCGGTGAACCCGGTTGACTACAAGGTGCGTCGCAGCACACCCCCTCAGGGCGACGCCTGGAAGGTGATCGGCTGGGATGCCGCCGGCATCGTACGCGCCGTTGGTCCGGATGTAACCCTGTTTCAACCAGGCGACGAGGTCTTCTATGCGGGCTCGATCACCCGCTCCGGCACAAATGCCGAATTTCATCTGGTCGACGAACGCATCGTCGGCAAAAAACCGACATCGCTGGACTGGGCTGAGGCTGCCGCCTTGCCGCTCACGGCGCTCACCGGATGGGAAGCATTCTTCGACCGTCTCGATGTAAGTAAAGCGGTCCCGGGCGCTGCTCCGGCAATCCTTATCATTGGGGGAGCCGGCGGTGTCGGGTCGATCGCGGTCCAGATCGCCCGTCAGACCACAAATCTCACAGTGATTGCCACTGCATCCCGACCCGAGACAAGGCAGTGGGTAGCATCGCTTGGTGCCCACCATGTCATCGACCACTCCAAGCCACTTGCTGCCGAAGTGGCGGTCCTGGGGATCGGGTCTCCAGCGTTTGTTTTTTCAACGACCCATACTGAAAAGCATGTCGATCAGATTGCAGAACTGATCGCACCACAGGGTCGGTTTGCCCTGATCGACGATCCCAAGACGTTCGACATCATGCTCTTCAAGCGGAAGGCCGTGTCCATTCATCACGAACTGATGTTCACCCGTCCCATCTATGGCACGCCGGACCTTGGGGAGCAGGGCAGAATTCTGAACGAAGTTTCGCGTCTCGTCGATGAAGGAAAGATTCGCAGCACGCTGACAGAGCGCCTTTCTCCGATCAACGCCGCGAACCTCAAGAAGGCCCACGCTCTGATCGAGCGCGGGACCGCAATTGGCAAGGTCGTGCTCGAAGGCTTCTAAGCGGAGCCGAACGGCAGCCAATCAACCCCAATTGGACCGCTTGTCCAGAAAGAGACTGACGTGAACACTGAGATCAAATCCACGAAATCCGTTGCCACCGCCTCGATCAATCGCGAATCCGCCACTGCCCTCATTGAAGCCGCACTGGCGGCTGCGCGCGAAGTCGGTATGGAAGCCGCCGTTGCCGTTACTGATGCGACTGGCAATCTGAGAGCCTTTGAGCGGATGGACGGCGCGCCGTTCCTCACGGTGGATGTTGCCATCGACAAGGCGTGGACCGCATCGTCCTTCGGCTTCGCGACACATGTTTGGAATGACTACGTCACGAGCGATCCCAAAGTCGCGCCGCTCGCCCATCGCCCACGAATGGTTGCGGTCGGGGGCGGCTACCCGATCCTTGAAAATGGCAAGCTCATCGGTGGCATTGGTATTTCTGGCGGCAGCTATCAGCAGGACCAGGACGCCGCAGTTGCTGCATTAGGCCAGTTGGGCTTCGACGTCGCAACATAATCAAGGTGCCGGCGCCTCCACCTCTATGAGGGCACAGGGGCGGCAGCTCGCGAACTGATTTATGGGGCGGTTTCCGGTGTGCGGCAAAGTTGCCCCTCGTCTGCTACATAAGACCGTGGTTTTCATATGCCGTCGAACCTCGTGCCAATCGAATGATAAACTGCGTTGCAATGACCGCAATTGGCGGCGCCAAGCCGTCGTCCGTCGATCTCGGCTATCGGCCCGAACCCGCCATTCAGGCTAGCTCTTTCTCCATCGGATAGCCCGGCAACTGCCCCCAGAATTCCGGCGGCCCGAAATCGCGATATCCGATTGAGTGATAGAAGCGCAGCGCCGTGTTAGTGCTTACAAGGCGAATTCGCGTGCGGCCTAAGTCTAGGAGAACCCTTTCCAAGGCATCGACCATGGCTCTGCTTATCCCTTGGAACCGAACCTTAGGCGAAACGTAGTTCAAGGTGATTTCCCCATCTCTTGCGACGCCACCGACACAGCAAATTTCTCCATCGCGCTCGGCCACCAGTAGGATTTGATCTGGAGACGTCGTCCATGACCGAAAATTGTCGGGCGTTTTGTTTGAAAGCCACATGCGCAGAATATCCTGGTCACGTCGATGGTCGGCAAAACAAAGTTCCTCAATGGATTGCCTTATGACCTGGATTGCTTGTTCTGCGTCTTCCGGCTTGGCAGTCCTGAACATCACGAGATCTCCTGTCGAGTTCAAGACGTAGCCGAGCGGTCCTCGCGGCGGAAGTCCACTTCTATGGCGAAAACAGCGGCATTATGGAGCAGTTGCCACAAACCTGATTGCAGGCTCATGGATGTGCGTTGGCCGACCAAGCTGGTTGATGATGCTGACCGTTCCGGCGACATTTCCGAGCAATTATGGATGCTGGATTGTTCAAGCCTTGGAAGTGTTGAGCCGACCTGCTCGGACGGTCTCTGCTAGACGCTTTCTCATTTCCAAGAAGAAATCTTTGGGAACGTTTCCGTAGTCACAGCGAGAGGGATCGTTTGGCAATGGCTTGATACGGTCTGAAGGCCACTCAAATCGGTTGACCTCATTCAGTCGAACGTAATTGATGTCCTCATCCAAACCCATCGCCTTGCAGACATCTTCGGGTACCTGCAACGATTGGTCTTCTTCCCCAATATCTGGGTACGGATGTGTAATCGGAACAACCGTGACCATACCTGTCTCACTTGAGGCCAGGACGATGGCACACGGTCGTTCTTTCTTGAAGTGGTCTTTGTACCAAGTGTAATCGAACCGGATCACGAGACCCGGCGTAGGGTCTGGCAGTTTCACTTAGAGATCACGCCATACTCTGCGTTCTCAATCTCAGTGAGTAGCTCGTCATCGATCTCGCTTGCATGAAGCACCTGCACCTCACGTCGCTTGAGACGGTTGAAATGCTCAAGCTCGTCTGCGCTGATGTAGGCACCCACGACTCGGTTATGCGACGTGACTTCAATCACCCCGGCCTTATGTACCGCTTCGCGAACTCGTCCAAAGCGACGAGAAAAATCCGATGCGGGGATTTGAAGCGCTGCACCCATAATCTATCTCCTTTATAGAGTGCAAATTACGTATTTTGCGTAAATTGTTAATGCAGAAGATTGCACACATTGGTTCCCAAGCTGCCGGATTTATGGAACAACGGCCATGAATCTGCAATAAGGTTTGTGGCAACTGCTCCCCATGCCGGAAAACAGCCTTTAGCCTGATGGCACGCTGGACCGCATATCAGTCCCGAAAGTGGAAATAATTGCCGAAATAACCGCCCTGTTGACTGAGGCCCAAAGCCAGGGCGCAAAGCTGGCATCCACGGTCGCACGCGGCGGGAAAAAATGGGATTTCAACGAACTTTCGTCAAGCCATTGAAATCATGTGGGAAGCCAAGATTCTCACGCAGGCGCAATTTACGCCTATGGCGCCTCATTCTCCTCTGACGATCGTCTCCAAAAATTGCAGGTTTACAGCCACATGCTACCTTTTCCACGCCGGTAGCCGCAGCTTCGCGCTACTCCAATGTCGCAATCTACGATCGCATAAAAATTGGCTGGGGCCCAATTTGTCAGGGGCAAATTCTTCCGCCCAAGAGCTGTCATGTGCAGCCCGGTCGGCGCTGGCTCGTTTCGACCCATCTCTGCCCTTCCTTCGGAGCAGCCATACGGCAATCCTTGACCCGTTTCGGTCACCCCGGGTCCCGGGCAACTGCTCGCGACCTGGTTGGGCAAGGGCCCTTCCAGCAGTCGGCCGGCGTTCCCCACACGGCAGTAACTGAGTGACGACCCTGGCGATCTTCATCATCTGTATCTGCGCCCTTGCTCAACCGTCCCCGCGCCCTGACCGCCACCAATTTACAGCACAGCAAAAACAGGGCACGGTAGCCTTGCGAGATGGAGCGCGGTCCTTGATCCGGCCGTCGGCGTCGTCGCAGGGAGGATGCCATGCCAACGATTATTGGCTATCACAACATCACAAAGGGCGCGAAACACTGGCTGACCTCACCGAAGCGCGAGGAGTTTTTCGGTCCGCTCGGAGTGACCAACATCCGAACGTTTGTTGATCCTCAAGATCCGACTCGCGTGGCGGTAATGATGGAAGTTCCGGATATTGATGCCTTGCAGGCGGCGATGCAGAGCAAGGCAGCCGCCGATGCGATGGCCTTCGACGGGGTGGTGCCGGAGTCTCTGGTGATCCTCGTCGAATCCAAGGGGTAATTGCTCCGCCGAGGCCCACGCCCAAGGCACATCCCCCAAAATTGTCTACATCATATCGGGCGATTTGGGTTGGAAGGATGTCGGCTGCCACGGTTCCGACATCAAGACGCCAAACATTGACAAGCTGGCGACCGAAGGTGCGCGGCTGGATGATTCATTCCCTGTTTCCAGAGTGACAGCAGCAGCGTGGCGACCTGCATGACTGACTTTCTGTCTCGCTCGATCTCATTCTCCCGGCTCAATGTCTTGAGCAGGGAGTTGACGACTGCGACATCATTGCGGCGCTCGATAATCCGCCCATCCCCTGACGTGCATCGTTGGTCAGATATTTGTACTTGCTCATTCCTCGACCCTCAGGGTGCTTAAGGGATTCCCAGTCGGCGGGAATAGTCGCCGCCGATGCCTGTCGATTGCGGTTCGACGACCGCCTGCACCGTGGAAGCGCAAACAGCAGCGTCCATGGCGTTGCCGCCCGATCTCAGCATCTCGATCGCAGCGAATGTCGACGACGGATGCGATGTCGACACCATGGCCTCCGTGGTGAGAACGGGAGATCGCCCGTGAAACTGAAATCGCGAATCGTCTTCTTCGGTGATGATTGCTGCCAGTCCTAGTCGATCTTTTTTTGCGGTTTACGCCCTAACGCGGGCGGCCCAGGCAAGGCTGGTAAATTCACGTGGCCCGTCGTCGCCATCGCCACCTAGATAAGCTGCTCTCGCCGCCTTCGGGCCTATGATTTCCTTCATTCGGGAGCAGTGCTTTCGCGCTCGACAAGGGCAAATCCCATGTCAATTTTCTCAATGAGGTGGCTTGTCGATCCATCAAGTGCGGCAAGCACCTTTTTGGCTGCGAGCACCCCAGTTTCGTACCTACGCGTAGCGACTGAAGAAAGCGAGGGTGCTGCACATGCAGCAAATTCGAGATCGTGGAAGCCAATTATGGAAATATCGTTCGGTACAAGAATACCGCGCTTTCTACACTCTTGCATAGCGCCAAGCGCCAGGTTGTCGTCGGTGCAAAAGATCGCCTCCGGAAGCTCACCCCTTGAATGCATTTCGGCGAAAAGCTCGGATCCAAGCGCCACCGAACTATGACGCGGTCTATGGGTAATTAACTCAAGGCTCTTGAGACCGGCCGCCTGCATCGCGGCATGATAGCCGTCGAACCGGGACTGGGCACGATGATCGAGATTGCCGGTCATGAAGGCAATCCGTTGAAAACCGCGGGTGATGAGATGATGGGTCGCAGTTTGGCCGGCCCGTTCTTGTGACATCCCGATATTCAGGTGGATGGGCTCGTCCGCCAATTCGAAAGTCTCGACGACCGGTAGGTGTGCCTGTTTTAACAACTGACGCGACAGCGGAGTGTGGTGGATACCCGCGATGATCACAGCTTCTACACGCTGGCCCAGCAGCGCCTTGATCGCGTTCTCCTCCTCGACTTCCGAATACCGGCTGTTCACGACAATGACTTGATAACCCGCCGTGACAAGAACCTCGTGGAGAGCGAAGAGATACTCCGCAAAAATGACGTTGTATAACGTCGGCACGATCACGCCGATCGTATGGGTACGGGATGATGCCAACCTGCTCGCTGCTACGTTTGGCACGTATCCCAAATTCTCAATCGCGTCGTTAACGCGCACTCGTAAAGCCTCAGATACAGAACCGGGTTTGCGCAGTACCCGTGACACCGTTATCGGGCTCACGCCTGCGAGGCTAGCAACGTCATCGAGGGTTATTCTGCGCATCGTAGCATTGTCCAGTAAAGCCCGTGGTCAGGCCTGTAACTAAATGAATACCCCAATATTCCACAATTGACAGCGCTATCAAATTGAATTTGACAGCGCTGTCATCTGTGTTAATTTTTCGACGTTCCGCAAAGGACGCGATGGAGACCTTTTCGGACCAAGCATGCCAATAAAAATATTGGAGGGCGGCTTGGTCGCCCGAGGAGGAGGAACATCCATGCTTAAAATCTTGAAACCTGTGTGCAGTGCAGCAGTTTCCGTTCCCTTGGTTGCGTTGGTATGCAGTGCCGCTTATGCCGAACCGAAGGTCGTAGCTGGACCGGCTGCAGATCCCGGCTGCATGACGCCGTGGGCTTCCGACACACAGTTCCTGCAGTATCCAAAAAAAGAAGGTCCGTATCGGATCGCACTGGCCAACGGCTACATCGCCAACACCTGGCGTATCCAGATGGTCCAAACGGCAAAAGCCTATGCTGCTCAACCGGACGTCAAAGCAAAGCTCAAAGAGTTCAAGGTCGTCTCCACAGGCGAGGATGTTCCCGCGCAGATCTCGGCAATCAATAACTTTATCGACGCCGGCTATGATGCAATCGTCGTCAATGCCCAGAACCCGACCGCTTTCGGCCCCGTTATCAAGCGCGCTAAGGAGGCTGGAGTTGTCCTCGTCGCGTTCGACAATACCTTGGATACAAAGGACGCGATAAACGTCAACGTCGACCAGAAGGGCCTCGGCGTCACCTGGGCCGAGTGGCTTGTCAAACACCTTCCGAATGGCGGTAAAATTCTAGAGGTGAGAGGCGTTGCGGGCACGTCGGTCGATACTGACCGCCACAACGGTATCACGGAAACGCTTGCTGCTTCGGGAAAGAAGTTTGATGTGACGGAGGTCGTCGGCAAATGGGACGACGG
The DNA here is from genome assembly GCF_002211315.1 of Rhizobium sp. R693. NCBI lineage: Bacteria > Pseudomonadati > Pseudomonadota > Alphaproteobacteria > Hyphomicrobiales > Rhizobiaceae > Rhizobium > Rhizobium sp. R693. The sequence goes on along the minus strand of NZ_LOKY01000048.1, from coordinate 204,137 downwards.
GGTCGCCCAGAAGGCGACTGCTGACGCGATCGCAACGAACGGCCCATTCGACGGCATCACCGCACAAGGCGGAGATACAGGCGTGGTTCAGGCTATGATCGACGCGAAGCACCCCTTCGTACCTTTTGGGGGCGAAACTGAGAATGGATTCCGGAAACTCTGCGCGGTGCATTCCGGTGAGGGCTTGGTATGCTCATCCGCCGGAACCGGTCCGGCACAGGTCGCCGTCGCCATCAAGACGGCTATCGCCGCACTAGAGGGTCAGGTGGTACCACAAGCAGTCAAACTGCCGACCGCACTCGTGTCGCACCCGGACTTCAAGAAGGATCAGGACTACTACCCCGATCAGTCCGACAATTTCTTCGTTGGCAACTCCTTCCCGACCTGCGGCATTAACTTCACCGCGCAGGAGATCATGGGGCAGACCAAGGAAAACCAATAGCTGCGCCTAGATCCAGTCTAATCGACTGTGGGCGCGTTCACGCCCGCAGTCAGCCTAGTGCACCGATGGGAGGTTGAGTGCGTGACCGTAGATGAGCCGCTGCTTCGAATGGACGGCATATCGAAGCGCTATGGTGGCGTCATAGCACTGAAAGACGCCAGCATCGCCATCCGGGCGGCTGCAATTCATGCCGTACTTGGCGAGAACGGAGCCGGAAAATCGACCCTCATCAAGATCATGGCAGGTGTCACTGCCCCCGACGAAGGGCGGATGGTCCTGGATGGAAAGGATATCTCCTTCTCGACGCCAGCAACGGCAAACGCGGCGGGAATCGTATCGGTCTTCCAGGAACTGTCGCTTGTGCCCGACCTCTCCGTGGCCGACAACATCGTCATCAGCAATCCGCCGCGGCGGTTCGGGATGATCGACCGGCGTGCTCAAAGGATAATGGCAGAAGAGGCCCTGGCGCGCGCCGGGGCCTCCGATATCCATCCCTCGTCGCTCGTCAAGGACCTGCCGCTGTCCCGCCGGCAGATGGTTGAGATTGCAAAGGCTCTTGCCCGCAAACCCAGACTGATGATCCTGGACGAGGCAACGTCAGCTCTTACAAAGTCGGACGTCGAGAAGGTTTTCAATGTTTTGAAGCGGCTGCGCTCGGATGGCCTGGCGCTGGTCTACATCTCGCATCGCATGCACGAGATCGCGGAACTTGCTGACGACTGCACCGTATTCCGCAACGGACGAAGCATCGAATCTTATCCAGCCGGCACGAAGACCGACAAGCAGGTCGTCGAACTGATGATCGGGCGGGAATACAAGAGTGTTTTTCCTGCTAAACCGGGCCTTCGTGATCGAACGACGCCGATCCTGTCGTGCCGCGGCCTTTCCTGGGGCGAGCGACTGACCGACATAACCTTCGACGTCCAGCCGGGGGAAATCATCGGCATTGGCGGGCTGGACGGTCAGGGCCAGCGAGAACTCTTGCTTGCGCTGTTTGGTGTGCTTCGCGATGTCCGGGGCGAAGTCCAGGTCGAGGGGCACAGTGTGCGTTTGAACAGTCCCAAGGAGGCTAAAGCCGCCCCGATATCTATCGCACTTATCCCTGAAGACCGAAAGATCGAGGGATTGATGCTTCCGATGACAGTTCGTGAGAATCTGTCGATTGCTGCCCTTGGCAGTGTCTCTCGTAACGGCATTATCGACAAGGGCGAGGAAGCTACTCGCATAGATGCACTCGTTAAACTTCTGGCAATAAAGGCGGCCACGCTGGACATGCCGGTCGGCAGTTTATCCGGCGGAAACCAGCAAAAGGTCGTTATAGCAAAATGGCTGTTGAACAGACCTCGTATCATCCTGCTGAACGATCCAACGCGCGGCATAGACGTGGGGACGAAACAGGAGATCTACCAGTTGCTGCGGCAACTGGCTGGCAGCGGCGTAGCGATTATCTACTATTCTACAGACTACGACGAACTAATCGGCTGCTGCGATCGAGTTCTCGTCATGTATGACGGGACCATCATACGTGTGCTCGAGGGAAACGATATCAATGAACGAGAACTGATCGGAAGCGCTCTGAACATTGCGTCTGTAGCAGAGGGGGCAGCATCGTGACACGGAGTACCCGCGGTGAATGGCGCTTTTGGTATGAGCTCAACAAGGGGACTTTGCTCGCGGCCGCCCTGTTTGTTGGAATGTTCGTGATCTATACCTCGAACCATCCGGCGGGCTTCACGCCAAATGTGATGCAAACGGCGGCCAACAAAGCGACCTTGCTGGCCTTTGTCGCCATGGCGCAGAGCCTCGTCGTCATCACCGCCGGTATCGACCTTTCAGCGGGAATGGTTCTGGTGCTGTGCAATTGCCTTGCTTCCTGGCTGGTCGTTGGTACGCCTCTGCAAACCGGCCTCGGCGTAGTCGCCGTGCTCGCCGCCGGGCTTGCCTGCGGTGCCTTGAACGGCGTGATCATCATCTTCGGTCGGCTGCAGCCGATCGTCACAACCATAGCCACCAGCGCCATCTTCTTCGGACTCGCATTGCTGCTGCGGCCGACACCGGGCGGGTCCGTGAACGAGGCTCTTGCGGACTTCTTTACCTCTAAACTCTGGGGAACATTCCCCACCAGTCTGGTTGTCCTCGGTGCCACGGTTCTTCTGGTGTGGGTGCCTTTTAGCCGATCGATCTACGGTCGCACCGCCTACGCGGCGGGCTCTTCCGAAAATGCAGCGTACATGTCCGGTATGCCGTTAAAGCGAGCGAAGCTTGCCGCATACGCTCTTGCAGGAACCCTATCGGCCATGGGTGGCCTCTACCTGACGTTCTTTTCCTATACGGGCGAAGCAGCCTTTGCGAGCGGCAACGCATATACGCTCTACTCTATCGCAGCCGTCGTGCTCGGTGGCGTATCACTAGCCGGAGGCAAGGGAAGCGCCATCGGAGCAGTGTTTGGAGCACTGGCTTTCCGCACCATCGGCGACCTGCTGTTCGTCTTCGATCTTGATCCCCTATGGCAACCATTGTTTCAAGGAATTGTGCTCATGCTGGCGATCGGTGTTGGCGCGATGGGCTTGGCGCGGGTGCGAAACAGACTGGATTGGTTCCAATGAGCGAGGACGCCTCAAGCATGCGGCAATCGATCATTCCAACACGACTAAGGGGCAAAGACCCCGCCGTGGCAATCGCCTTTGGCTGTATCATGCTTCTTCTACTCGGCGGTTCGATGTACTCCTCCAACTTCCTCTCACCCGGCTATCTGTTGCAGCAACTGAAGGTTGCCTCCTTTCTTGGGGTGATTGCCACCGGCATGATGATGGTGATCCTGCTCGGGCAAATCGACCTCTCGGTTCCCTGGACGGTAACCGCCGGGGCAATGATGGCGTGCGCGGCAGCCGCTTATGGAATCGGTGGCTCCATTCTCGCCATTCCCTTCGGGATCGCCTGCGGTGCGGCGATCGGCCTCGTTAACGGACTTGCCGTTGGCTATCTGCGAATACCCTCCATGATTATCACGCTCGCTACGAACGCGGTCGTGCAAGGGCTTATGGTCGTATACACAGGTGGTTTTTCACCGCAAGATTCCGCCTCGCGTGCTATGAGGTTTCTCGCGACAGGCTATGTTGTTCCGTCCGTCCCGAATGGCGTCTTGGTATGGTTCGTCATCGGCGTTCTTGCCGTTTTCTTGCTGACCAGAACTACATACGGTCGCTGTCTCTACGCGATCGGCAATCAAGAGCGAGCCGCCTATCTCTCGGGCATAGACACGCGACGTATCACGTTGTTGGCCTTTGTCATTTCAGGGTCACTAAGTGCGCTTGGAGGTGTTTTGCTGGCGGGATATGCGTCCAAGGCCTCGCAGTCGATGGGCGACGCATATCTGCTGCCGTCGATTGCAGCCGTCGTCTTGGGCGGAACTCATGTTCTTGGCGGAAAGGGATCCTACCTGGGAACAATCGCAGGTGTCATTCTAATTACATTGCTGCAGTCAATTCTCTCGGTCATGCAGATTGAAGAAGCTGGGCGCCAGTTGATTTATGGAGTGGTCATCATAGCCATGCTTCTGCTCTACGGCCGCCAAACACTTCCTTAAAGATGGGCAATCCTGTTTTATCGTTGGCTCGGCAAATGATTGCCGAGCCTTTCGGTCGAACAGATCAAGCGATACGGATGACGGCAGATCGTCAAAAGTCGCACCAGGCCCGGACCCACCGAAAAGCTCGCCGGCAGCAGCGGCACGGCCAATTGCTTTCAAGTGCCGTCGAACCCCCGTGCCAATCGATTGATACACTGCGTTGCGGCGATCAATTGAACCCGCATTTCCGGCCAAGGCCATTCGCCGCCTTCCGGCTCATTGCGGTCGTCAAGCTATAGGCTTGACCTCAAACATTTCGGTGATTAATCGACAACGGTCGGAAAAGGCAGGGTCAGATTAGGTAAGCCTGACCCCTTCCCGCTAAGGAAGCTCTGTCCATGCCCATGGCATGAGAACCCGCGACGAGAACAGTGCGCATCCCGCGCGCTGCCTCGGCGGATTCTGGAGCGATTGATTGCTCATATTCGTCGGGAAACCAAGGATATCAGCATGCTTTTAAATCACCTCGACCTCCACGTTCCCGATGTTCAACGAACCGCTGCAGTTCTCGTGACTTATTTCGGTTTTCGGCAGGAGTTTTCCCGCACAGGCCTCGTCATTTTAAGGGATGAAGCTAATTTTGAGCTCGTCGTAAGCGAACCCGTAGCTGGCTTTGGTACAGCCGACCAGATGCGCCTTGGTGTATCAACTTACCATATCGGCTTCATATTAAACTCCACAGAGGCAGTCGACCAAATGTACGCAAGCCTACAATTGGCCGACGTGGAGCTTGGACGACCTCCGAAGGCTATTCGAGGCGGATGGCTTTTCTATTGCACAATCCCCGGCCGCATTCAGGTAGAAGTTGGCTTCAGAAGGCAATGACCTTCTAATGTTGAAGCGCCGCCGCCTTCTGGGGCGGCGGCTAACGAATGTCAGTTGTTGGCGCTTTGCAGGCTAGTGTCGACGAACACAATTGGCCCGAAGCGGCAAGATGCCTTTACTTTGCAGAAAGAACTGTTGTCGACATTCAGTCTCAAGAGCTGACTGGAAGCTTGCGCAATGCGGATGACTGCGAACGGGTGGAACGTTCGAGTTGACGCGGGTCAATCTGAACTGACAGCAGGCGCCAAAGGCTGCCCAAGTGCGCATGGACACTTCAATCCATCGACGGCGCACGGTGTTGTCTTACGCATGTGACATTCCAGCTTCGCGCAGATCTGCGTCCGGGCGGGTTCAGCAAGTGGCCCCAATAAGGGGCGGGCTCACATTCGCGTCCGGGAACTTTTGGCCTCAAGCCCGCTTTTATAATCATGTCACCGATGAAGCGAATTAATGGCATGATCCCAGATGCAACAATGCATCGACAAGTGCCTCCGCCGTCATTCCGTCTGCCTCCCAAGCCCGCGCTCAGCAGAGCGCGTGGACGAATTGAATCTGTGTGTCGAAGCTTGCCGCAGATGGACGAAAGGCCGCCGCCAGTGTTGAACAGATGGTTTTTGACGTAACTACAGCTGCCAATGGCCTGCGATGTCTGGCAATCATGATGGCCTGCGTCTGCTGTGTTACGTGTATGACAACACAAGCACCGGACAAGAACCGTAGCAACGGATATATTTCCGAGAGGCTATACGGCGAAAAAGCGAAATCGCGGGTCGCTCACGGCGCGAAGATCCTCAAGGGTGGTGGCCGCTATATGGTCGGCAAGCCCTACGTGGTCAAAGGCAAACGCTATTATCCAAAAGAGGATCCAAGCTACGACAAGAACGGAGTGGCTTCCTGGTACGGTTCAGCATTTCAAGGCAGGCATACCGCGAACGGCGAACTTTATGACGCGGACAACCTTTCCGCCGCCCATCCAACCCTTCCCTTGCCAAGCTACGTGCGGGTGACCAATCTTGAAACCGGTTCTTCGATCATCGTGCGCGTCAACGATCGCGGTCCCTATCATAAGGGGCGCATCATCGACGTTTCTCGCAAGGCAGCAGACATGCTGGACATAAAGCGTGGTGGCACAGCTTCTGTCCGGGTGCAGTTTGTGGGCCGCGCTCGCTTGGGCGGACACGATACGCTCCGTCTCATGGCCTCCTACGTCAAGAAGAGCGATCAGTTCCCGGCAGTTAATCCGGCGCCTCAGATCGCAACTGCCATGAGAAGGGCCGCAAATCAGTCGATGGGTCCTTGGCGAAGCGTCACGATCGCATCGCTGGGTCACGAAATCGAACCCATGCCTGACCGCGAGGTTCAAAGTCCCATCAGCATGGAAACCGACAGAGATTCAAAGGTCCACAACCCGTTGACGCCGGCTGTTATACATTGCTCGGACAAGGATCGTCATGACGGTGTGCGCGACATGTGCTGGTCGCAAGTTCTGGCTCTGCCAGGTATCAATCGCAATATGCGTCTAGTCGGGGTGATCGTCATCAGGCGACGCCGCTCTTCCCAACGCAGCTACCGCAGGCAACAATCAGTCCTACCAAGCTTCCTCAAGGGAGCATCCTGGAACTTGCCCAGCGCTGCCGTCGAGCCGCAGCAATCGGGCGCCGCGTCCAGTATCAAGACCCGAGCCTAGCGCTCCGGCGACACAATGGCCTTTCGGCCACCATGGCAATTGATCCCGCGCCGGTCTGTATTTCCACCCATCCAAAGCCCTAGGACACCCGTCTTTCCGGGCGCAAGTGATCGTCGAAAAGCGGCTGCTTTTGCAGGGCGTCCAGCGTTGCGCTGATACCAGCGGGCCTTACCCAAAGCTTCATCGTGTCGACTGCTGACTTATGGGGCCCTTCCGTTTTCCAAGTGACCAGGGGCTGCAACGATGAACCCTTGCCTTGCTCGCGGCGCTGCAATCCAACTCATGGCTTGGGGAGTTCCCCAACCCAGCCATTTGATGGCATGAAAGGATATCTTCCGCGCGAGATCGAGCGTCGAGTAGGCGATCGTTCCAAAAAAAACGACTTTCGCCGAGCGTGACAGGTTTGCCACCGATTGCGACTCTGTATCTTGACGCTCCACTGCTTGTGACGAGCACTTACATTGTCATCCATTCTTGGCCGGTCGCAAGCGGCCGTTGACAGACACCATATATCGATTAATCTGGATATATGGAATCGAAAGATGCAATCGCGGCCCTGGCAGCCCTGGCGCAGACAACGAGGCTCGAAACCTTCCGCCTGCTGGTGAAATCGGAACCCGATGGCATTGCGGCGGGCGAGTTGGCGCGCCTCATCGACGTGCCCCAGAACACCATGTCCGCCCACCTGGCGAGCTTGTCGCGAGCGGGCATCGTCAAGAGCGAGCGACTGGGCCGCACCATCATCTATCGCGCGGACCTTGGAGCGTTTCGGGCCCTTACCCTGTTCCTTCTCAAGGACTGTTGTGGCGGCAATGCGCAATTGTGCGCGCCCCTCATCACCGACCTGACGTCCTGCTGTTTGCCAGAGGCTGGGTCATGCGTGAACTGAAGCTCGAACCGATCGTAGCGGACATGGGGTTGAAGATCGCGCTGACAGCAGCCGCGCTCGCGATAGAGGATATCGATGAACCGGGGCGATCGTACTTCCGGCTCACGGACACCGAAAACCAGGTCGTTGGATATTCCGGTGTCGAAACGTCCTGCGACAACGACATTCTCCTTCGGTCCCTGGTGATCCTGCCCGCATTCAGGTCACAGGGATATGGGCGAGTTCTCACCGAAATGACAATCGCGCAAGCGCCCCTCGCCTGCGACATCTATCTCGTGACCACAAGCGCCGCACCCTTCTTCGCGGCAATTGGCTTTTTTGCTGTTGGCCGCGATCAGGTACCCCATGCGATCCTTTCCACCCGCCAGCTGTCGGGCCTTTGTCCGGCGTCGGCGACAATCATGAAGCTGAGCAGACCTCCGACCTAAGCACGGAAGACGATCATGACCCACAAGACCTACAACGTGCTCTTCCTGTGCACGGGCAATTCCGCACGTTCCATTCTCGCCGAATCCATCCTCAACAAGGAAGGCGCTGGACGCTTCAGGGCCTTCTCCGCCGGCAGCCAGCCCAAGGGGGAAGTGAACCCGCACGCGCTCAAGGAACTGGACGCTATCGGCTATCCTTCAACTGGGTTCTCGTCCAAGAGCTGGGATGTCTTTGCCGAACCGGGCGCGCCGGAGATGGACTTCATCTTCACCGTCTGCGACAGCGCGGCCGGGGAAGCCTGCCCTGTTTGGATCGGCCATCCGATGACGGCGCACTGGGGCGTCGAGGACCCCGCCGCCGTCGTTGGCAACGAGGTCGAAATAAAGCGCGCATTCGCGCAAGCCGCCCGCTTCCTGAAGAACCGTATCATGGCTTTCATCAACCTGCCGCTCTCCTCCATCGACCGCATGGCGCTCGAACAGCACGTCCGCCAGATCGGTTCGCTCGAAGGCGCATCCCTCAGATCCGCAAAGGCCGAGTGAGATGTCGACCTTCGAACGATACCTGACTGTCTGGGTCTTTCTCTGCATCCTCGTTGGCATTGCCCTTGGGCACACGATGCCCGGCGTCTTCCATGCGATCGGTGCGGCCGAAGTCGCGAAAGTCAACATTCCGGTCGCCGTGCTCATCTGGTTGATGGTCATCCCGATGCTGCTGAAGATCGACTTTGGCTCGCTCGCGAAGGTCGGCAGTTACTGGCGGGGCATCGGCGTTACGCTCTTCGTGAACTGGGCTCTAAAGCCGTTCTCGATGGCGGTTCTTGGCTGGCTGTTCGTCGGCTGGCTTTTCCGCCCTCTGCTTCCGGCTGACCAGATCGATTCCTACATCGCGGGCCTGATCATCCTGGCGGCCGCGCCCTGCACGGCGATGGTGTTCGTGTGGTCGAACCTCACCAAAGGTGAGCCGCATTTCACCCTGTCTCAGGTCGCACTCAACGACGCCATCATGATCGTCGCCTTCGCACCGATCGTCGGACTTCTATTGGGCCTTTCGGCAATTGCGGTGCCGTGGGATACGCTTGTTATCTCCGTCGTCCTCTACATCCTGATCCCGGTCGCCATTTCCCGGATCGTCCGTAAGCACTTGACTGCTCACGGCACGACGCGATCCCTGGATGCCCTTCTGGCAAGGCTGCAGCCGCTTTGCCTTGTAGCCCTGCTTGCAACCCTGATCCTTCTGTTTGGGTTCCAGGGTGAGCAGATCATCGCACAGCCAGCCGTTATCGGCCTGCTCGCGGCGCCGATCCTGATCCAGGTCTACTTCAATTCTGGGCTGGCCTACCTGCTCAACCGCATCTCGGGTGAACAGCATTGCGTCGCCGGGCCGTCGGCGCTCATCGGGGCGAGCAATTTCTTCGAACTTGCGGTCGCCGCCGCGATCAGCCTCTTCGGCTTCCAGTCGGGGGCGGCGCTTGCGACCGTCGTTGGCGTCCTCATCGAGGTCCCGGTGATGCTTTCGGTCGTCTGGATCGTGAACCGCACCAAGGACTGGTACGAGGCAGCGCCCGCCGTCTTGAGAAACACCGAAACCGAAAGGACATGACGTTGGATGTCACCATCTACCACAATCCGGACTGCGGCACGTCGCGGAACACGCTTGAGATAATCCGCAACGCTGGCATCGAGCCGACCGTGATCGAATATCTCAAGACGCCGCCGTCCCGCCACGCCCTGTTGAAGATGATCGCCGATGCCGGCCTGAGCGTGCGTGAGGCGATCCGAAAGAAGGGAACGCCGTACCAGGAACTCGGCCTCGACAATCCGGCACTGACCGACGACCAGTTCTCGACGCCATGCTCAAGGACCCGATCCTGATCAACCGCCCGTTTGTCGTCACGCCGCTCGGCACCCGACTGAGCCGACCGTCCGAAGCCGTGCTCGACATCCTGCCTGACGCGCACAAGGGCGCCTTCACCAAGGAGGATGGCGAGATGGTTCTCGACGAGAAGGGCAAGCGCATTGGCTGAGACATTTCCCGCTCTCGACGAGCGGCACCTTCGCCAGCCGGACCTCGATGCCCTTCGTCCAACCTTCTCGTCGCACAAGCCGCGCATCCTGATCCGCTACGGGTCGTTGCGGGAGGTCTCGCCCACCATATAAGGGGGCGAGACCTCCTGGAAATCGGGGGCGCAATCATCTCGGAACAGAGGGCGGCTTCATCGGAATCGGCAGTCCTCAAAAGGTTCCAGATGATTCTAGGAAAAGGATGTTGTTCCGCCTGCTCGCAGCGGAGGTGCTGATGGCATGAAGGCGTTCGGGATAAGGCTCTGCTGCGTCTCTAAACGCATTTCGCCCCTCTCAATTTGCCGTCCGTTATCATCGATAACTGTGAGGGTACCTGCTTTCAGACATTCAAGTACATGGCTTTTCCCGGAACCATTGAGACCAGTTATCAGTGTGAACTGAGGGATATCGGCGCCTGGAAACGCACGGATCGAGAGGAAGGGACGCTCTAGGATGATACGCATGAAGTTAACTTTTCCGACTCAGATGCATTCAGGGTATGCGTGGGTTGGACGGATGGTAGCCTATTGAGCCAGCTCCTTCTCAATCTCTAGTGGATCGACGTTACCCATCCGCCATCCCGATCCTGTTGCTGCTACACAGTGACGATTAGCCCCGTGCGCTTGTCGCATTGCTGGTGCCACCAATTGTGTATGCGAGTTCTACCCCTTCAAAATTGAAACCTGCGAAGATCTCGCGGATCTGTGGCACATCGTTGATCGAGAGAACGAAGGCACGTTCGAAGCCTATCGGCGATGGCTGCAAATTGCTCCCGACCGAATAGCACTTTCCCGTAGTCGTCCTCGCTGCCGAAATACGGCGGATCGAGATAGAAGAGTGTGCCCGGCCCGACCGTATCGGTCGATGAAATCCAGCCAGTCCAGGTTCTCGATTACAACTCCTGCGAGGCGCTGGTGAACGTCTTCGAGGAGTGGTGCCAGGCGTGTCAGATTGAATCGCTGGCCGGCGACCTTTCCGCCGAAGGCTAGCTTCTGCGGATAGATGAAGCGCGCCGCCCTTTCCAGATCGGTCAATGTGGCGGGATCGCAGGCTTTCAGACGCTCGAACTCGCACCGGCTGGTGATCTGGAATTTAAGGGTAGCGTATCGAGTGTCTGCTGGTGCACGGCCGGCTCGATGCGCTTGGCCTTTCAAAGCCCGTACGTGCGTTTTACGGGTCGGTTACGAGTATCCGACCATTCGAGCCCTTTTGGCGCGTCTGTGAGCGGCCCAACAGCGTCACTTGGGCGATGATGATATTCGGGTGAATTATCAAAGGACCCTCAGGCTCGCTCGGAGCGTACATTTACAGTAACTTACTTCGCTTGTGGCGAGTAATCTGCTACCGTTTTGCGATCGCCTTGTTGAGTTGATGCATACGCTGGCCGTGCTGTTACTGACTGTTATCAGCGCACGAACGAACATTATCTTCGCCCGCCCACCCGTTGTTCGCCATGGCTTCACAGGGAGTATTGAACGATGAAAACACGCGTCTACCTCGCGGTGCTCGCCGCAAGTTGTTTTTCAGTCTTTCCCGCCACCGCCCAGGAAGTTACCGGGGCGACCGGTTCACCCAGCGCGACGTCGACCATCGACGGCCAGTCGCTACCCGCTGCACCACCGGTGTTCGGCGGGACCATCAATCTGGACGCCAAGGACTCGACCCCTTGGTGGCCGCCGACCGTAGTGCCGCCGAAGGGCGCGCCGAACGTCCTGCTGATTATGACCGATGACGCGGGCTACGGCGTCTCGGGCACGTTCGGCGGCGTCATCCCCACACCGACGCTCGATCAGGTCGCGGCAAATGGGTTGCGTTTTACGCAGTTCCACTCCACGGCGCTGTGCTCGCCCACCAGAGCCGCGCTGATTACAGGGCGCAACCACCATTCGTCGGGCTTTGGGGTGATTGCCGAGCAATCGACTGGCTTTCCAGGGTATGATGCAATCATCGGTCCGAACAACGGCACGATAGGTTCGATACTCAAGGACCACGGTTACGCCACCTCGTGGTTCGGTAAGAACCACAATACCCCCACATACGCGCTCTCCACGTCGGGACCGTTCGACCAGTGGCCCTCTGGTATGGGGTTCGACTATTTCTACGGCTTCCAAGGTGGCGAGTCCAACCAATGGACGCCCTGGCTGTTCCGTAACCACGATCAGATCTTTCCGTGGATAGACCAGCCCGGCTACAACCTGGTTACTGGCATGGCCGATGACGCCATCGACTACCTACGCAAGGTCAATGCCGCGACGCCGGAGAAGCCATTCTTCATGTACTATGTTCCCGGCGCAACCCATGCCCCGCACCATCCTACTAAGGAGTGGATCGACAAGTTCAAGGGCAAGTTCGACATGGGCTGGAACGCCATGCGCGACGAGATCTTCGCCAACCAGAAGCGGCTCGGCGTGATCCCGGAAAACGCCCAGTTGACGCCGTGGCCTGATGACCTTCCGAAGTGGGAGACGCTGACCCCAGACCAGAAGAAGATGTTTGCCCGTCAAGCGGAAGTGTATGCCGCATATGTCGCTTATGCCGACTACGAGATCGGCCGGGTAATCGATGAGGTGCGCCGTCAAGGCAAGCTCGACAACACGCTGGTCATCTACATCGAAGGCGACAACGGTACCAGCGCCGAGGGCTCCACAATCGGTACGGCCTTCGACCTGGCGGCGATCCAAGGGATCAACATGCCAGTAGCGGACCAACTGAAATACTATGACGCCTGGGGCGACGCGACGACCGAGCCACATATGTCGGTCGCCTGGTCCTGGGCTTTCGACACACCGTTCAAGTGGACCAAGCAGATCGCTTCGCACTTCGGCGGCACCCGGCAGGGCATGGCGATGTCCTGGCCTGGCCACATCACCGACAAGGGTGGCATTCGCAGCCAGTTCCACCACGTGATCGACATCGTGCCGACGATCCTCGAAGCTACCGGTATCGAAGCACCGCAAACGGTGAACGGTATTGCGCAGAAGCCGATCGAGGGCGTCAGCATGGCCTATACCTGGTCGAAGGAGGCCAAGGACGTACCCTCCGCTCGCACGACCCAGTATTTCGAGATGTTCGGCGATCGCGCGATCTACCATGAAGGCTGGATTGCCTCGACCACACCGCCGGCCGGGCCCTGGCTGATGGGACTCGGCAAGCTGCCCAATGTGATCGATGGGTATAATTGGGAGCTTTACGACCTGACCAAGGACTATTCGCAAGCCAACGACCTCGCGGCAAAGGAACCGACGAAGCTCAAGGAGCTGCAGGATCTCTTCCTGGTGGAAGCCGCGAAGTACCAGGTGTTGCCGCTGGATAACTCCGTCGCCGCGCGCTTACTCGCACCACGGCCAAGTGCCACCGCGGGGCGAACCGAGTTCGTCTATTCGGGCGAACTCTCGGGCTTGCCAGCCGCCTCAGCGCCCAGCCCGCTAACGCGCTCCTATACGATCACTGCCGACGTCGAAGTCCCGCAGGGCGGCGGGGAAGGCATGCTCGCCACGTTGGGCGGCCGTTTCGGTGGCTACGGCCTTTATCTGCTCAAGGGCAAGCCAGTCTTCACCTACAACATGCTGGGGCTGGAACGCTTCCGGTGGGCCAGCGAGGCGGCGCTGACACCCGGCAAGCACAACATCGTCTTCGACTTCACCTACGAGGGTCCGGGCTATGGGAAGGGCGGCAAGGGTGTGCTGCGCGTCGACGGCGCGATGGTGGCCGAGCAGTCAATTCCGCACACCATCCCGTTCCTGGTGACGATCGACGAGTCGTTCGACGTGGGTGTAGACACCCGCAGCTCGGTCGACGACAGCGACTACCAGGTGCCGTTCCGCTTCACCGGAACGCTCGACAAGCTGACGGTGAAGGTCGGGCCTCCACAGATCTAGGAAGCGTATCTTAGTGTGCGAGGCATTTCGCAAGCCCCGCCTTCGGTGCCCTCGCGACGGGGGCACTGACTGTCGAAATGGGAGGGCATCGCCGATACCCCATCTCACTTTCAAGTCGACGCACGTCGCTCGCCCATCCTTTGCGACCGCGTAGATCACGAGTGTCTCTTTCCGATCGGCGTTGCAGACAGCGTGACGCCTGCAATCGGTGGCTTTTCGGTGAGAGGCCTGCCAACGATGTTTACCGGCACGCGTCCGTCGATCACGTAGCCATCGACGAACATCGTATGGCATCTCTTCCTTCCTTCGCAAACACCTGTTTTGCGGCGGGTACGCCGGTAAGTGGCGGCCGAGCAGCGGGGCCTGGCCGATCGTTGCACAGCCAGGCCGGTTCAGTGGCTGAATGCGCGACTGAAAGCAGCAACGACCGCCTTGCTCAGTTGCTCATGGATTTCGCGCCGGCTCCGGCCGTTACCATCCGCGCAGATGGGATCACCGATTTTTTCGGAGTCGGCAATCACAGACGCACCGGGTTTACACTCGCCAAACATACTGTAGTGGCTCGCATCTTCGATCGTTGAATATGTGGCGCGTGGAATGGCTTTTGCGATCTTCGAAGCGTCGGCGGTCAGGGGGATCTTGCCTGGTTTGCCCAGATTTATGAACTCGACGGGAACCGAAATCTCGGAAAAGCTCTTAAACTCAAAGACATCGACAGGCGCGGGATCAATTGCCATGGCAAACCGGATGCGCTTGTCCTTGTAGTCACCGCCCGCTGGTCGAAGGTCCATTGCGTGCAGATCAACTCCGCTTTGCCTGATCCATTCACAAAGCGACGCATTGAGCGCGTCTGTGTCGCAATAGTCTGCCAGCGTTTTCGGTTCCATGCGGGCGCCAGTGATCATTAACGCGGTGCTACCCCCCATCGAAAGCCCAAGAACACCCACCGCGTCGTAATCCAGTTGCGCTTTGAAGAAGGAGGCGTTTTCCATGGCATTCAGGGTCTCGGTGATATCGGCAGGCCTCAGCCAAAGCTTCATCGTTTCGGCAGCCGAGCGGTTTCCACCGGCATTGCCGGGATGGGTCGGCGCCGCGACAATAAAGCCCTGCATTGCCAATGGTACCGCGATCCAGCTTAGCGCCTGCGCGTTTCCCGAAAGGCCAGCACCGTGAGACAGCAAAACGAGAGGAAATTTTCCATCTGATATCGGGGCATCACGCATTGCAGGGGTTCCTGCAAAAAACACGCTCTCACCAAGCGTGACAGACTGACCACCTGGTTGAGCCGGGTACCAAACGGTCACGTCGAGATCGACGCCGCGTTCTTTTGATGGGGCCGCAAGCTGATGCACACCAACATTTTCGCTGGCTCCGGCAGCCGGTTGCACGATCAACGTCGAAAGCGCTATGGCCCAGAGTATGGTCCAAATTTTCATCATGAGTTTCATTGTTTCCCCTCCCGTGTGACCGGAACGAACAGCTCACGTTGAGCAAGCAACTGCGTTTCCAGCCCTATCAGGGAAGAACGGTGCGGGAGTTCGACCTAAATCATGATCTGGGTCGTTCTTGATCGTGATCGGGGCCGCGGCAAAGTCACCGCCAGGCAAATAACGCGAAGGAGGCTTGCTATCGCCCGATCTCATGGCCCATGTCGCTCTTCCTCGACACCTGTCTCATCGGAGAACATCGATGGCCGAAACCGTCACGCAGGATTCCGCGCCTCCCGCAAACGGGCCCTTGCTGTTCTGATGGCCTTTGGACAGGTCAGCCGCTCGGCGCCCGCTGAAAGTCAAATATGTTCTGGGTGGCCAATGCGGCCGCTCCCCGTGCCCAGGAATTCGACACCCAGTCCGCAATCAGTTCAGGTTTCGAAAAGAAAGAGAACCGCTCCATCGCTTCCCGGATCGGTCCCAAAAGCAGTTCTCCAAACTGCACCGCCTCGCCGCCAACGATGATGACATCGGGATCGAACATATTGACGACGTCGGCCAGATGTCGCCCGACGCGCGAACCCGCATCACGAAGTATGGAGATCGCCAGTTCCGAATTGTTGGTCGCAGCCTCGACGAAGCCGTCGCGCGAAATCGGTGCCCCGGACAGACGCTCCCATTCATCGAGCATGTAAGGCTCGGCAGCATGCGCCATGAGACAGCCGCGCCGGCCACACTCACATCGCCTTCCGTTCTCAACGGAGATTATGTGGCCAAGCTTTCCAGCCGCACTCCGGCCGCCGTGGTATATCTCGCCTCCGATGATGAGAGAGCATCCGATGCCCGCGCCGATCGCCAGCGCCGCGAAGTTCTGATGATCTCTTCCCGCCCCGAATAGCCTCTGGGCGATACCGAAAGCGTTGACGTCGTCGTCGATCCATACAGGGACTTTGACCTGCTCCCCCAAAAGCTCGGCAAAGGGGAGAGACTGCCATCCGAAGCGTGGGCTTTGGATACACATGCCCGTGACCGGATCGATTTCGCCCGGGATGGAAACGCCGATCCCCATCACATCTGCTTCGGCCCTGTCGGCCGTCTTTAAAAGCACAGGCATGTTGCCTGCGATCGCGGTTGTGATGCCGGCTGGCGACGTATCCGATATCGGCAGGTCGGCCGAGGCCAGCACGGTGGTTGCCAGATCGGTCAGAACGCAGTTGATGCTATCCTTGTTGAGCTTGAATCCGAATGCGAGCCGTGAACCATAATTGATGTCGATCGGCGTCGAGGGCCGCCCCTTGATATTGGCGACAGCCTCTCGCTCTTGAACCAGCGCCTCGTCCATCAGTTCAGCAACGACGAAGGTAACGGCGGCGGGACTGAGGCCGGTCAGAGCGGTGATGTCGGCGCGCGACATCGGACCCTCGCGCCGGAGATGATTGAGGATCATTCGGCGGTTTAGCGCGCGCGACATCGTGGCGTTGATCTTCATGGTTGCCTTTATTTTTTTTGTTAAAATAAATATTGTCCGACTGTGGAAACTAAGCTAGGTTGACCGCGTTGGCAATTGAGGAGTGTGCCGCGGACCGACATTTCGACGCTGCGCGGCGGCAATAACAACCAAATGGGAAATCTAGGGACGATTGTGCGGAACCGTCGCGCAACCGAGGCGAAGCTTTGTCTGGAGGAGACATTCATGAAGGATTTGACGTCACGGCTCACATTCGCGGCACCATCACGCCGCCAGTTCATCGTCGGCGCGGGCACAGTGCTTGCTGGAGCGGCTTTGCGCACGCCCGCGATTGCACAATCGAACGAGGTAACGATCATCTCCAACATTGGCGATGCCGGTCAGCGTGGGGTGCTGCAGAAGATCGCGGACGCTTTTTCCAAGGAGAGCGGCACCAAGGTGACGATCAACAACATGGACCACGAGGCCCACAAGACGGCGATCCGCAGCTATCTCGTCGTTGGCGCGCCGGATGTCTGCTTCTGGTTTTCCGGCAACCGCATGAAGGCCTTTGTCAAACGCGGACTGTTCGACGACATCTCCGATCTGTTTGAGAAGGAAGGCTATCAGAAGGCGCTTGGACAGACCGCTGGCGCTGTCACTGTGGATGGAAAGCAGTATGGTCTCCCACTTGCCGGCCTTCTGTGGGGCATGTTCTACCGAAAGGACGTGTTTGCCGAGAAGGGCTGGACAGCGCCGAAGACCGTCGACGAACTCTTCGCGCTTAGCGACAAGGCGAAATCGGCAGGAATGGTCCCGATCAGCATCGGCACGAAGGAGATGTGGCCGGCGGCGGGATGGTTCGACCATATGAACCTGCGCATCAACGGCCTCGACAAGCACCTCGCGCTCATGGATGGACAGATGGCCTACACAGACCCGGCTCTGACGCCGGTCTTCGACAAGTGGGAGGAGATGATCAAGGCCGGGATGTTCAGCCCGAATCACACGTCATCGGGCTGGGAGCAGGCCGCCGCAGCGCTCGCCCAGAAGAAAGCGGCCATGATGGATTTGGGGGGCTTCATCAAGTACGGGTTCCAGGCCACCGAGGTGAACCAGATCGGCTACGCCCCCTTCCCCGAGATTGCTCCGGGCCTTGCCCGCTACGAGGATTTTTCCCTCAATTCGGTCCATGTGCCTGCGAAGGCAAAGAACAAGCAGGGCGCTCGCGACTTCCTGGCCTTTTTCTACAAGCCGGAAAATCTTGGCGCCTTCATCGAGGCTGAAAGCGGCGTGCCGCCGCGCAACGACTGCCCGCAAAGCAGCGATCCACTCGTCAATGCGGCAGTCCAATCCCTGAAGAGCGTCGCAGGGTCGGCGCAATATTACGACCGCGACACGGATCCGGACATGGCGCAGGAGGGCCTGAAAGGCTTCCAGGAGTTCATGGTCAAACCGGAGCGCCGCGACCAGATCCTTCAACGCCTCGAAACCACGCGCAAGCGCATCTTCAAATCGTAGTCGCGCTGAACGCGACGCGCCTCCTCCCTTGCGCGCCGCAACCGACGGGGACCGTGCTTGAAGCAACGGTCCCCGTTGGAAAGCAGCGATGACCCCGACGTTCGCCTCAAAGGAACCGAGTATCAAACATGTCAGTTTTCTGGCGACAAAACCGGAGTTGGATCGCTCCAGCATTGTTTCTGATGCCTGGAGCAGTCCTGTTCGGTACCGTGATCATCATGGCCTCGGTCGAGACCGTTTGGATCTCGTTCTTCGATTGGGACGGCGTCGGCGCCAAGACGTGGGTCGGCCTTGCCAACTACTTAGAGCTTCTGGGTGATCCACAGTTCTACGTCTCGCTGAAGAACAATCTCATTTGGCTGGCAGTCTTCATGCTCGCCCCGCCGATCGGTCTGGCATTGGCGCTGCTGCTCAATCAGCCGGTCCGTGGCATGAGGGTCCTTAAGTCATTGTTCTTCGTGCCGCTCGTGCTTGCCTCCGTCACGGTCGGTGTTGTCTTCACCTGGTTCTACGATCCCACGTTCGGTCTGCTGGCGCTTGTGTTTTCCGCATTTGGAGCCACGGCGCCGGCCCTGCTATCGGACGAGCATCTCGTAACCTTTGCCGTCGTATTCGCAGCACTCTGGCCGCAGATCGCATTCTGTCTCGTGCTCTTCCTCGCCGGGTTGAACAACCTCAGTGAGGATCTGATTGGTGCCGGCCGCGTCGATGGTGCGCGGGGGCTGGCAATGCTTTGGCACATCATCCTGCCGCAATTGCGCGAGGTGAGCTTCATTGCGTTGGCAGTCACGGTGATCGGCGCTCTCCGTTCGTTCGACATGGTGGCCGTCATGACGTCGGGCGGGCCTTTTGGCTCATCACAGGTCCTCGCTTACCAGATGTACGAACAATCGATCTTTTCGTACCGGTTCGGCTATGGCGCAGCGATCGCCACCGTCCTTTTCGTGATCATGGCCGCATTTATCGCCTGGTACCTGCACACCCTTTTGAAACCCGAACAGGAGGGCGCCTGATGTATCCCCGTCCAATCGCCGACGATGCGCCGCTGAAGCGCGGCCTCTACATCGGTCTTGTTGCTCTGGTTCTCATTCTTTGGCTCGTTCCCCTGCTTGCGGTCATGGCAACCTCGTTGCGCTCCTTCGACGAGGTGATGGCGGGCAACTATTGGGGTTGGCCGAAAACCTTCAACTTCACTGAAAACTACACCTCTGTTTTCACCCAGACCGCGATGGCACGCTATTTCGTCAATAGCCTGCTTATCACCGTGCCGTCGGTATTTGGCGTGCTCATCCTCTCCACCCTGACCGGCTTCGTGCTTTCCCGCTACAGGTTCAGGTCTGCACAACTGATCTTTGCGCTCTTCGTCGGCGGCAACTTCCTGCCGGCTCAAATCATGATGATTCCGGTTCGCGACCTCATGGTAGAACTGGGCCTGTACGATACCTACTACGCCCTCATCATTTTCCACGTCGCTTTCCAGACCGGGTTTGCGACACTGTTCATGCGCAACTTCATCGCCGCCCTTCCCGACGAATTGTTCCAGGCTGCGCGTGCCGAGGGAGCGTCTGCCTGGCAGACACTGGTTCATGTCGTGGTTCCGCTCGTTCGTCCGGCGCTTGCGGCGCTGGCAATTCTCACCTTCACTTTCGTCTGGAACGACTATTTCTGGGCGATCGTGCTCACCCAGAGCGAAGCGGTAAAAC
This sequence comes from Rhizobium sp. R693, assembly GCF_002211315.1. Classification (NCBI taxonomy): domain Bacteria; kingdom Pseudomonadati; phylum Pseudomonadota; class Alphaproteobacteria; order Hyphomicrobiales; family Rhizobiaceae; genus Rhizobium; species Rhizobium sp. R693. Next base: position 184,195 of record NZ_LOKY01000048.1, on the reverse strand, counting down.
CCGTGACGGCCGGCCTGAACAACCTAAGAGGCGAATGGGTATCCTCCTGGAACCTCGTTGCGGCGGCAACGATCATGGTCGCGATCCCGCCCGTCGCCATGTTTTTCCTCATGCAACGCCACTTCATCGCCGGCCTGACGGTCGGCGCCGTCAAGGGCTGAGAAAAATCCAAGGAACATGTCAAATGACCAGTGTAGAAATCAAGGGCGTCGAGAAGCACTATGGAGGCTTCCATGCGCTGAAGAACATCGACCTTGCAATCGACGAGGGCGAATTCGTGGTCATGGTTGGGCCGTCGGGCTGCGGCAAGTCCACCCTTCTCAAGACGATTGCGGGGCTTGAGACGGTGACGTCGGGCAAGCTTCTGATCAAGGGGCGCGAGGTGACCAAGCTGGAACCGGGTGATCGCGGCATTGCCATGGTCTTCCAGTCCTATGCGCTTTATCCGCACATGACGGTCAAGGAGAACATGGGGTTTGGCCTGCGCATGGCGGGACGCCCGAAAAAGGAGATCGACGCGGCGGTGGGGCGCGCTGCCCAAATCTTGCGGCTCGAGGAACAGCTTGAGAAAAAACCCAAGCAGCTTTCCGGCGGACAGAGGCAACGTGTGGCCATCGGTCGCGCAATCACGCGATCGCCTGACGTCTTTCTGTTCGATGAGCCGCTATCCAACCTCGACGCAGCCCTGAGAACGCAGATGCGTGTCGAGCTTTCGACGCTGCATGCGCAACTGGGCTCGACGATGATCTACGTCACCCACGACCAGGTCGAAGCAATGACGATGGCGAGCCGCATCGTTGTCCTCAACCGGGGCCAGATCGAACAGGTGGGTGCGCCGCTCGAACTCTATGATAATCCGGTCAATCTGTTCGTCGCAGGCTTCCTCGGCGCGCCGCGGATGAATTTCGTCGCAGGCAAGGTCAAAGCCGCCGACGCACATTCGGCCAAGGTCGTCTGCGCCGGGGGACTGACCGTCGACTTCGAGGCGCTGATCGAACCCGTAAGCGCAGGCGATACCGTGACCATCGGCGTTCGCCCGGAAAAGCTGCGCATAAATGATATGACCACGGCGCTGACATTTCCGGCTGATATCCGCCTGACGGAATATCTCGGCCGCGAGACGATCGTCTATGCCGAGGCCGGAGAACTCGTCACCACGGGATCGGATAGCGGGACGGGCGTGTTCACCGTTCAGATCGGCGACATCCGGCCGTTCGTGCTCGGAACGCGCGTTTCTGTCGGCTTCGACCAGCGTGACGCCTATCTCTTCGCCACCGATGGTCGCACCGTCTCTCTTCCCAAACCTTTTGCGAAAATCTGAGCAAGGACATATCAAATGAAGCGCATACCACCAGCGCCGCTGTCGGTCTGGCGTACCCTCAACATTGACGAATTCCTGATCGGCGCGCCGCATTATCCCGAGCACGTAGACGAACGCTATTGGCAACGCGACGCCGAGCGAATGGCGGCTGCCGGCTTCAATACCGTGCGCCTCGGCGAGTTCGCCTGGCACATCCTGGAGCCGCGCGAAGGCACGTTCGATTTTACGCTGTTTGACAGGGCAATCGACGTTCTCGGCGCGCATGGCATCAAGACGGTCTTCTGCACGCCGACCGCGACGCCGCCGCGCTGGCTGACGTCGACCTATCCCGAGGTGCTGCGCGTCGATCATAACGGACGCGTTGCCACGCATGGCTCGCGCCAGCACGCCGACACCAACAGCCCCGTCTTTCGTACCCATAGCAAGCGGATCACCAAGGCGCTTGCCGATCACTACCGCGACAATCCGCATATTATCGGCTGGCAGACCGACAACGAGCTGAATACGACAGTCTCGACGTCCTATTCGGAGGCGAGCGAACGCGAGTTCCGGCGCTACCTCCACGACACGTACCGGGACATTGCCTCGTTGAACTTCGCCTGGGGCGGAAATTTCTGGGCGACAGCCTATGACAATTTCGACCAGATCACTGCACCTCGGCAGAACAATCCGGGTTTTCCCGCTCCGGGCCACGTCCAGGACTACCATCGTTTCCTGGCGCAGGCGACCGCGGCATTCCAGCATGATCAAGTCGAAATCCTGCGGGCCGCAAATCCGGACTGGTTCATCTTCCACAATCTCGGACGTCTCGAGGACATCGACTTCCGTGGCCAGTTTGGGCAGGATCTCGACTTCCTCGGTTTTGATATCTACCCGATGCTTTACGATGAAATGCGTCGCACGGGCGGCCACGCCGCCACGCAAGCGTTGCACCTCGACGTCTGCAGGGCCTTCAGCGGCAACTTCATCGTGCCTGAACAGGCCTCGGGCTTCGGCAGCCAGCCGGGTTTTTCGACGATGACACCGGAACCCGGCGAGATGCGGCGCATGGCAATGAGTTCGGTCGCGCGCGGCGCCGACGGCCTGATGTTCTTCAGATGGCGTCCGGCACATTACGGCGCGGAAATCTATTGGATGGGCATCATCGATCATGACGACGTGCCGCGCCGCAGATATCAGGAGGCAGCCGAGTTCGCCTCCGACATCGCCAAGATCAAGGGCGACCTTTCCGGCACGACGGTTCGCATGGACGTGGGTATCGCCGGAGCCGACTTCGACAATCAGGAAGCCTACAAGACATATCCGATCGGGCTTCCCAGCCCGATGGAAGATGCCGTCCATCTCCATCGCTATTGCTATGCCAACGGCATCGCTTGCGGTTTCATCCACCCGCAAGACGATCTCTCGAAGATCAAGCTCCTCTACGTTCCCCATTGGGTGATGTGGAAGCCACAGTGGGACGCCAAGGTCGAGGAATTCGTGAAGAATGGCGGGACGGTTGTCTTCGGCGCCATGACCGGGACGCGCGACGTCAATAACCACATTCCAACGCTCCAGGCTCCCGGTATTGCGCTTTCGAAGTTGTGCGGGGTGCGGGTCGAGGAGTTCGGTCGCGTGGTGGAACCCGGCGCGGGTGGCCTTTTTGGACTACAGGCGACTGAATACGGCATGCACAATCCAGCAACGCAGCTTCAATCCAGTTCCGCCGATCGTCGCTACAGCTTCGTGCTTGGCAACCGCGAGCACGAGGCGGCGCATCTTTATGAAATCCTCGATGCCGATTCCGACGTCGAGGTCCTCGGCAAATGGAGCAGCCGCTTTGCAACTGGACGGGCGATGATCACAAGCCGCAGCTTTGGCGCCGGCCACGCCGTCTATATGGGAACATATCTGACACCTTGGCTCGTCGAAGGGCTCGCCGATCAGCTGTTTTCCCGGGCCGGGATTGCGCCCCTGGTCGCTAATCTTCCTCCCACGGTGGAAGTGTCTGTCCGGGAGGGTAAAGACCGCATGCTGATGTTTGTCATCAATACCGGGGAAGCGCCCGTCACCATAACGTCGCTGCCTTCGGGGACCGACCTTTTGACGGGCGATGACATACGCTCAGGTCTGGAGCTCGGACCCTATGGGTGTGCCGTGATCAGATACTGAAGTGTTCCGGTCCATCGTCGCGGTCGGCTGACAACAACCTGTCCGCCACGCGATATACTCTGCGGGCTCGTCGCACACGCGTGCCGCGAGCCTTGTCGCCTCGGCCAAATGCGATCATCGGCCATTGCGTACGTTCCGATTGCGGTCCAGGTCGCCGGTCGGCCCCGAAGTCGATCTTATCGGCCGACTGCATTGTTCCGTGCCATTGGCTTGTTGGCACGTCGGGCAGGTATTTTCGCACCAGGACTACGCCTGGCCGACCAGGGTTACGCGAACATATTGGGACCGATCTCCTCGCTAACTTCAATGATCACGTCCGCGGGAACATTGTTCCTGCGCGCTGCAGCGCGAATGGCTTCAGGATTGGGCGCCTCGTAAAGGCAGTAAGTCTTTTTCCTGTCCGCGCTGAGGAAAGAAAAAATCCACTTCACGCCTTCCTGGTCGTTGATCAGGTTGATTTCCTCGACTCCGTCTTTCGACAATTCGAGTTGTTCGGCAAAATTTCTTTCAATGATGTAGCGTGGCATGACGAGACCCTCTTCCCACCAAAGCTGCGAACTGTTGGTCCTAATGAATCGTCGGCTTCAGTCGCTGTTGCAGCCGGACCATTCCAAGTTCGGCCGCAGTTGACCGGGCATGCTCGGACAGTGACATTGCTCTTTTTATCGCGGCCCGGCTACCCATTTTCATGAGCACATCCGCATATTCTGCCTGCGTGTGCGCGAGCCACGGTCGCGAGCCGATCGCCGCGTTCATCTCGACAGCATGCTCATAGTGCTTGGACGCTCTGTCGAATTCGCCCAGAGCGGCCGCCAACATGCCCAGATAGCGGCTTGCCGCGCCGAAGCAGACGGTCGCCATACCGATCGTGACGGTCATCTCCTTGTAGTCGAGCATAAGCCTGTAGAGGGTCTGGGCAGCCTCCGCGTCGCCGAGACCAGCGGCGACTTCCGTCAGGAACGAGAGGGATGCACTTCGCTTCCCATCAAGCGGAAGGGTAAAGCCGGTGCGTGCAAGCTCGTTCAATCTCCGTTGGGCCGCTTCCCGATAACCGAGGTCCAAGGCGACCAACGCGAAGCCCGGTAGCCAGGTGGTTTCCTCCGGGTTTTCCTCGATCAACAACTTAATCACCGGTGCGACCTCCGTAAGACGGCTCTGCTCCCGGCGGATCGCGAACATCTGCATGCCGTAAACACCTTCGGGTGCCACGCCCAGGGTCCGCATGCCGAGCTTCAGCGCTTCTTCGGCGAACGCCTCGGCGGCAGTGAACCTTCCATCGAGTATGGCCATCATCGCTCTTGCGATCCGGGCGTAGAACTGGACGTTGAGATGCTGCCGCTTGGTGCCGAGTTCTTCCAGGGCGTCGACTGCCCGGTCCGCTCGCGCGCGATCCCCCAACTCAGTTGAGACGTAGGCGTCAATGGAAAGCGCCCTCGTCAGCACGTCGTCATCGTCAATCTCCCCCGCCAGGCGCCTTATTTCATCCACGCGGGCGAACCGGTTGTTTTTCTCCGTGGCGGTTTTGACTGGTGAGGCTGTCAGGAGTGGCAGAACGGAGAGCTCCACAAGCGAAGTCTTGTCGCCGACCTGCCGGGCGAGTTCTATTCCGGCGCTACGGCACTGTGCGGCTTTCTCGCTGTCACTCAGGTAGGCGTATGCCCGCGCAAGGTGGCTGAGCAGCTGACACCGCGACCTCTTGTCCGCGGGCTGAACCAGCGCCATGGCCTCCTCGAGAAGCGGCAAGGTTTCGGCAAGCGAGTTCGAGGAGAGAAATTGGGAGCCGTCAAGGCCGATCACCGCGCGAACGAAGCCCTGCGTGTCTGCGGCCTTGCGCGCCAATGGAACGGCCAGCCTGTATTTCGCCAGCGAGTCCGTCATGCGGCCCGCAGCGTACAAGGCATCGCCAAGCTTGAGAATCGCGGCGAGCAAGTCCGTCTGCCGATTGGGTGATTGGAGTGCTTGCTCCGCGATCGTCAGGGCGTTCTGGAAATGGTCGACCGCCTCGAAGTTGGCCGATTGTGCAAGAGCGCGTTCTCCGGCCTTCATCCAGTAAGGAAGCGCCAGCTCAATCCGCTGCGCCTTCTCGAAGTGCTGGGCAATGAGCTCGGGCTGCGTGGCGGCGACGTCCGGATAATGGTCGACGAGAACTCTGGCGATCTCCTCGTGGAAATGTCGCCGCCGTCGGTTGAGGAGCGATTGATAGGCCGCATCCTGAATGAGCGCATGGCGGAAAACGAGGGCGGCATCCCGCAAGACGCCGCCTGCGACGACGATTTGGCTGGTCTCAAGCTGGTTCAGTGCTTCCTCGAGCGTTCGCTCGTCGAGGCCTGCGATCTTTGAAAGAAGGTCGCGATCGAATTCCCTGCCGATCACAGACGCAATTTGCGCGACCTCTTTGGCTGTCGTCGGCAAGCGATCCAGACGTGTCATCAACGATCCCTGCAGACTGTCCGGGATCTCCACGTTGATCGACGTCGACTTTCCGCTCTCTGCGATCGAGCGGGTCAACTCCTCGATGAACAGGGGCACGCCGTCCGTTCGCTCCGCGATCTTTTCGGCAAGCTGTTCGGGAATGTCGGAGACCATCGATTCGATCAACTCGCGCATCTGCTGCCTCGTCAGGCGCCCGACGGAGAGCGTCGTCGCCTGCGCCAGTCCGCTTGCCCAAGTCGCGCTCCATTCCGGTCGATGGGTGACAACGATAAGGGCGGCCGTGCCGTGAAGTCGGCCGACGAGTTCTTGCAGCACCTCGCTGGTGGACGGGTCCATCCAGTGCGCGTCTTCGACAACCATGAGCACCGGTGCGATCCTGGCCGCAAGCAGCAAGCGGTTCGCCAATGTGCGGACAAGAAGTTCCTTGCGCTGGTGGGCAGAGAGCGCCGGCGGTGTGAACTCGTCGCCGACGTCGAGCGAAAGCAGCTCCGCATAGATCGCGCCAACTTCTGCAGGACTTTCGCCGTAGCGGCGTACAAGAGTGCGAAACTTTTCAACGCGCATGTCCCGGTCGTCCGTCGACGCAAACAACGCGACCCGGCTTAGTCTCTCGACGATCGGGTAAAAGGCCGAGGTAGCGTGATAGGGTGAACACTGCAATCGGATGAGTTCATGCGGGGTCTCGTGCAAACGCTGTTCGAAAGCCTCGACAAGACGCGATTTCCCGATGCCAGCCTCGCCCGAAAGAAAGACCATCTGGCCTTGACCGGTCTTCGAAAGCTCCCACCGTTCGAGCAGAAGGCCAATCTCGCTGATGCGGCCGACAAATTTTGAAAGCCCGCTCGCATGCGCTGCTTCGAAACGGCTTTCCACCTCTCGCTCACCGCGGACTTCAAACAGTGCAATAGGTGAGGCAAACCCTCTGAGTTCCCGCTCGCCGAGGCTGATGATTTCGAACGACTGCCCGGCAAGCCGGCGGGTGCTGTCGGAGATCACGATCTGGCCTGGGGCAGCCGCGCCCTGCAGGCGCGCTGCCAGGTTGGGAGTGTCTCCCGCGATCGATCCACGCTCCTTCGCGCTGCCGTCGGTGTTGCCAACGACCACGTGCCCGGATGCGATGCCAATTCGAGCCTTCAATCGCTGCGCGTTCGGCGACTGCAGCGCGTCGACGGCGGCCATCGCCTCGAGACCGGCCCGGATTGAACGCTCGGCGTGGTCCTCGAAAGCCATGGGCCATCCGAAATAGGCAAGCACGCCATCGCCGAGATACTTGGCGACGTAACCTCCGAACCGCGTCACAGCGCCTGCGACGCTATCTTGATAACGGCGGGTCACCTCGTGCATGTCTTCCGGGTCTAGCTCAGCCGACAGCGCCGTCGACCCGACCAGGTCGCAGAAGAGCACACTGAGCAACCTCCGGTCAGCCGCAGCTTCGGATGCGGCCAACCCGAAAGGCTGTTCGTCCGGAGCTTGCTGCGCAAGCCGGCTTATGGCAGCCAGAATAATCTTGCGATGTCCAAGCGAGACGCCGAGCTCCCGCAGATCGGATTCCGCGACATGAGGGAGCGCTCGCAAATCTACGTCATTCTCGACGAAGGCCTCGGCGTACTTGCCGAGACCGAGTTGGCCTAGCCAATCCCCAATCGTCTGCATCGACGTTCATTCCGCTACACGGTTGTCGAAAAAAATACCACGAACGCCAGCGTCGTGCCACGCCCTGGCGCAGCAGCTGTTCGAAGGGGATCGAGGCGCTCAAGATGTCCACGGGGGACGCCTGGCCATGGGGCTTGCGAAGCGTAAGTTTGTGACACTTGCTTCCATTTACCCACCAGGCACAACAGCGTCGAAGCTTCCAGGACGATTGTGGACTATCGGTGTCTTTCAGCGCATTCTTTGAGCTCGCAATCGACCGCTGTGGGTAGCCAAACCAGTTGTCAGTACATCGTTGTGTGGGCGCGTCTTGTCAGCGTTCGATCCAATGTCAGGAACTCCAGGCTCGGCTTCAGGAGGGTGTAATGAACAGCGAAACCATCGGGAAGCTCACTCAGAATCTGCGCGGCGCCCTTATCGGACGCGATCATATCGACTACGAAGACGCCCGCAAGTTGTACAACGCCATGATCGACAAGCGGCCGCTGTTGATCGCAAAGTGTTCGGATGCAGCCGACGTGATTGCCGCCGTAAACTTCGGCCGCGACGCCGATCTTCCGATCGCCGTGCGCGCCGGCGGCCACAACGGAGCAGGATTTGCGAGCGTCGACGACGGCCTCGTCATCGATCTGTCGTTGATGAGGGGGGTGCGGGTCGACCCGGTAAAGCGGACAGTTCGCGTCGGCGCCGGGTGCACAACTGGCGATGTCGACCATGCCACCCACGGCTTTGGGCTTGCAATCCCCTTCGGTGTCGTCTCGACCACGGGCGTAGCAGGACTGACGCTGAACGGTGGCCACGGATACCTTACCCGTCAATATGGGCTTGCGATCGACAATTTGGTCGAGGCAGACGTGGTGCTGGCGGATGGCACGTTCGTAACCGCCAGCAAGACGGAGCGACCCGATCTCTTCTGGGGACTGCGCGGCGGCGGCGGCAACTTTGGCATCGTCACCAGTTTTCTGTTCGAGGCGCACCCTGCGGACACCGTCTATGCCGGTCCGATCTTCTGGGAGTTGAAGGACGCTGCGCAGATCATGCGCTGGTATCGCGAGTTTCTGGCGACCGCGCCGGACGAGTTTTACGTTTTCCTTGGGCTGCAGACGGTTCCCTCTGCCGATCCATTCCCGGTGGAGCATCGTGGCAAGCGGATCTGCGTGCTCCTCGTGTCGTACAATGGCGCGGTTGCCGAGGGGGAGAAGGCAGTCAATGCTGTACGCCAGGCGCTTCCCGCGCCGATCTTCGATTTTGTCGGTCCGATGCCCTACCCGGCACTTCAAGGCATGTTCGACGGGCTCTACCCGAAAGGCCTCCAATGGTACTGGAAGGGCGACTTCGTAAAGACGCTTCCCGACGCGGCGATCGAAGCGCACATCGAGCACGTCGCCGAGGCGCCCAGCGAAGCCTCGTTGATGCACCTCTACCCGATTGATGCCGCCGTCCACCGCAAGGCGGGAAATGAAACGGCATGGAATTGCCGCGATGCCACGTGGTCGATGGTGATTGCCGGCGTTGACGCCGATCCGCGCCAGGCGCCGACGCTGAAGAAATGGGCGAGCGACTATTGGCAGGCGGTCCATCCATTCGATCTCGGCGGCGCTTATCCGAACTTCATGATGGCCGACGAAGGCGACGCACGCCTGAAGGCCACATACGGCGACAACTACGAGGGCCTCCTCAACCTGAAAAAGAAATACGACCCAGACAACCTATTCCGGATGAACCACAATATCCGCCCTGCCGCCTGACCCGATCGCGGAGATGCTCGTCATCTCCTCGTGCCGGCCAAGGGGCGTTGCTGGAAAAACGCTACCCTCGGATGCTTGTCATCGCAGTGGGTGGCGTTTTGGGTTTCTGGTGCAAACACGTGATCGTTGCTGCTGCGATCAGGAATTATCGTGTCGACAATTTGCCTACAACTGCCCTATGCTGGATGAAGAGGTCTCGTTCAGCCATCATTGCAGGTAGATAATCGCGTGTCACATTCGCACTGGCCCCACCCCGTCGCGGCAATTACGCAAGAGGAGCATCACGCTCGCCTGTCGCGACTTCGCCAACGCATGCAGGCAAAGCGCGTTGCCGCGACCTTCCTCGGGCCAGGTGAGAGCCTGCGCTACTTCACCGGCCTCGTCTGGCATCTGAGCGAGAGGCTTATCGGTGCGATCGTGACGGACGTGAAGCTCACCTACGTCGTTCCCGGCTTCGAACGCAGCCGCGTCGAGACCCTGCCCCACCTGCCAGGCGACATTCAAAGCTGGGAGGAAGAAGAAAGCAGCGCCGCACTCGTGTCAAAACTGGTCGATCCGGCCGGCAAGCTGGCGCTCGACGACGCCCTGCCTCTCGCCTTCTACCACGCTTTTGCAGAACAGATGGGGACAGTGCGGCTTGTCGACGGCGGACCGATGCTACGGGCGCTGCGGGCGATCAAGTCGCCTGCCGAGATCGCCCTGATCCAGCATGCGATGAACATCACTCTGGACATTCACCGCAAGGTCCGCGACACAATCGCGCCCGGTATTGCCGCCTCCGAAGTGGCACGCTTCATCGACCAGCAGCATCGAAGCGCAGGTGCCGACGACGGTTCCACATTCTGCATCGTGTCGTTCGGGTCGGCGACATCGTTGCCGCATGGCGCCGATGGCGAACAGATTTTGAAACAGGGAGACGTTATCCTTGTCGACACCGGCTGCCGAATTGACGGCTATCACTCCGATCTGACGCGCACTTATATGCTTGACGATGGCTATAAGGAATTTATGCGCGCATGGGCAATCGAGCGTGAGGGACAGCAGGCCGTGTTCGACGCGGCAAAATTGGGAGCCGCCTGCGAAAACCTTGATGCCGCCGCCCGCAACGCATTCGCCCGGCACGGTCTTGGTCCGGACTATCGTCTGCCCGGTCTGCCCCACCGCGCAGGCCATGGGCTGGGCCTCGAGATCCACGAAGCACCTTACATAGTCAAAGGCAACCGGACGCCGCTTTCTGCCGGCATGTGCTTTTCGAACGAGCCAATGATCGTCTTTCCCGGCACATTCGGTGTTCGGCTAGAGGATCACATCTATATGGCTGAAGACGGTCCGCACTGGTTCACGACGCCGTCGGCATCTGCCTCTGCGGTCTAAGGTGGCGGGCCGCGCGGGAACCCTCTGGCGAGTTGAGCGTTAGATAGACACTCTTCCTCCAGCCCCGCTTCGGTGGGGCTTCTTTTGGCCTTGCAAGCGGAGCCACGACTATAAGCGAATTGCCGATATCTGTCGTGCTCGGATAAACATGGCTTGCTCAGCCTTTACGATTCTCGGGAGCCATGCATGAAAATCGCGCCGCAGCAGCGGATCTATGTCTGCTTCTTCCTTTTTGCGGTGTCGATGGGAGCGATGCTTTCGCGTCTACCCGATATTCAGGACGCCTTGCAGATCGACAAATCCGAGCTTGGATTGACGCTGATCGGCGCCGCCATTGGCGCTCTCGTATCGCTGACCTTTTCATCCGCCATCGTCGCACGCCTCGGCGCGCGAACGACGGCGTTCCTCACTATTCTTGGAACCTCCGCGCTGCTTGCGCTCGTGCCGTGGATGAGTGCGGCGCCCTTCGTCTTTGCGCTCCTCCTCATGGAAGGGCTTCTGGCGGGAGCGCTGGAGATCAATCTTAACGTCGAGATCGATCGCATTGAGGCGCAGCTTGGCCGTGGCGTCATGAACAGAGCTCACGGATTTTGGAGTCTTGGGTTTTTCGTGACCGCCCTGGTTTCCGCCTTTGCCCGCCAGGCGGGACTATCGGTGCAGCTTCATCTTGCCCTGACGTTCGCATTCGTCCTCCTGGCCGGTACGACCATCATCGCTGGCATGCGCAATGCTCCTGCCCGCCCAACGCTTTCACATGCCGATCCAGGGCACATCGCGCTTCCGACGCTTGGGCTGCTTCCGCTGTGCCTCATAGGCATTGCGGCATTTCTTGTCGAAGGTGCAGGGATTGACTGGTCAGCGATCTATATGCGCGACGTCTTTGACTCAGAGCCGTTTGTCGGAGGACTTGGTCTTACGTTCTTCACGTTTTTCATGGCGCTCACACGGCTATTTGCCGACCCGTTTGTCGATCGCTTTGGCTCGCGAACGGTCACCTTTACGCTGCTTCTCGTATCTGCCGCCGGGCTTTGTGCCGTTTGGCTCGCCCCGCACCAATCTGTGGCCCTTGCGGGGTTTGCCCTCATGGGTGGGGGATGCAGCGCGGTCTATCCGCTCGCCGTCTCGGCAGCAGCACAGCGCGCGGATCGCGCTGCCCATCTCAACGTCGCAGCACTCGGCCAGATGTCATTCGTCGTGTTCTTCCTTGCCCCTCCGCTCCTGGGCTTCGTGGCAGAGCACGCCGGCATCCGCACGTCCTATCTTGCGTGCCTGCCGGTGATCCTTTCTGCCATGGCCTGTATTCGATCCCTGCCATTTTCCCGAAGGATGGTTGCGGCATAGGATGGAGGCTTCATCCGTGCCGTCGACGGCCGGTGCAACGTGCTCGAGATCTCGGCGGAAGCAGTGATCAGTCGCAGCCTTCGCCACCCCAGGCCGGGCAATCACAGCACAAACGAAAAAGCCTGCCGCGGGAGGAGGTGCGGCAGGCTTTTCCTGAAATAACCGAACAGCAGCTGGGAGGAGGAGTGCTGCTGTTCCGCAAGCGACCTTGGGAGGAGGAGAAGGACGCTTGCCATGCGAAGCGCTGCGGGAGGAGGTGCATCGCTTCGATGGATAAACTTCTACACCATTTTCGCCCAAATGACAGGCATCTTTCTGCATGTCTGCCATGCGCTATGCGTCTACCGGGTGGCTCGACAGACATTCCCAACGCCCGCCGACAGTGCAGACGCCAAAGAAAAAAGCGCCCGCAAGAAGACTGCGGACGCTCGGAAATCGAAAACCTTGGCGGTTTGCCGGCCTTAACGGCCGATCGCTGCCTTCGCAACGCTGCGGATGTCGGCGCGCTCGATGCCGAGATCGAAAAGCTCGCGAGTGCTCATACGGCCAAGCTCGGAGACCGTCTGACGGTACTTGCGCCAATTGTTGAAAGAGCGTGCTACGTTCATGATAATCCCCTTTCCTGGGCTTTCGAAGCACAGCTGCCAGTCCGTGGCGCTTCGTTTGCTTCGATGGCCCTGATATAGGAGAATCTTCTGCCGGCGAACAGCATCAAGACCTCACGCCACCCATGCGGCAGACGCATAGCGGCCGAAGGCCCCACCTTCGACCCCTGTCGGTCTGCAGGCCATATCCATGATCCGTGCGGCCGCAACCGGTTAGACCGTCCTCGTTTCAGGAGACGCCAAGCCGAGCACCCGACTTGCCACAGCGTGAACCATCGATTGCGTGGCCGCAGTGAGTGACGCCACGCCCGGTGTCGTTGGCACCTAAAGCAACATCGACGCTCCGCGATCGAGATAGGTGTCGAGGAACTGCTCGAGCCGTGCATTTCTCGGCTTCCTGAAAACCTCTTGCGGAGGGCCGGTGAAGACGATCCTGCCGTGGTCGAGAAATGCGATCTGCTGTCCGACAGTGGCGGCAAAGCCGATTTCATGGGAGACGACGACCATCGTCATCCCCTCGGCGGCGAGATCGCGCATGACATTCAGCACTTCGCCTGTCAGCTCCGGGTCAAGAGAGGACGTCGGCTCGTCGAAAAGCATGATCTTTGGCTTGAGAGCCAGCGCCCGGGCAATCGCCACGCGCTGTTGCTGCCCGCCGGAAAGCTGCGACGGATAGTGCCCTGCCCGGCTTTCCAGGCCGACCTTCACGAGTTGTGCCATGGCTCGCTCTTCGGCATCCTTGCGGCTCATCTTGTGGACGGTCTTCAGCGCCTCGCTGACATTTCCAAGCGCTGTCATGTGCGGCCAGAGGTTGAACTGCTGAAACACCATGCCGATCTGCGCACGGATCGCGCGGTTGGCGGCAGGCGCAATGCGCTCCCGCATCCCTTGGGCATTTTCGGTGAAACCCAGGACCTCGCCATTGACCGTGATCGTTCCCGACGTTGCTTCCTCGAGAAACGCCATGCAGCGAAGCAGCGTGCTCTTGCCCGAACCCGAAGGTCCGATCAGGCAGGAGACCTGGCCCTGCGGGATCTCGATGTCGATATTTTGGAGAACTGTCGTATCCCCAAACGTCTTGACGAGATTTCTAACTGCGATCGCGGGAAGGCTCATGCGTTGAAAAACCTGAATCTGGTGAGTTTCGTTTCGACGAGGCGGCCAAGCCTGCCGGTGATCTCCACGAGCACCCAATAGAAGAGCGCCAGCACGGAGAGGGCTTCGACAAAGGCATATTGCTGGGCGCCGATGGCGCTCAGTGTCGCCGTCAGTTCCGGAACAGTGATGATCGACAAGACGGCAGTCTCCTTCATCAGGAGAACCGCCATATTGAGAGACGGTGGGAGCACGAGCATGGTCATCTCAGGCAACAGGATGCGCCGGATAATCTGCCCCTGCGTTAAGCCCACGCACTCGCCCGCCTCGATGTGACCCTTGGGAACGGCCATGAAACCGGATCGGAAGATCTCGCTGTAGTAGGCGGCGCCATAGATCGAAATGCCAATCAAGCCGGCAGGGAGCGGATCGAGCGACAGGCCAATGAACGGACCGCCGTAATAGACGAGAAAGATCTGGATGAGGAACGGTGTACCGCGCAGCACGGCAACGATCAGGAAAAGCGCCTTGTTTAGCATCGCGCCACCGAACCGCCGGCCGACAGCGACGAAGAATCCGAGGATGGCAGCAGCAATTGTCCCGACGATCCAGATCAGGATCGTGACGCCGGCACCACTTGTGATCGCCGGCAGTTGGTCAAGGATGACGTTTATGTCGAAGGTCATCGCGGCACTCCCGGAAGAGAGCGCTCGATAAGATCGCCGGCAAGCGCGACGATCCAGTTGATGACGAGATAGATAAGGCCCGCGGCCGCAAATATCTGCAGCGGCAGGAAGGTGCTGCCGGCGAGATCCTGCGCCATGCGCGTCAATTCGATGACGCCGACGACGGAAACCAGCGACGACGCCTTGAGGATCAGGATTGCCTCGTTGACCAGTGCCGGAAAGGTCAGCCTGAGTGCGATTGGCGCCTTGATGCGCCGGAAGATCTGGCCGGGCGTCAGGCCAACCATTTCGGCGGATTCCACGAGACCGATCGGGACGCTGGCAAATCCGCCGCGCATGTTTTCCGCCTGGTAGGCGGCTGTGCACAGTGAGAGGCCGATGATCGCAGCGACGATGCTCGGCACGTTCAGCCCGATCGCGGGCAACATGTTGTAGATCAACAGCAGCTGCACGAGCAGAGGAACGCCGCGGAAGAAACTGATGAAAATTTGTGCGGGAATGACGAAGGGCGCCTTCTTCGATAGCAGCATGCCCGACAGAAGGATTGCGATTGCAAAGCCGATCAAAATGGAGACGACGCTTATCAGCACCGTGTAGATCGACGCATAGAGAAGCAATTCAAAGAGTTTGATGGACATGTCCGGCTTTTGCCCGCCTGGCTGTCATAGAGGCAAATGGCGTCTTCGATTGCGCCCCGACCGGGCGCAATCGATGATCGGTCTACAGTCAGAACGCAGGATCCTTGACGGCATCGGGCGTGTCGAAGCTGGCGCCAAACCACTTCTTCTGCAGCTCGGCCATACGGCCGTCCGCCTTGATCTTCAAAAGTGCTGCATCGATGGCGTCCATCAGCGGCCCGTGATCGGCATCCTTCAGGCCGATGAAACCGAAATAGGACTTCTTGCCGAACGGCGGCAGGACGACTTCGAAGGTTCCCTCCCGCTGCTTGGCGACGAAAGCGATATTCGGCAAAGAGTTGGCAACGCCAGCAATACGACCGGCTGCGAGATCAGCATAAGATTC
Organism: Rhizobium sp. R693; assembly: GCF_002211315.1. Taxonomy (NCBI): domain Bacteria; kingdom Pseudomonadati; phylum Pseudomonadota; class Alphaproteobacteria; order Hyphomicrobiales; family Rhizobiaceae; genus Rhizobium; species Rhizobium sp. R693. The sequence goes on along the minus strand of NZ_LOKY01000048.1, from coordinate 168,768 downwards.
GGTGAAGGCGGGGTATTCGCGGATGTCCACCTTCGAAGGCAGGGTTGCCGAAAATTCCTTCAGCTGATCGAGCTGTGAAGTCGCCTTGCCAACGCCAATCGTCTTGCCGGCGATGTCCTCGGGCTTGCTGATCGTCGTGTCACCGGCCTTCTTCAGGATCGCGATGGTCGCTTCGGCAATCGGGGGCGTGAAGCGATAACGCTCCAGGCGCTTCTTGGTGATGGTCGCGGGGCCGGCGACGACGTCGAACTTCCCAGCTTCAAGCGCCGGGAACACGCCGTCCCAAGGAAGAGCTACCCATTCGATCTTGACCCCGAGCTCCTTGCCGATTTCGGCAAAAAGATCAACGTTCAAACCAGCGTGCTCGCCGGCATCGATAAAATCAAAGGGCGCAAAGGCGGTTTCCGTACCGACTTTCAGCGTGCCCGCTGCCTTGACGGCGGCAAGCGTGTCGGCCGCATGCGCCGACAGGGTCGCCCCGACCAGAAAGGCGGCGCCGACGAGGCCCTTAAGCAGTGAACGTGCGATCATGATTGTCATCTCTCCAGTTTCCACACCCGCCAGGATGCGTTCGAGTTCCCGATTTTTAGTCCCGTGCGCGGACGTCTGCGATCCGCTTTTGACTATACAAATAGATATGCGCTAGCCTAGGGTGTCAATGTCAAAGTCGACGAACGCAATTTTTGTGCCGGACGGCTTCCTGCCGGCGTAATTTCGCGGTTGCGTTTTTTTGTGGGCAGCGCGATGAGGCCGTGTCTTGGAGCCAATTTATCTTAAGATATTCAAAGACATCGAGGCGAAGATCCTGAGCGGAGACTGGCGTCCAGGCGATCGGATACCGACAGAGCATGACCTCATCAATGACTACGCGTGCTCGCGCATGACGGTGAGCAAGGCGCTGACGGCACTCGTCGAGCGCGGGCTTGTCGTGCGCAAGCGCAAAACCGGTTCATTCGTCGCCTCGCCGCAGATCGACCGTACCGTCATGGACATCCAGGATATCGGCACCGAGGCAATGCTGGCGGGCCATGAGCACCGCTATGAGATCCTGACGCGAACGATAGAGACCCTGGGGCCCGTCGAGGCTCGCCGGCTGGGCAGCGCGTCGGGAGCCGAAATCCTCAGAATTCAGTGTCTGCACATCGTCGACGGAAAGCCCACTGCAGTCGAACGACGCATCATCCTTTTGGATACCGTACCGCTTGCCAGAAACGAGAGTTTTGCAGCCGCACCACCGGCACAATGGCTGCTGTCGCAAGTGCCCTGGTCTAAGGCCAAACATGTGATACGGGCTGTCGCAGCCGACGCGGCGACGGCGCGCATGCTATCGATCGACCGTGGCGAGCCCTGCCTCACCCTCATTCGTCAGACATGGCAGAATGACCGCATGGTGACGTATGTCGAGATCACGCATCCCGGAGATCGCTTCCAGTTTGCTGGCATATTCCATCCGGCCGACAAGCCTGCGTCACGACGAGAGCCATAGTGGGGAATGCGTTGAGCGACGAACAGATATTCCGGGGAATTCCACTCAAAGGCCTGCAGGCATTCGAAGCGGTCGGGCGCTGTGGGAGCGTAATGGCAGCTGCCGCCGAGCTCGACGTGTCTCCGGGCGCTATTAGCCAGCAGATACGCAAGATCGAGAGCTTTCTTGGCATCACTCTTGTAGAACGAAGCGGCCGGACGGTCGAGCTGACGCAATGGGGTCGTCTTTACCACCGCGAAATATCGAAGGCGTTTGAGCAATTTGCGCTCGCCCAACAGGTCCTGGAGCGCGCCCGCAACGAAAATGCGCTGGTTCTGAGTGCACTGTCGTCGGTTGTCAACAAATGGATTGGCAGGCGCATTTTTGACTGGCAGGCCCTGCATCCCGATGCGCATGTGCGCGTGACCGGTCGCGACAAGGAGCCACGAATGGGCTTCGACGAAGTCGATTTCCGCGTCAGTTACGGTTCGGACGTCGTGCAGCACGACCACTATGCCGAGCTGTTTCGCGACTGGGTCGTTCCCGCTTGCTCCCCTGCCCTGGTCGGCGACAAAGGGCTGGCGGCCGCCGATCTCATGTCCTACCCGCTGCTGCATGTCGAATGGGAACGGCATTTCACACCCTATCCCAGCTGGGCCGAATTTGCTGCAAAAGTCGGATTGAGTTTCAAGGGTCCGCCCTCCGGCTTGTCCTTTACCCTGTCGAGCAGCGCCATCGATGCTGCCGTCAACAAGCGCGGCATCGTGCTTGCACAGATGTCGATGATTGCCGACGAATTGGAAGCGCAGACATTGGTCATCCCGGTCGATATCAGAATGCCGCTGCGCGAGAGCTATTTCCTCGCCTGGGACCGCTCAGCACTGCAAAAGCCCTATGGTCTGGAGTTTCGCGATTGGCTCATTGCCATCTCGCGACGGCAGGCGCAGATCTCTGCACCGGCGACACTTTAGAAAAACTAAAACGGAAGCCAGCATTGCGATATTGATGAAAAAAGTCGCGTGGCGCACCCTTGGGCAATCACGGATCAGAGCCTGCGGGAGAATGTCATGGCGCGTACCGACAAGATGAAACTGGGCACCTTCGTCTACACGTTCGGCTTTCATCCAGCCTCCTGGCTGCACCCGGCGAGCAACGTGGACGGCGCCAACGATTTCAGCCACCTGCTCGATGTCGCCAAACGATCAGAAGCGGCGAAGTTCGATTTCATGTTCATGGCCGACTCTCCGGCTGCAGCAGTCGGCGACCCGGATGCTCTCGCCCGCATTCCGACGAAGATGAACCGTTTCGAACCCTTGTCCCTGCTCGCCGCCCTGTCGGTGACGACGGAAAACCTCGGTCTCGTCGCCACCGTCTCGACCAGCTATTACGAGCCCTACAACGTCGCCCGGCTATTTGCCTCGATCGACCATCTGAGCCATGGGCGAGCCTGCTGGAACGTCGTCACCTCGGACCACGACGAGACGGGCTACAATTTCAATCGCGAGGGGCTGGATCCGCACGCCTTGCGCTACGAGCGCGGCAACGAGTTTTTAGACGTCGTCCTTGGTCTCTGGGACAGCTTCGAGGACGGCGCGCTGCTGCTCGATCGTGAGAGCGGCGTCTATTATGACAAGAGCAAGCACCACGCGCTCAATCACAGGGGCAAGCACTTCCAGGTGCGCGGACCGCTCAACATTGCGCGGTCGCCGCAGGGTCGGCCCGTCATCGCACAGGCAGGCGGTTCCGAACCCGGCATCGACATGGCGGCACGCACAGCCGAGATCGTCTTCAGCCTCGCCTCGAACATCGACCGAAACCGCGCATTCTACGAAAACGTCAAGGGTCGTATGCCCGCCTACGGACGCAATCCTGATGACCTCAAGATCATGCCGGGTGTTGTCTTAAATGTCGGCGAAACGGAGGCCGAGGCTCAGGCCAAGGTCAACTACCTCATCGACAAGATGCATCCGGACGTTGGTCGCTTGATGCTTTCCGAGTTTCTCGAGGCCGACCTGCGCGGCGTGCCGTTGGACAAGCCGTTTCCGATGGATCGACTGCCGACTGCGCCCAAGGGGTCGCGGGCGCTGTTCGAAGAGCTCACCGATTTCGTCAAGAGCGGACGGACAGTCGGTGAGTTGGTGCGTCACTATGCCGAAAAGCACACGGGCAACGGCATCACCGGCACACCGACCCAGATTGCCGACTTCATGGAAGAGTGGTTTAAGACCCGTGCGGCGGATGGCTTCATCCTGATGTTCCCGACACTTCCCTCGAGCCTCGACGATTTCGTCACGCTGGTCCTTCCTGAATTGCGCCGGCGCGGGCTCTTCCGAGAAGAATATGAAGGCAAGACGCTACGAGAGAACCTCGGCCTTTCAATGCCAACCAATCGTTTCGCCAAGGCACAAGCGGCGGGCTAACCAGGGAGAGAACGGATGCCAGAGGTGACAACCCGACCTGTCGTCGATCAATCTGTGTTCAAGCTGTCGATGCGGCATCTGGCCGGGGCGGTCAGCGTCATCACCGTTGGCGAAGGCGAAGAACGGACAGGCTTTACCGCGACATCGGTATCTTCCCTATCGGCAGATCGGCCCTCGGTAATCGTCAGCCTCAATCGCAAATCGTCTTCCTGGCCTGTGGTCGAGCGGTATCGCCGCTTCTGCGTGAACGTGCTTACCGCCGACCAGCAGCACGTCGCACAATCCTTCGCCGGGTTCGACGGACGGCGCGGTATCGAGCGCTATCAGGACGCGCAATGGCATAGTCTTTCGACCGGAACGTCGGCGCTAAAAGACGCGCTGACCGTTCTCGACTGCGAACTGGAAACGGTACTCAACCACCATTCGCACGCGATCCTTATCGGTCGCGTTTGTGCGATCGAAACGCGCGAGGATGTTTTGCCACTGCTTTACTGGCGTGGCGGCTACCGACGACTATCGGGCGAGGCTGGCATTCGCGCCTGATGAACGACAGGCAATCAGGCGCCTGCAGCGTTGCGCCGATCCCCGACCTGCTTGGCAATGACGCAAAGAAGTTCGAACATCATCGTGGCACCGGCAAGCGCCGTCATGCCAACCAGGTCGAATGGCGGCGACACCTCGACCACGTCGGCGCCGACGATATCAACTCCGGCAAGCAGCCTGATCATTTGCTGTGCCTCCCGCGTCGTGAAGCCGCCCGCCTCCGGCGTTCCGGTTCCGGGCGCCATTGATGGATCGATGCTGTCGATATCAAAGGTAACGTAGGTCGGCAGGCCACGCGCGATCTCTCGCGCCTCCCGCATCACATCTTGCGCGCCGCGGCTGACAAACTCCTCCATATAGATGATCCGCACGCCCCGCTCTTTCGCCCAGTCGTGCTCGCCTGGATCGTAGATCGAGCCGCGAATTCCGATCTGAACAATCCGTTTCGGGTCGAGCAGTCCCTCCTCGATCGCACGACGAAACGGCGTTCCGTGCGTGTAAGGATTGTCGCCGAAGTAACGATCGTTGGTGTCGGAGTGTGCGTCGAAATGGATCAGTCCGAGGGACCGGTTCTTGGCGACCGCACGCAACACGGGGAGCGTCGTCAAATGGTCGCCGCCCACCGACAACGGAATGGCACCGGCAGCGACAATCTCGTTCATGCCGCTTTCAATGCGTTTGAGACCGTCCATAAGGTCGATTGGGTTGACCGAGAGGTCGCCGACATCGGCGACATTCGCGATACTGAACGGCTCTGTCCCTGAGACGTGATGCACACGCCGCATCAGGCTCGACTGATTGCGAACTTCCCGCGGCCCGTGGCGTGCGCCTGCCCTGTTCGTTGTTCCGCCGTCCCAGGGGATTCCCACAAGCGCGATATCAAGCCCGACTGCGGTCTGCACCGCTGGCAGACGCATGAAGGTTGAATGCCCGGCGAAGCGCGGAACGTCTGCAGCATCAACCGGTTGAAAGAAAGTTCCCCTCATCGTTCGTCCTGCGTTTGCAATTGCCGCTGCGCAATGTGCGATGCTCATGTCGGGCGCGCAAGCCCATGTATTCACCACACCGATCAGGCAGCATCAGGACGGTGAAGGGTCTTGACCTCAAGGAAGTCCTCAAGCCCGAATATACCACCTTCTCGTCCGTTGCCCGATTGCTTGTAGCCCCCGAAGGGGCTTCCATAACGATGCGGCGCACCGTTGATATGGACCATCCCGGCCCTGAGTCTTGCCGCTACGCGTTCGGCACGAGCAGGATCACCGGTCTGGATATAGGCAGCCAGTCCGTAGCTCGTGTCGTTGGCGATCGCGATCGCCTCCTCCTCGGTGTCGAACGGCATCATGGCCAGCACCGGCCCGAATACCTCCTCACGGGCAATGCGCATGTCATTGTTGACGTCGGCGAAAATCGTCGGCCTGACGAAATAGCCGGTCTCGAAGCCCTCTGGCTTGCCGGCCCCGCCGACGAGAACGCGCGCACCTTCGGCAATACCCGCATTGATCAATGCCTGTACGCGAGCGAACTGGATGTCGCTGACAAGCGGGCCGATGTGGCTGCCTTCTTCTGCGGGACTACCGACCCTGGCCTCACGACCGACACGCAAGGCGATCTCGACAGCCTTGTCATAGACCGACGTCTGAACGAGGAGGCGGCTCGGTGCATCGCAGGACTGGCCCGAATTGTTGAAACATTCAAGCACGCTTCCCGTGATGCGGTCCTCAAGATCAGCGTCCTCGAATACGAGGTTGGGGGACTTCCCGCCGAGTTCAAGTGTTACCCGTTTGACTGTGTCGGCCGCGTCCTTGCTGACGGCAATGCCGGCCCGGGTCGAACCGGTAAAGGACATCATGTCCACATCCCTGTGCCTCGAAAGTGCGGCACCGGCATTAACGCCATCGCCGTTCACGAGGTTGAAGGTGCCGGCAGGGAAGCCAGCTTCATGTATCATCTCCGCATAGAGCATGGCGTTGAGCGGTGTGAACTCGGACGGCTTCAGTACGCAGGTCGAGCCTGTGGCCAGCGCCGGAATCACTTTCAGTGCTATCTGGTTGATCGGCCAGTTCCAGGGAGTGACAAGACCGCAAACGCCGATCGGCTCGCGCAAGACAACGTCGCCGTTCGCCAATGCGTCGCGTGTCTTCAGCCGCCTCAGCGCATCGATGAAACCCTGCAAATGCCCGACCCCAACGTCGGCCTGCTGCTGGCGGCTCATGGTAATCGGCGCGCCGAGCTCGAGCGTGATCGTCTGCGCCATCTCTTCGTAGCGGCGCTTGTAGATCTCAAGCAATCTCTCCAACAGCGCCAGGCGTTCCTCGACGCTCGTGCGGCTGTAGCTCGAAAACGCCTTCTTCGCAGCCGTGACCGCGCGATCGATATCGGCAGCCGTGCCCATCGAAATCACCGCGACTGGCTGTTCGGTCGCCGGATTGACGACTTTAAGATCATTCGCTGCCAGCGGCGCTGCCCACTCGCCATTGATGTAGAATTTGCGCTTGTCGAGCATGTCATCACTCCCGTCAGATCTTCTTGTGTCTTTCGTTCAGCCAATCCGTGATCAGCTGGCGGTATCGCTCGCCGCTGAAGCTCGGAAAATGCCCGCCATGCACGACGCGGGCCGGTATCGTTAAAAGCCGCTCCATCGAGGCGAGATAATCGGCCGCGTTGGAATGATAGGCGTCCTCGATCAGCGGCCCGTCGTAGAGAATATCACCGGAGATGAGGGTTTGCGTCCTCGCTTCCCAAAGTGCGATGCCACCGGGCGAGTGGCCGGGGGTATGGACGACCTCGAAGCGCCGGTCGCCAAGATCGATGACATCTCCGTCCTCCAGAATACGCGTCGCCGGCGCCTTCTTCACGCCATAGCATTTCGAGCAATAGGGTTCGGGTGGCAATGCGTCGAAGATGTCATCGGTGACGTAGGGGTCGGCAAGCGTGTTTGTCCGCGTCGGATTGGCAATGAGGTCGGCTTCCGCTGAATGGACCGCGCGGCACTCGAACTCGTGATGGCAGCCAATATGGTCGAAGTGGGTGTGGCTTGCGACCGCAATCAGATCCCGCTCGGTGACCAGGGGCACCCATTCGCGTAGCGACACAACGCCCATACCGCTGTCGACAAGCAAATCGCGATCGCGCCCGCGAACGTGCCAGACATTGCAGCGGTAGAACTCCTGGATGAAAGGCTCGGAAATGAGAGTGACGTCGTCCGCCAGCCGTTTCACCTGATACCATTTGTCCGGGGTCACACGTTCCATGGCCTGAGCCTATGCCTGTTTCGGCGGCAAGGCCAGGATGTCGCCGACATTGACCGCGAGCATGACCGCCTGGCCTTCCATCACCGCCGCCGATTGCGGCATGTGCGCGACGATGCGCATTTGCGGGGCGCCGGTGGGCGTCAGGTGGCATCGATAATGCGTTCCGAAAAAGGCGCTGCCAGATACGGTCGCTTGGCCCAGCGCAGTGGCGGGGCCGTTCCCCTCGCCGGCACGACGGAAATGTTCTGGCCTGATGCAAAGCGTCGTCGCCTGACCGATGCACGGCATGCCAGCCGTAAAGCAGCTTTTCGGCAACGCCACCTTTCCAAGCGCCGTCTCGACGATCGCCTGGGTGCCATCGACATCTCTGATCGTGCCTTCGATGAAGTTTACCTCACCCATGAAGCCGGCGGCAAACAGCGAGCGCGGACGCATGTAGATTTCGGAAGGCGGTCCGAAATCCTCGATCTTTCCCTGGTTCATCACAACGATCCTATCAGCGATGGCCATCGCCTCTTCCTGGTCATGGGTGACATGAACGAAGGTCGTACCGACGCGCTTCTGGATCGCTTTCAACTCGTCCTGCATCTGCCGGCGAAGCTTGAGGTCAAGAGCGCCCAGCGGTTCGTCGAGCAGCAGAACGTCAGGATCGACCGCAAGAGCCCGGGCGAGCGCCACGCGCTGTCGCTGACCACCAGAAAGCTCATGCGGCTTCTTGTCGGCGGAGGCCTCGAGACCGACAAGATCGAGGAAGACCTTGGCGCGCTGCTCGCGCTCCGGCTTGCCGATGCCGCGCATTCTAAGGCCAAAACCGACATTGTCCTTGAGCTTCATATGCGGGAAGAGAGCATAGTCCTGAAACATCGTGGTCGTCGGGCGCTTCGCCGGCGGAACGCCGGTCATTTCCTTGCCGCCGATTAAAATGCGCCCCTTCGTCGGCTGCAGGAAACCTCCGAGAATGGACAAAAGCGTGGTCTTGCCGCAGCCGGAGGGCCCGAGCAGGACGATGAATTCGCCCGCGTTGATGTTAAGGGAAACGTTGTCGAGCGCCGTGAAGCTGGCGAACGTCTTCGTCGCGTTCTCAATCGAAACCGGGGCGGTCATGACTTCTTTGTCCTTCCGAACAGGAACAGTTCCAACACGATCAGCAAGACGACCGAAACGAGAAACACCAGTGACCCGATGGCATTGGTCTTGGGATTGAGACCGGAACGAAGCAGGCTCCAGATCTCGACAGGCAGCGTCACGTCGAAACGGGACAGCAAGAAAGCGATGATGAATTCATCCCAGCTGAACGTCATCGACAGGAAGAAGGAGGCGAGAAGCGACGGCAGCAGCATCGGCGCCGTAACGAGCGCCATGACCTTTATGTCGCTGGCGCCGAGATCACGCGCGGCGCGCTCGATATTGATATGCTGGTCGCCCATAGACGAATAGATGATCGCAAAGCAGAGCGGCAGATTGATCACCACGTGACCGATGCCGACTGTCCACAGCGAAAGGCCAATGCCCAGCACATTGAGGACCCTCAACAGCCCAAGTGCGATAATCAGATAGCTGACCGTCATCGGCGCAATAAGCAATCCGCGTTGCAAGGCGCTGCCCGGCAGCTTGAAGCGTGCCAGCCCATAGGCAGCGAAAAATCCGAGAAGGCAGGCAACAAGAGACGATATGGTCGCCACCAGGAAAGAATGCAGCAGCGCGGACATCAGCTTGCGATCGGCGAAGACGGCTTCATACCATTGCAGCGAGAAGCCGTTGAACGGCGGCACCGGCAGGCGACCGTCCTGGAAGGAAAACAGCACAAGCACGATCACCGGCAGAAAGATGAAGCCGAAAATCAGAACGGCATAGACGCTGGAAACGAAGTTGGTGAGCCTGTTGCGCGCCATTACGTCCTCTCGATCTTCAGCCAGCGGGCGCAGGCAATATATGCGGCAGTGACGACCAGCATCAGGATGATCGAGAGCGCCGCGGCCATCGGGAAGTCGGCGCGGCGACCAAGCTGCAACATGATGATCTGCGGCAGGACAAGCTCATTGTTGCCCCCAAGAATCTGCGGCGTGACGTAGTCACCGATGCAAAGAACGAAGGTCAGGAACGCGCCGGTCATGATGCCCGGCATGGTGAGTGGCAGGATGACGTGCCAGAATGTCTGAAACGCATTCGCACCGAGGTCAGCCGCCGCGCGGCGATAATTTGGCGAGAGCTGCACGAGATTGGCATAAATCGTCAGGGTAAGAAGCATGACGAAGAAATGGACAAAGCCGATCACCGTTGCCGTGCGGTTGCTGGCGAGTTCCAGCGGCTCGCTGATGACACCGAGATTAAGAAGCGCCTGATTGATCACGCCATTGCGCGAGAGCACCAGCAGCCAGGAATAGGATCGAACGACGTAGGAGGTCCAGAACGGTAAGATCGCCAAGATGAGGGCTGTTCGCTGATATTTCTGCGGTACCCGCTCAGCGATGATCCAGGCCAGAGGATAGGCAAGCAGGATCGAGAAAACCGTGACGATCGCGGTGATCTCCAACGAATTCGTCAGTCCGCGAAACAGCGCGTCCTTCTCGAAGAAGGCGATGTAGTTGTTGAGTTTCCAGACGCGGACAATCCCTCCGCCCTGCTGCTCCCAAAGGCTCATGGCCGCCATGAAGAGAAACGGGGCGACAAAGAAGACGATGGTCCACACAAGCGCCGGAGCCACAAAACTCCAGGCCTTGCGGCGTTCGGCGACTTCAAGAGAAACATGAGCCACGGACAAGTCTCCGACTGCCCTCTCCCAAGAACGGAGGAGAGGGTATTGTGATGGTCTGATGACGGAAGAGACGAACCGCTAGTTTTGCAGCATCTCGGTCCAGGCGTCCTGCATCTTGGCGTCAAGCTCCGCAGTTGGGATCGGATAAAGCTGCGTGCGCTTGAGATAGTCGGCCTGCTCGTTCCAGCGCAAAGCGGCCTTCTGTTCGTCAGTCAGATGCTCGCCGGCCTTGGCGTTCGCGGGCATTGCCCAGTAACAGGACGACGTCGCAAGCCGCGCCTGCCCTTCGGGGCTGACGATATACTGGACGAACTTGAGAGCAAGGTCCTTCTTCGTGGAATCCTTCATGACGCCGATGGACTGCGCCCAGCGCACTGCACCCTGCTCGGGGATGGTCCAGTCGAGGTTAGGCTTGTCTTTCACCAATCCGGCCGTCAACCACTCCCCGCCGCCGAAAACGATGTCGACCTCGCCTGTCGCAAGTGCTGTCTGCGAGGAGACGACGTCACTGACCTGCTTTGCGTTGGCCTTGAGTGCAAGCAGCTTATCCTTGATTGCCGGCATATCGGCATCCGTCAGGCTCGCCGTCGCCTTTCCGAGATCGATGCCGGTTAGACCGATCATCGGCAGATAGTAGTCGTAGACAGCGATGCGGCCCTTGTATTTCTCCGACCAGAGCTTCGACATGTCCTTCATGTCGGCCGGGTCAACTTTCGTCTTGTCGTAGGAAACAGTGTTGTAGCCGAACTTCTCGGTGACGGCGTAGATCCTGCCGTCACGGCTGTTGTTGGCCTCCATGCGCACGTCCGGGAAGATATCCGCGTTCGGGAGTGCATCAGCTGGAATCTCCGCAAGGATGTCCTTGTCGACGGCGCGCTGGACGTCAACGCCGTCGATGACAAGCACATCCCAGTCTCCCGGGCGTGACTGATCGATGATGGAGAGGCCAGCGCCTGTGCCCTCATACTCCTTCAGATTGACCTTGACGTTGTTCGCCTTCTCGAAAGGCTCGATCAATGCCGGATCGGTGTGGTCGCACCAGACAAGCGCGTTCAACTCGTCCTGTGCCAGGACGGGTTCAGATGTCAGCGCGGCAGCGGCTGCAGCAAGCGCCAATGTCGCGGCAAAGGTCAGAAATCTAGGCGCAGATATGCCTGCAATAAAATCGGTCATGATGTTGCCCTCTGGTCGGTGACGCTCGTTCCGGCGCCTTCACGAAAAAGATTGAATGAGTTCATTTTTTAAGTCAATATGATTTTTGAGGGCATTCATTATTTGAGAGAGCTGGACATGACGGGACTGCGCGCCAAGCAGAAAGCCGATCGCAATCGCCGCATTTTGGAAGCGGCTGCGAGCCTGTTTCGCGAGGTTGGCTATGACAGCGCGCGCATCGAGGACATAGCCGAGCGCGCCGAGGTGTCGGTCGGCACCTTTTACAACTACTATGAAAACAAGGGAGACATTCTCGTCGCCACGGTTTCCATGGAAGTCGAAGAGGTCCTGGAATCGGGCAAGGCCATCGTTGAAAACCCGCCGGCCACGACGCTCGACGCATTAAAGGTGCTGATCGACCAGTACTTCGATCATTCGCTCGTCTACCTTAGCAAGGAGATGTGGCGAACTGCCATGGCGACATCCATACAGCAGCCAGAAAGCCCGTTCTCCAGGCGATACACGCAGCTCGATCGACGCCTGTGTGATCAGGTTTCGATGCTGGTGCAGAAACTGCAGCTTCGCGGTGCCGTTATGCCGGGGATCGACGCGATCGCGGTGGGCCAGATGCTCTTTAACAACCTCAACATGATGTTCATCGAGTTCGTTAAAGATGAAGCGATGACGCTTGAGGCACTTAAGGAAGGCGTGGCGCGGCAGAACAGGCCGCTTGCCGTCCTGATCAGCAGCCCAAAAATTCAATAGGAACCACAAGGGATGGAACACCAGCAACATGCCGTGCTTGCGGCGGCAGACAGACTAGTCGATGCTTTCGCCAGGCACGATCGCGATGGCTATTTCTCTGCTTTCGCGCCCGAGGCCACCTTCATATTTCACAATCTCGACCGACGGCTGGCCACGCGTGCCGAATATGAAGCCGAGTGGGCCCTTTGGGAGACGCGCGATGGCTTTCGTGTTCACGCCTGTCGCTCGAGCGACCGAGACGTTCAGATCGCCGGCTCCATTGCCATATTCACTCACTCCGTCGAGACTGACCTGAGTATCAACGGCGGACCTTTTACGAGCGTGGAACGCGAAACAATCGTTTTCGAGAAACAGTCAACCGGCGATTGGCTGGCCATCCACGAGCATCTCTCGCCACGGTCGTGAAAACAGCGATCGGGTGCGGCCCTTCGCGACAGGGCTGGACCTGTCAGTGATACTGTCGAGCAATTTCGAATGAAGGACGAAACGATGGTCGAGTTGAAGAAGCACCTGGAAGATCTTAGGAGGAAGTTTGGCGACAGCGCGGAGTTCTTCGACCCGCGCTTCCGCCGCGTGGCCGAAAAAATCTTCAAGGGCGGGACGCGCGCGGCACCCTACAGCGGTATTTCGACCTTCGCGGGCCTGCCTTACAGGGAGGTCAATTTCACCGCTCCTGATTTCGCAGATCTGCAGGTTGCGGCAATCGGCATCCCGATGGATCTCGGTGTCAGCAATCGGCCGGGCTCGCGCTTCGGACCGAGGGCCGTGCGCAGCATCGAACGGATCGGCCCCTACAACCACGTGCTGGACTGCGCTCCTGCCTACGACCTGAGGGTAGCCGATATCGGTGATATCCAGTTTGGGAGCCGCTACCGCCTGGAGCAATGCCACGACAATATCGAGGCGGCGATCCGCAAGATTGTCGAGGCAGGCGTCATTCCGCTTTCTGTCGGCGGCGACCACTCCATAACCCATCCGATTCTGAAGGCTGTGGGTGCCAAGGAGCCGATCGGGCTCATCCATATCGATGCCCATTGCGATACCGGCGGTCCCTTTGATCAGACGAAATTCCACCACGGCGGCCCGATGCGCAATGCCGTACTCGACGGTGTTCTCGATCCGACCCGCACGATCCAGATCGGCATCAGGGGCCCTTCCGAATATCTCTGGGAATTCTCCTACGAATCCGGGATGACTGTCATCCACGCCGAGGAGATCAACGCCATGGGTATCCCTGCGATCATCGAGAAGGCACGCCAGATCGTCGGCGACGGCCCAACCTACCTGTCTTTCGATGTCGACAGTCTCGACCCGGCCTTTGCGCCCGGTACCGGAACGCCCGAGATCGGCGGCCTGACCAGCCGTGAGGCGCTGGAACTGCTTCGCGGCTTTAAAGGTCTCAATCTCGTCGGTGGCGATGTCGTGGAGGTGGCTCCGCAATATGACAGCACCACCAACACCGCACAGGCTGGCGCTCAGGTGCTGTTTGAGATCCTCAGCCTGCTGGTCTTCAGCCCGGCCGTGACAGACCGTAAGTAGGCCTCATCGTTGATCCCGTGCGGCTTTTGCTCGAGCGTGGGCGATCGCCCGCGCCGAGAAAAAGCCGCACGGCGCGCCGCCTGTCTGGCAGGTGCATGCTGCCTGCAGACCAGTGGACCGCGGTGACCGGTCCAAGAGATTTGAACTCAGAGCTTGGTTTTGGGATTCCGTGCCGATCACAGGCACTCTTCTGCAACACTATAGTCCGAAAGACGCGGCTGATGCCGCGATCTTCGGTGCCAGATGAACCTTACATGGGGGCGAGTGATGAAGAGATTGCTGATGTGTGCGTTGGCAGGTCTGGCGCTTGCAAGTTGCACGCCGACGCAACAGGGTGCCGGTATTGGGGCCGCAACGGGTGCGGTGGTCGGTGGCGCGGTAACCAATAACGTGCGCGGCGCCGCGGTTGGTGCTGCGATCGGAGGGGCCTCCGGTGCGGTCATCGGCAACGTCGCCGGTCGTCCGGGACAATGCGAATTCCGGGATCGCTACGGTCGGCGCTACATCGCTGCCTGCCCGCGCTGACGGGTGGCAAACTTCGGACCGCTGTCGGAAGAATTCGCGCCAGCGGGCCATGGTGTGGCGTGTCCAAAGAGGCAACGGGCAAACCTGCCCGCTTCCGCCTCCTCCAATCTGTGGTTGATGCTTGCGCTCTATATCGTAGCCCCAATACGGCTTCGGTCAGCTCATATGTTGTATCGATAAGACGAAATCCAGTCTGGCCGTTTGCGCTCCGGCATCTCCACTACTGCCCTGCGGAAGCCTGCGCGAGCCCACTCAGAATGCGGCTCGGGAGAAAGATCACAAGGGATGCGGCACCCTCTATGACCGATGCGCCGTCGGCGAGCATTGTCTGGCCGACAGGTGCCTGGTCCTCTCTCACCACGCTGCGCATCAGGGCGTCGTTGTTGACGATTTCCATCAGTGTTGGTGAACTCGCAAAGACGTTGTGGCGACCGCCATCGATGTTGGAGACATCGATGACCGCGATCTCTCTCTTCTGAAGGTCGGCGACTTCGGAGCCGCTGCCGACACGTGGGTGGCCGCCTGCCAGGCGCCGGGAAAAAACCGAGGGCGCGGTCGCGCTGCGAAACAATGATTGTGAACGGCCGCGGGATATCCCCGATATCGTCAAGCTGACTGACGAAGACGTCGACGTCGATATCAGGCGCAGCAAGAACGACGCCACCCAAGCGCTTCAGGGTGGTGGTGCGGCCCCTCAATGCCAGATCGCGCAAGGCTTCGGTGACGACATAGGCGCCCATCGAATGGCCAACCAGGATTATTCTCTTTGCGTTGGTCTGCGCCGCGATCTCGATTGTCTCGGCAAGACCTCGTCGACCGATCAGGGCACTGTCGCGGTCGAAGACATAAAGAGGGATCGAGGCTCCAGATGGCCAGGCGTAATTGAGCGAGACCGACTTGATGTTGTAGTCGTAGGTGATCTGAGCATTGCGGAAGACGCTGTCGGCGAAATTGTTGTTGTAACCGTGTACGAAGATGAAGATCTCGCGATCTTCAGGCGCGCGCTGCGCCAAGGCGGCGTTCAACTGCCTGATGAATTCTTGTCGGTCAGCGATCGGTTGGTAGGTTCGCGCCGAAAAATGCCGGCTGGGATCGGGAATCCGCCCGCTTGTCTCGATGCGACCAGGAACGTGGTTCCTTGGAATTCCGATATCGAGCTTCGCGAAATTCAGCGTCTGCGACCGCTCGGCCGAGTAAGGCAGGGACAGATTGTCGGATCTCGCGCGCGTGGTCGCGACATAGATCGGAACGATCGCCCGTGGTTCCGATCCCGATGACGATGTAACGGGCAGGCCAAGAACCGCGCGTGGCCCACCGCAGCCGACCAGCGCCAATAACATGATCACGATGACGGACAATCGCATTGACGACATGGCCCAGGCTAATTCTCTGGCAGCTGTTCAATCTGGCGTACACAAAGACAATCGGTTCAGATCACTTCTCCGGCTGCACGCATGAGGCGATCCATCTCAACGTTCTAAGCGATGAGCAGCGGACGCGGTAGATGAATTTCGGGCGTCCTTGCTCAAATCAGGGTTGCGTGTCGTCCGGGTGACAAGTTGACGGCGTTTCATTCTGGCACTCCTCGGGTTTCTTTCCGCCGGAGACTGCCAAATCTGGACTGCAGGCATAGTTGCGGGATTCTATGCTGATCACTTCGCTTCTTGAAACGCTCTATAGTTTGCGACGGCCACTGCACCCTCGGGTACTGGCAAACTGCACAAGCTTGGCAGGGCATTTAGGGAGCAACGTCATTTGAGTTCTTCCACGGGACCTCCACCGGTCGCGCTGATCCCCGGGACAGATGGATTGATGAATAACGGGAACGCTTTTTCGCTGCCCCGTCATTTTGGCGATGGGTTGCGCTTCGTCTCAGCGCTGATCCCGGCTGCATCCAACAGGCGACATGCCGCTTCCGGTCGCCGGGAAAGCGTTGGTCCTATTGCAACTTGTCAATTTCTGCTGCCCACGCATGGCAGGAAGTCGGCTGAGAATTGGTGGAATGGCAGGCGTTTCCGATTTTGGTGCAAGCCCATCCAGTAAAGGAGGACTGGTCATGTCTACTTTGATTGCAATTGTTTATCCGAGCGAAACCAAAGCCGAAGAGGTGCGTCAGCGCTTGTTCGAAATGCAGAAGGAATACCTGATCAAGGTCGGAGATGCCGTAATTGCGACGAAGAACGAGGGTGGCAAGATCAAACTCAATCAATTGGTCAACACCACGGTTGCCGGTGCTGCCTCGGGCAGCTTCTGGGGTTTGCTGATCGGTGTTCTGTTTCTCAATCCGCTTCTGGGTGTGGCGGTTGGCACGGCATCCGGCGCCATCGGCGGCGCTCTGACCGACGTCGGCATCAACGACCCTTTCATGAAGGAGCTCGCCGCCAATCTTGATCCGGGCAAAGCCGCTTTGTTCGTGCTGATCCAGGAAATGACTGCGGACAAGGTCCTGAAGGAGATATCGGCCCATGGTGGCGTCGTACTCAAGACCTCTCTTGATGAAACGAAAGAACAGGTGTTGCGCGACGCGTTGCAAAAGGCGGCCACTGCCAGCTAGTCTACAACGAGCGGGCATGTCGGCGGCGCGCGCATTTGGCCAGAAGGCAGGTGCGCGCCAGGAGGAAGGGCCTGGCCCGGGGAAGTCTCGCACGCAAGGCCACTCCCCGTCTTCCTGACGGAGGTTGGAAGATAGACCAACATTCCAGGGGCAAACATGCAGGAAGCGGGCGGCAGTCGCATCATCGGTTCAACGGCAACCGGTATCCTGGTGCTTGCTTTGCTTTATGTCGCGCAATCGATCTTCGCGCCGCTCATCTTTTCCTTGTTCGTCATCGCGCTCGTCTGGCCTTGTCAGGCCGCGTTGCAGCGCTTTCTTCCAAAACTTCTTGCACTTCTCATCACCTTGAGCGTCACTATGATCGCTATCGTCGCCATCGGGTCATCGGTTGCCTGGGGGTTTGGCAGGCTGGCGCAATGGCTCTTCGTCAACGCCGACCGTTTCCAGGCCATCTACGTTAACTGGACAAGCTGGCTGGAAGAGCACGGCCTGGCCGTCGCGGGGCCCCTGGCCGACCGTTTTGATGTTGCCTGGCTGGTGGGTTTTGTCCAGGGGATGGCTGGACGGCTAAACAGCTTTGCCGGTTTTGCGGTTCTGGTCTTCATCTTCATCATGCTGGGCCTGCTCGAAGTGGAAGACTTCAATAAACGTCTCGTCGTTCCCGCAGCACAACCTTACGGAACGCGCATCCTGGTGGCCAATCGAATGCTTGGTGCAAAATTGCGCCGCTTCATGATCGTTCGCACCTTTGCGAGTATCCTCACCGGGTTGGTGGTCTGGCTCTTTGCGCTGGGCGCCGGGCTCGAACTTGCGCCGGCTTGGGGAGCGATCGCCTTCGCGCTCAATTACATCCCCTTTCTCGGGCCCTTTGTTGCGACAGCGCTTCCGACCCTGTTTGCAATCGCCCAATTCGAAGCATGGCAGACGGCGGTCGTCATTTTCACCAGCCTCAACTTCATCCAGTTCATCATCGGTAGCTACCTGGAGCCGCGGTTGACCGGGGCGTCGCTGGCAATATCTCCGTTTGCCGTAATTTTTTCGGTGTTTTTCTGGAGTTTCATGTGGGGCATTTCGGGTGCCTTCATCGGCGTGCCGATCCTTATCGCATTCATCGTGTATTGCGCCGGTACGCCGTCTGGAATGTGGATTGCGACGCTGCTCTCGGGCAGTTCAAGGGAGCTGACGCCGACCATGGGCCATAAAGGCTCAAGAGCGAAGGACGGCACATGAGGCACAAAAACCAACTGGATAGCGACCTCGTTTACTGATCATGCATCTGACGGTTGAGGAAAGAGGTCGAAAGGGCTAAATTGCCGCCGGGAGGAGTGCGGCCTGCCTGAGGCAGCTTGTCGAAATATATCGGGACGAGTGCTGGGGTTTTCCGCGTCCGCCGTGTGAACGGCCGTCCCTTGAAACTAAGAAATCAGCTCGCTTGCATCATTCAGACGTCACCCCGCTTCGCTCCTGGGCCAAAGAGGAAAGTACGAATGAACTGCAAATTCTTATCTGGCGGCTCATCCAGCCCTTCCGTCGCGCCATGCCTGACGCACAGCGTCACGCTGCAGGGGATCGTCTCCGTTTCGAGCGATCCTACTCGGCACAGATTAACAACGCCACCCGGCAATGCCTCCTGGGAAGGCTCCCTCACTATGTCGGGCATGATAGGCGGCAATCACGGGCGTACTGTGTCTCATGGGCGAGCCGCACGTAACGACACTGCCTCGCCTGCGGCCGACAAGAGGTGACGTGATGATGGAAGGCGTCGCGAACCATGCGAGGTTACCAGACCGCGAGCCCGACAACGAGAGCCTGGCGCGCCTGGATCGTAATGCCGTCGAGGCAGTCTTATCGGACGGGAGGGCATCGTCCTTACCCTCATTTGAATTTTCGACCGCTGGCCTGCCGCGAGCGGAGCAGTTTGCGATATGGCACGATAGTTTTGCGCCTATGCTCGAACTTTCCGATATCGACCCAATGACCGCAAATTTCAAAGGCCGGCAAAA
Organism: Rhizobium sp. R693; assembly: GCF_002211315.1. Classification (NCBI taxonomy): domain Bacteria; kingdom Pseudomonadati; phylum Pseudomonadota; class Alphaproteobacteria; order Hyphomicrobiales; family Rhizobiaceae; genus Rhizobium; species Rhizobium sp. R693. The sequence continues at coordinate 149,796 of NZ_LOKY01000048.1, read as the reverse complement.
GCTCTGGGATCTTGGCAGTCTTGTCCTTGCCGAAGTCAGCACGGACCGCCTCGCATTCTCGAGCCTGCCGGGGCATGTTCGACGAGATCCCGTCGATCACTGGACCATGACGGTCCTGTTGTCCGGACAGACCCGCACTGATGCGGCAAGAACTGCGTTTATTGCCGGTCCGGGTGAGGTCCAGGTCCACTCACTCGGTCGCTCCTTCGATGGCGTCGTCGACAAGAGCGAGATGCTCATCCTGTTTGTGCCGCGCGATCTTTCGCTTGAGACGTCGGCCACACTCGGCCAGGCGGAATTTTCGACGCTTGCGACCGGTATGGGACGGCTGTTTTCGGATTATCTCATTGATGTCGCTAATCGCCTGCCGATGCTCGCTCAGGCCGACCTTCCGGGGCTCGCGGCAGCCACACGCGCGATGATCCTTGCCTGCGTGCAGCCAACCGCGGATCATATCGAAGCCGCCGAAGGGCCGATTGCCAATGTCCTCCTCGAAAAGGCCCGCCAACTGGTACACAGCCACTTGCTTGACCCCAAACTCGGGAGTGAGCTGGTGCGACGGGAACTCGGCATCTCGCGCACGCGGCTCTACAACCTGTTCGAGCCCTTTGGTGGAGTGATGCACTATATTCAGCACCGTCGACTGCTCAGTGCCTACGCCGCTTTGACCGACCCCAACGATCGACGTCTTATCTTCCAGATTGCCGAAGAACGCGGGTTCAGCGACGGCGCCGAATTCGGCCGAGCGTTCAAGCGAGCGTTCGGCTATAGCCCGAGCGAGGCGAGGAACCGTGGAGGCGGTGGCATCCCGGTTCGGCCGGATCTTCAGGATTGCCCATCGCAGGAGCGACTTGGCGTGCTGCTGCGAAGGCTGCAGGGGTAACGAGGGCCATTACGAATTTTGCGAGCAACAACTCACCGAACAAGAAAACCAAGAACAGCTGCGTTCGCCAGATCGATAAAGAATGCCGAAACCAGCGGCAGGATGATGAATGCGATCGTTGCCGCACCATGAATTTTGGTGACGGCGGTCATGTTGGCTATTGCGGTGGGAGTAGCACCGAGCGAGACGCCGCAAAAACCCGCGCAGATCACGGCGGCTTCATAAGTGCGCCCCATCGCCGGAAAGACCAAGAACAGGATGTAGGCTACGGCGACGAGCGTCTGGATCGCCAGTACCACGGCGAGCACCGGACCAAGCCCACTCAGGCCCCACAACTGCATGCTCATCAACGACATTGCCAGAAACACGTTCAACGAGAGATCCGATATGAGCGAGAGCGCGCGCGTGCGCGTCGGCCAAGGCAATTTCGGCACGACGAACGGGACAGTATTGGTCACCACAATTGCGACCAGCAGGCAGACGACAAACAGCGGAAGCTTGATGCCGGCCTCGACGATGATCTCATGCAGGGCATATCCAACGAGGATGGCAATGTTGGTGACCAGCAGGGTTCGCAACAGGCTGACGTAACTGACGTCATCGTGATGGCTGCTGGTCGCTGCACGCGAAACACCGATCGTCAGCTCCTCGCTGCTGCGACCGCTCAGTCGATGACGTTTGATCAGATACTGCGCAATCGGCCCCCCGATCAGGCTGGCGATAACGAGACCGAGAGTGGCGCTGGCAATGCCGACCTCAAGCGCGTTCGTCAGGCCAAAACGGTTGGTGATGATCGGGGCCCAGGCAATGGTCGTACCGTGTCCTCCGATCAGGGAGGTCGAGCCGAGCAATATGGCAGTGCCTGGCGCAAGACCAAGGATCTTGCTGGTTCCAATGGCAACAAGGTTCTGGATGACGAGGAAGACCAGCGTCAGGCCGAGAAGGATGAGGAGCGGCTTTCCTCCCGCCGCAAGATCGGACAACCTGGCATTCAGCCCGACACCCGTGAAGAAATACAGAAGCAGCATGTCGCGTGCTGCGAGCGTGAAGCTGATTTCGACGTCAAAGAACTCGTAGGCGAAAAAGGTCGCTAACGCTGCCAGAAGGCCGCCAGAGACCGCTTCTGGAATGCTCCAGCGCGCAAGAATTGGAATTAAACGGTTGAGGCTAGCACCGGCAAAGAAGACGAGAATTGCGATGGTGAAGGATAGGAGGCCCGGAACCTCAATCGCCTGCATGTGTCACCCTTGCTGACGTCGCCGTTTCTTGCCGCCTTTGCGGTCGGGCGTCAACTTGACACGCAACATGTGTTTGGGAAAGCGCAAATGGCTTGCGATTGTCACGGGACCGCATGTGGCTGAAGTTGAAATCGCTGGCTCATTCAACGCTGTCACCGGGCAGCTTTTTGACGGGTCCCTTAACGCCTCGATCACGTGAGGTATCGAGGGCCAGGCGCGTTGCCACGGCAAACATTCCAAGCCAGGCTGCGACAGTTGAAATCGGATCGTCGATTGTTCCTGTCGGATCGGGAGGCGCGTACGCACAACTCAACGCGCCGGTGCACTTTTGCCAGCAAATCGTGAAGAATGTCTGAAGGGCGGCGTCCCGGAAGCCGAAAGATCACCATCGAAAGCGCAGTGATTTTTCCCGGTCGCGATGCCGAGCGGTCGACCTCTCGAGGGCATCTGCCCATGCGTCGGGAACAAACTCGGGGACAGTTCATTTCTCTTCAAGCAGAGAGGAGAAGCGATATGACATACGACCCCAATGATCCCGTCCGCAACCCCGGCACAGAACCAGACCTGCGCACGACGCCCCCTCGCCACAGCTCGAGTACGTGGATCGGATGGATTGCTGCGATCGCAGTGATCCTCATTGCGGCGTTTGCGATCACGCAATGGTATGGCAGGCCAGACACGGACCCGAACCCGACCGCTTCGACGACTGAAACTCAGCCGATGAAGCCGCCGGTTGCGCCGGCTGCCCCGTCGAGTGAGCCGGCGGCGCCCGTCCCGACCAATCCTTCAACGGGTGGCACGACACAGCAATAAGCATCTTGCAGGAGCGGGATCCTCCTGCCTGGGGGATCCCCGTATTTTGTCGAGCCTGGTTTGCTTCCCCAAGACCCCTTGCACCTTAACGTCTTTTGAAGGGTTTTTCCGCTGCCAATGGCGGCGGCAGGACAGTCGATAAGACGGGTTTGCGCAGCCAATCGCCCGCAGGCGGGACAAATTGCGACGAGCGCGCTTGACGAAACCCGATCCTTTCAGTTCGATTGCGCCGAAACAGGCGAACTCGATCATGACAGCCCTTGAAACCGGATGCATTGTCGCACTGCTGTTGGCATGCGCGGCTTTACTCGGCACGCGGATCAGCCGGCGTCTGCCTGACCATCACCTGTCCACAGATTCCAAGGAAGCAATCAAGCTCGCCACTGCCGTTGTCGGCACCCTCTCAGCGCTCGCGCTCGGTTTTTTGGTTGCATCCGCAAAAACGACCTTCGATGACGCGGAAACTGAATTGAAGACATCGGCTGCTCGGCTCATCCTGCTTGACCGCGTGCTGGCGCAGTATGGCGCCGAAACGGCAGAGGCGCGCAAGAAGCTCGCCAATCTCGTCGAAGGTCGCATCGAGCAGAGCTGGGGAGGTTTTGCCGGCGGCACCATTGGGAGGAGATCGGCCGATGACCTCGGTGTCGAACCTGTCCAGACGATGTTGAGGGCGCTGACGCCCGACGACGATATTCACCACCTGCTCAAGACACGTGCGCTGGAGGTTAGTGGTGACATCGCGGAGGCCCATTGGCTGGTTCTCGAAACGGGAAACGAGGGGTTGCCGACGGCCTTCCTGGTCGTGCTGACATTCTGGCTGATCGTGATTTTTCTGACGTTCGGCCTTCTGTCGCCTTACAACGGCACGGTCATATCGATCGTTATCGTCTGCGCGATATCCGTCGGAGGCGCGATCTTCATCGTCATCGATATGGCTCACCCCTACGGCGGCCTGATCTACGTCTCGGATGAACCTCTGCGTGTTGCTCTGTCCCGCATGGGGCGCGCTTGAGGGCACCCCTTGCGCAACTGGCCGCCGGTCGGGTGCGGATCAGTGCGTCGCAGCGCGCTTCCTCGATATCGCAAGAATGTAGTCGTCCGCGATATCAGCGATTGCCATGGCGATTTCGGTCGACGAGAAGCCGACGAGTTTTTCCCCCTGGATGATCAGATATACGGCTTCCTCGATCTTTTCCCGGCAGGCCGAAAGGCTGTCGGCGTGGTTGATCATGATAGGACGTAGTTCCATTGCCCTTGTCTCCGGTCGATACGGCACACGTTCTTGATGTGCGTTGAATGCTGATGTTGGTTAAGCAGCGCACCTATTCGTGACAACCGAGACGCTGTCGAATGACACCCCACCCATCGATCAGTTCAGCGAAAAGGCGTTGCGGCCCATTGTCTCCGCAGGAGCCAAGGTCGCTAAGGCTTCAACTTAACCGTGCCAAGACCATAGTCACAGAAATTGCGAATGGCTTGTGAAATCGACGTGACACCACCATAAATGGAACAGCCAGAATATATACCGCCCAAGGTCGGTAATATCATCGGGGCGAATTGCTGCCTCAGTCTTGGCTGCATTTCGACAATATGGGTAAATTCGCAACGCGATAGGAAAATGTAGTCGCGAATGTGATTCGTTTCTTGAAAAAATTTACTCTTGGTTGTATTTTGTGCGAAAGTTATCACATTGCCAGTCTGACACGAGGAAACGGGGGATGCCATGAAGGCCAAAACTCCAAACGCTATCGATGCCTATGTGGGTGAACGTGTCAGGTTGAGGCGAAAGCTACTTGGCATGAGCCAGGTTAGCCTGTCTGAATCGCTGGGCATTACATTTCAGCAGCTTCAAAAATACGAAAAAGGCGTCAACCGCATAGGCGCAAGCCGCCTGCAGCGAATTGCGGAGGTCCTTGGCGTGCCTATCGGCTTCTTTTTCGATGAGGAGACATCGCAGACCGCTGGTCTGCGCTTGAGCGCCGGCACCGATGAAGTCGCGCATTTCATCGCTTCGAAAGAGGGACTTGCGCTGACACGGGCCTTCATTGCGATCGAAGATCCGAATATTCGTCGAAAGCTGCTTGCACTTGCGCGCAGCCTTGGCTCGACCCAGTCGGTCGCCGACGAGTATGAGCGTTGGGATCATGCGGACGAAACACGAGGGTAGCGCGTGCTGCATCTCCAGACATTTGGCGAACTGCGTCTGACGGACGAGGCAGGCAGTGCCGTGGGGTATCCCGCCAAGGCGCTGTTGACCATGGCCTATCTCTTCACCTGCAAGGGCCATGCACTCACGCGCCAGGAGGTGGCAGCGTTTCTCTGGTCGGATGCCGAACCTGATCAGGCCGGCCTCAATCTGCGGAAGCTGATTTCCCGCATCCGCCAGATCGATGACAGCGACGCCGCGCCGCTGCAGATTACCGCGACGTCGGTGGCACTGCGCGCGCACCGCCTCAGCGTCGATGTGCAGATACTAGATAGGCCGGGGCTGGCGATGAAGGGGCTGAAGGCGTGCAGCGATCTGCTTCAGCGCGATTTCGCAGGCAACGTCAGATCGGCAAGCAAGGCGATCGACAACTGGATCGCACGGGAGCAGCGAACCCACAGGGTCAAATTGCGGCAGATACTCATGGAGGCTGCGCGATCTGCCCAGGGTGCAGATGACTACCGAACCGTGTCCGGCGCGGCCTTGCAGCTTCTCGAGCAGGATCCGACTGATGAGCCGGTAAGGGCGATGCTGCGCGGGCTGCCGGGCGTTGCCGGCCCGGGCGTACTGCCTTTGAATGCCGAGACCACGAACCATGTGATACCTGCTTTGGCGCGGAATGAAGACAGCCGCGAGCCGCAGCAACTGCCTGGTTCACCCCTGCCCCGACTGGTCCTGCTTCCTCCGACCTCACAAAGTGGTGTCGTGGGGCTGTCGCTCGCCGCCGCGCTGATCGAGGACGTTACGATCGAACTATGTGCCCTGCGCAACGTTTCCATCGTTGCTCCGCACACCGCAGAGCAGATCCGGCGCGATTCCGACAAAGCGGCCGTTATCGCCCGCCACTCGATTACCTATCTCCTCGATACGAGACTTTCAGGTGAAGGCCTCTACGCCCAGCTTGTCTATTTCCCCACCGACGAAATCATCTGGGCGACGCGTTTTCCGATGACTGCGGCAACGCTGCCGACCCAGCGGCGGCTCATTGCTCTGAACCTCTCGTCATCTGTCGTGGACGAGCTTGCCAGGCGCGAGCAAGCCCGGCTCAGCCTGGAGGCCAACCCGCAGGCCTATCATTCCTATCTTGTGGGTGCGAGCCTGATGGGCAAGCTGACCCTGCCGCACATTCGCAGGGCAAGAGCCGCCTTCAAGGAGGCGTTGAAATATAATCACGACTTTTCGCCGGCGTTTACCGGCCTGGCGCGTACCTATACCAGCGAGTGGCTGGTGACCGCCCAGGGCAACGGGGAATTGTTGGGCCTTGCCGAACAGAACGCGTTGAAGGCAATAGAGCGGGACGAGGTTTTCGCCGGCGGCTACCGGGAGCTTGGCGTGACCAGACTCTACCTCGGAGACGTCGATGAAAGCGTGGCTGCGCTCAGTCATGCGGAAGACCTGAGCCCACATTTTGCCGACGTGATCTACAGTCACGCCGACACACTGGTACATGCCTCACGTCCCAAGGAAGCCTTGGCAAAGATCCAGAAGGCGATGTCGCTCAATCCTATATCACCGGACAGCTATCTTTGGTGTGCCGCAGGCGCAAGCTATTTCCTCGAGCAGTACGGCGACGCCATGGCCTATGTGGAAGCCATGAAGGACAAGGCACCGGCTTATCGAATTGCTGCTGCGAGTTGTGCAATGATCGGCGACCGCAGGCGGGCACAGTTCTATCGGCAGCGTGCTGAAGCGCTGAACCCGGTCTTTGACCTGGAAAAATGGCTCTCCGTCGTTCCCATGAAGGAACAATGGCACAAGGATCTCTATAGAGAAGGGCTTTTGAAAGCTGGATTTTGACACCAACGAAAGGAAACGTCATGTCAAGAGCAGTTGTATTTGGCATCGCCGGCGACACAAAGCTTTGGGTTGCCGACCTCGATGCGGGGACCGTCAAGCAGCTCGCGCCCGCCGGTGAATTGGCAAAGATCGCGGACCTGCGCAAGGCGGGTGCCACCATCGTCAAGAAGGTGGACTTCGCTGTCGCGGTCTCGACGGCGAAGGCGGTGTTCTCCGGCCACTTCGAGCCGCATCCTGACCAACACTGAGCTGGCTATCTATTCCGATCGAACAATCCCGCCCGTAGAAACCCTTGCCCGAACCGGGCCGTTGCTGGCGGATTTCGGCATCACCCGGGTGGCTCGCCATACGGGCCTCGACACCATCGGTATCCCGGTGTGGTGTGCTTACGTGCCAAATGGGCGATCGATCGCGATTGCCCAGGGCAAGGGGTTGACCGATGACGACGCCAGGGCGTCCGCCGTCATGGAAGCGTTGGAGCGTGTCGTGGCCAACAGCCCGGTTGTTCCGACGTTGCGCGCGTCTGCAAAGGATCTGCAGGCCACGGGGTTGCCATACAATACGCTTTCCTGCCTGATCGGCCACTTGGAGGAGGATATCCGGCCGGACGAGCAGGTTGACTGGGCTCGCGGCAAGGAACTCCTGACCGATCAGGAGATTTATGTCCCCTTCGAGGCGGCGCTTTTGGACAGGACCCGACGCAACCGCTTCTGGATGTCTTCCGACGGTCTCGCCTCCGGCAATACCGAGGAGGAGGCCGTTCTGCATGGGGTGCTTGAGCGTATCGAACGCGACGCCTATTGCCTTTGGCAGATCGGCAGTGAAGAGGATCGGCTTGAGCGCTGTATCGATCCCCGCGGATTTAACGACCCCGTTGTGAATGAGCTTGTTCGCAAAATCGAGGCGGCAGGGCTCGTGATGCGCATGTTCGATATGACAAGCGACATCGCGGTCGCCTGCTTTACAACGATCCTTGGTCCAGCAGAGCGAGGCAATCAAGACATCCGCTTTGTCGAAGTGACAGGAGGCAGCGGCGCGCATCTGTCACCTGTGCGAGCGGCCATTCGGGCAATTACCGAGGCTGTCCAATCCAGGCTCACATACATCAGCGGCGCACGCGACGACCTGTCGCCGGAAGCATTCCTAAGGCTCGTGCCTGCGCAAACCTTGCGCGCCCTTGACGCCACGCCGCTCGCGCCCGCCTGGCCGTCGCCTTTGGAGCGGCATGGCGTCAGATCGCTAATTGATGGGGTCCTCGATGCCCTGCGTGAGCGACAGATTACCTCCGTGATCGCGCTGCCGCTCAGCGATCCGCGTCTTCCCTTTCACGTTGTCAAACTATTCGTTCCAGACCTCGAAAATCCCGAGGGTGCACGCGCGCGCCGTTTTGGTGCCCGAGCCATTGCAAAGGCGCTGTTCTCATGAAGGTCGTCTTTGTCGGGCCAAGCCTGCCGGATGCAGCCCACTTCGTCGGGGATGAGATCACCATATGCCCGCCTGCCGTTCGAGGCGACGTGCTGGCAGCCGTAAAAGCGGGCGCGCACGCTATCGGCATCGTCGATGGCGGCTTCGAATACGTCGCACCGGTGTGGCACAAAGAGATCCTTTACGCGCTTTCGCGAAAGGTCCATGTGTTCGGCGCCGCAAGCATGGGCGCGCTGCGGGCGGTCGAGTGTCGGGTTTTCGGCATGGTCGGCATCGGTCGCATCTACAGCGAGTATGCGTCAGGCGTGACAATCGACGACTCCGATGTTGCGTTGCTGCACGGCCCTGAGGAGCTTGGATACAAGGCGCTGACAATACCGCTGGTCAATGTCAGGGCGACGCTCGATGAGCTTGGGCGTCACCAGGTCTTGAACAGGGAGCTTTGCAGCGCGCTTGAGAACGCCGCAGCAAATTTGTTCTTCAAGGCCCGGACATGGCGAGCAATCGTTTCAAACGTCGATCTCCCGGCAGCAGATAGGCAGCAATTGCTTTGCCTGCTTCGCTCGAGCGAGGTCGATCAGAAGCGGGCAGACGCTCTTGCCCTTATCGAGGCGGTTCGAGCGGCCAATGACCCTCTTCCTGCTGATGTTACATGGCAATTCAACAAGACATTTATTCTTCCGGAAAAGCTGTAATTTGTCGGCCATCGCATAAAATGCAACAATAAGATGTGTCACGTGTTTTTCACGGGCCTTTTGCGCGTATGCTGAATATTCTTTGCGCTGTTCGAGGGAGAACAGAAATGACTTCAGCATTGGCAAACAGACCGATTGGCCTGGATAGCAGTGAGCGATCTTCCGACGAGTTGGAAGAGCTCGTCGCGCTGGCGCGCATGATCGCTTACGCGAAATGCGCCGCCGAAGACGTCGACCTGGTGGGGGCGATGCACTGCCTCGGGATGGCCCTGAATGAAGTTCTGCGTGAGATTGGGGACGGTCCGCATGAAGGCTTGGCGGACGTGCTCGCGTCTAAAGGGGCGACCTGTCTGAACTGACACTATTGAGGGGACTGCGGGGATAGGCCGGCGTCATGCGCCGGCCTATTTCAATTTCTTGGAATAGACGCAGAGCTTCTCGGAATGCTGATAATCATTGCTCTTATAGTATTCCGCAACGCCGCCGGCACTGCGAGAGACAAGCCACACGTGCACATAGCCCATGATGCGAGCCTCCTCCTCCAATCGCCTCAACAGGCACGAGCCGATTCCTGAGCGCTGGTGCTGTGGCCGTATCGCGATTTCCGCCACATGTATCCCTCGCCCCATCACGGAGGTATGCGGCAGGCCAAAGGCGAAGCCAACGGGCGCTTCTGCGTCGAACGCCGCCACGGCCAGGCACATGGGTGTTGTTGTCAGTTCGTCGATGCGCGAAGCGGCATTCTGGAGCGACCACTCTTCGTGCCAAGGTGCCTTGGCGTAGGCTTCAACGATAATGTCTGCGCTTTGAAGCGCCTCATCCCGGGTCATGCGTCTATAAATGATTGCCATTCACGTCACTGTCACCACAACCACGCATGACACGCTTCGTGGCGCCTTCCTGTTCATTCTACCCCATGACGTTAAAGCACAGGCCTGACGAGCCGTGTTGTGACTTCATCGTGACACGCGCAATGCGCGAAGATCAGCTTTGAAATTGCAGGCTGTTTTGGATTGGCGCGGCAAGACATGCACGCAAGCGTTTAAGCCAGCCTGCTATTGCGCGCCCGGACACCAAACGTTGGCTTGACACCAAAAGAAAGTGACTTAACCTAATCATCGGATCCTGGAGGCTCGATGTGTGGAGGCAAAGAGCTCGGCCTGGACCTGATCAGGGAGGACATAGGGTGAGGAAGAAGGCAATTACGCTTGCGCTTGCTGCGAGCACGATATTCGCATTGCCGCAGCTCAGTATCGCTCAAGACACCATCACCGGTGACATCGTCGGCAAGCCCGATGCACCAAACAAGATGGTTTTCCGGATGACCACGGATGGCCCGCGCAGCAACGAACCGGCTTATGCGCAAGGCTATAGCAAGCTCTTCAACGATTTCATCGCCAAGCGTCCCGATTGGCAGATCGAGCTGCAGATGATGTCGGGTGACATCGGGCAGGAGCAGGCGCGCATGCTCGAGCAGGCAAAATCAGGCTCGGCTCCCGATTGTGCAGCGGTGGATTCCTTCGTGCTGCCACTGTTCAAGAAGGCCGGCGTATTGCAGTCCTTCTCGCCCTACTTCAGCAAGGATGAGATCGCTCAGCTGTTTCCGTTTATCCGCGACGGCATCACCGGAACCGATGGCAACATCTACGCGTGGTGGTGGTCGACGGACCTGCGTGTCCTTTATCGCAACAAGGACATCGTTCCGGATGCTCCCAAGACATGGGATGACCTGAAGAAGGCGGCATTGTCGTCTGTCGATAAGGGAATGGAAGGCGTCCTGTTTAATGGTAGCCGCTACGAGGGAACGACCTTCGACTGGCTGGCAAATTTCTGGGCGCAGGGCGGCAAACTGGTCGATGACGAAGGCAAGCCAATCTTCGGCGAAGGCGAAAATCGCGAGAAATTCGTCAAGGCCGTCAACTATTACCGCGATCTCGTCGAATCCGGGGCAGCGCCGAAGCGCGTGGCAACGATCGGCAATTACGACGACTTCAATGCTGCCGCGGCAGCCGGCACCACCGCGCTTTTCGTCGGCGGCAACTGGCAATATGCGCAGTTGAAGACAGCACTTGATCCGGACGAATTTGCCAAGTGGAGCTTCTCGCCACTTCCAGGACCGACAGCCGATCAGCGTTCCACCGGCACTGGTGGCTGGACGGTCGCCGCGTTCAGCAAGGATCCCGCCAAGGTCAAGGTCTGCGCCGATCTCGCGCGTGAGGTCTATATGGGGCCTGCCAACGCACTGCAGGAGCAGCTTCCCACCCGTGCTGACCTTTACGATAAATACGAGGTGTTTTCGAGCGATGCCAACAAGACATTCGCTGCAGCCTTGAAGTTCGGCCAGGCAAGGCCCGGCGCTCCGGTCTATCCCGAGATCTCCAACCAGATCCAGATCATGATGGGCAAGGTGCTGACCGGCACGCAAGCCACAGAGGCAGCAGTGGACGAGGCCTTCAGCGCGTCTCTCAGCGCCTTCAAACGGAGCTGAGAGATCGATCGGCGGCGCAAAGTCCCTCCTTTGCGCCGCCGGCCCCCGAGGGACGTCATCCTTTTGAGGAAAATGGACCGGACTGATCGATGATGAATGCAAGCTTTGCAGCCGAGCGTCCACAAAGGCTCGGCATAGGTCCCATTCGCCGGCGCAATCCATCTCCCCTGCCCTGGCTCGTTCCGCTCATTTTCGTGCTGGGCGCCTTCTATCTTTATCCGCTCGTCGACGTATTCCGCTTCGCCTTCACCAATATCTCGCTTGTCGGCACCGACCAGCAATACACGCTGCAAACGATCATCCATACGCTGTCAAAACCCGAGCTCGCCCAGATACTTTGGGTCACCTTCGTGTTCACGGCGTCCAGCGTCATCGCCCAACAGGTGCTCGGTTTCTTCATCGCCCAGGTCGTGGTGCGCAGCGAAAAGCGTGGCCTGTTTGGATCAACGATCGTGCGCACCACTGCGCTCGTCGCTTGGGTCGTTCCGGGCATTGCCGGTGGCATCATCTGGAAGATGCTGTTCAACGAAGCTCCCTTTGGCGGCTTGAACAGCCTGCTGCGCATGGTGGGGGCTGCCCCGGTGCAGTGGCTTTCCGATCCCGCCATGGTCATGTGGTCCGTCGTGATCTCCAACGTCTGGCGCGGGACGGCCTTTTCGATGGTCGTCATGTATGCTGCCATTAAGGCGATCGATCCCGAGCTTTACGAGGCTGCCGAAATGGACGGCGCCAATGCCCGCCAGCGCATGTTCTACATCACCCTGCCGCAACTGCGCACTGCAATCCTCGTCAACATGATCTTGATCACCATCCAGACACTGAACACGTTCGATGCCATCATTTCGCTGACCGGTGGCGGACCCGGACGGGCGACCGAAGTGCTATCGCTTTACACGTTCAATGTGGTGTTTCGAAACTACGACCTTGCGGCAGGTGCCGTCTTGTCGATCCTGATGCTCGCCATCAGCCTTGGCCTTGCGCTTGCTTATGCGCGCTTCCTTCCGCGAGGAGAGCCAGTATGAGGATGTCGAAAGAAGATCGGCTCGGCGATATCTTCAGCTACATTTTTCTGGCTGTCACGTTCATGTTTTTTGCCTGGCCATTGCTCTGGCTTCTTTCACTGGCGCTCAGGACACGCAAGGAGGTATTTCTTGGCGTCAGCCGATTCATTCCAAAGGCGCCGACGCTCGACAACTTCGCGACGATCCTGTCCTCAGACAAGTTTGCCGGGTACCTCTGGAACGCGTTGATCCTGTCCACATCGAGCGCCATCGGGTGCCTGGCGGTGGCACTGCCGGCGGCCTACGCCTTTTCGCGCTTTCCGTTTCGCGGGAAGGGACCATGGATGATGGTCCTGCTCGCCTTCCAGATGATCTCGCCGCTTGTCATCATGGTGCCGCTTTATCGCTACATGGCGGCGATCGGCCTGACAGACAGCCACTTCGGCGCCGCAATGGTCTACATTGCGCTTGCCGTACCGATGGTGACCTGGATCCTGAAGGGCTTTATCGACGGCATTCCTCGCAGCCTCGATGAGGCGGCGCTGATCGATGGGTGCAGCCATTTTGCTGTTTTCTGGCGGATCGTACTGCCGCTATCGACGCCGGGTATCGCGTCTGCCTTCATCATTACAGTGATTGCGGGCTGGTCGCAGTTCCTCGTCCCCTTCCTGCTTATCAGCAAGGAATCTCTGATGCCGATCGGTGTCGGTATCTTTCAGTATGCCGGAACACAGAACGATTCCTCCATTCAACTCCTGGCCGCGGCCTGCCTGGTATCGGTCGTACCGGCAATCGTCGCCTTCCTTTCCCTTCAACGACTCATCCTCGGCGCGATGACGGCTGGTGCCGTCAAGGGCTGATCTTTGTTTCAAATCGCGGGATATCATGATGACACTTACGCTGCTCCAACGCCTTGAACGCCTCCGTGTCCGGACCTCGGAGCTCGAATACTGGCGCTCGCGCGCAACCGTCGAGATTGACGGCTGGACATTCGGTGGTGAGCCGATTGCCATCGGTGCGCCCTGGCCGCGCAGCGACGGCACCGTCTTCTTTGCGGCGTCGGCCAAACTGCCCGGTCACTGGCCGCTGGAGGATGCCCGTCTGTCACTCGATCTCGGCGGAGAAAGCCTGATCACGATCACCGATGAGGCGGGCAATGAAAAGAGGCTTGGCCTCGATCCCTATCACCGCGAATTTTCCCTCCCCTCCCGCAAGGTCAAGATCGCGTCGGAAACGGTTGCACGCCTGCCGTTCGGGGAGCCGGTGCGCGGCCCGAAACTGGAGCGCGCCTCGCTGATCTGGCTGGATACGGCAGTCGACAACCTCTGGCTGCTTCTGCGCCAGATCTGCGAGGCAGTCGATATTCTTAAACAGCACGAGGTCGTTCCGCACCTCCTCGATATCGCAGAGGAGACGATGCGCGCCCTGGAATGGCCGTCGTCAACGGCCGCCTACGTGGCGCGCACCGCCATTTCCCCGATGCAGCAAAAGATCTGGCAGCTGCCACCGCTGGAGGCCTCGCCAGATGGCCTCAATCAGGCCGAGCGCGCCAGCGTGGTTTCTGCTTACGAGACGCTCCTTGCACGCCTGAAGAGGCTGCGTGAACGCTTCCCGCCCGAGGGTGAGATTGCGTTGACCGGCCACGCGCACATCGATCTCGCCTGGCTCTGGCCCTACGGCGAAACGCGGCGGAAGATGCGCCGCACATTTCATACAGCGCTTTCTCTCATGGAGCAGTCGTCCGATTTTCGCTTCAACCAGTCGACGGCGCACTACTATGCGCAGATCGCAGAAGACGATCCAGCGCTTCTCGAACGGATTATCGAGCGCACAAGGCAAGGGCAATGGGAGACAATCGGTGGCATGTGGGTCGAGCCCGATACGAACATGCCGACCGGTGAAAGCCTTAGCCGACAGATTCTCTACGGACAGCGCTATTTCGAGAAGACGTTTGGCGTTCGCCACAATGTCTGCTGGCTACCGGATTGCTTCGGCTTTTCCGGCGCCCTTCCCCAACTGTTGCGCCAGGGCGGAATGAACAGCTTCTTCACGATCAAGGTCAATTGGTCGGAGACCAACAAGTTTCCCTCCGATCTCTTCTGGTGGGAGGGTCTCGACGGGAGCCGGGTTCTTACCCACACCTTCGACAATCCCATGCACGGATATAATGGCTTCGTGCGCCCGGATTGCTTCGTGCCAACCTGGCGAAACTTCAAGGACAAGGACAAGCATGATACGACCCTGCTTGCAGTGGGGTATGGGGATGGCGGCGGCGGCGTCACGCCCGAGATGATTGTCCGCGAGGAACAGCTGCGCGTATTTCCAACCTTGCCAAAGGCACGCTGGACGAAGGTGCACGACTTCTTCAAGGGCGCGCATGAGCGTGCCTCAGAAAAGGATCTGGCAACCTGGCGCGGCGAGATCTATCTCGAGCTGCACCGCGCGACCCTGACGAGCCAAAGCAGCGTAAAGCGGCTGCATCGCAAGGCCGAGCGTAGCCTCATTACGGCCGAGACCCTGTTTGGACTGGCGCATCTGATGGGTGGCGAACCGCCGCGGTCGATGGAGCCGGAGTGGCGCGTCGTCTTGAAGAATGAATTCCACGACATTCTGCCGGGCTCATCCATCGCGGAAGTCTACGTCGATGCCGCCAACGAACTCGAGGCCGTCATTTCCACAGGCAAAACGGCACAGACCAGGGCTATGGAAGCAATCGCTGGGCAATTGCCGGCTGGAAGCGGCGACAACCTGCTCGTTGTCAACCCGTCCCTGTCTGCGCGCCCACTGCGGCTGACGCTTCCCGACGGAAGAACAGTCTCCTGCGAAGCGCTAATCGCCCCGCTCGGTGTTGCCGTCGTCGCTCCCCAGGCGCTGCAGCCAGCGCCCGGGCTTTCGGTCAGCCGCGAGCATCTGGAAAATACCGTTGTGAAAGTCACCTTGGCCAAGGATGGTTCGATCGCGAGCATTATTCACAAGCCCACCGGTCGTGAAGCCTTGGAGGGCCGTGGCAATCGCCTTTTCGTCTGCCCGGTAGACAAGCCGCGCAACTGGGATGCCTGGGACCTCGAGGAAGACTACGGCGCGCGCAAAGAAGAGATCACCGCGCTCGACAGCCTCGAGGTGATCGAGAACGGATCCCACCGGGTGGCGATCAGGATCGTCAGAACGTGGCGGCATTCGCGTATCACGCAAGTGCTGTCGCTCGGCGCCAATTCCCGACGCCTCGACATTCAAACCGAACTCGATTGGCATGATCGCCGCGCCTTTTTGCGCACCGAGACGAGCGTGGCGGTACGCAACGCGCGCGCAACCTGCGAATGCGCCTATGGCGTGGTCGAGCGGCCGACGCATTCGAACACATCCTGGGATGCGGCAATGTTCGAGGCACCCGCCCATCGGTTTGCAGACCTGTCCGAGCCTGGATTCGGCATCGCCATTCTAAACGATGCGAAATACGGGCACAGCGTGCGAGACAACGTCCTTGGTCTTTCTCTCCTGCGTTCGCCAATTTATCCCGATCCACTTGCCGACGAAGGTGTGCAGACTTTCACCTATGCGCTGATGCCCCACGAAGGCACGTGGTATGACGGCGGCGTGCGGGAAGAGGCCGAAGACCTGAACCAGCCGCTGTTGGCCGCGCACGTGACAGGGCGCGCAACGGGCAACTGGCAGCCGCTTGGGGTCACCGGGATCGACGCTGCACTTTCGGCCATCAAGCCTGCAGAAGAAGGTGACGGGCTGATCGTGCGCGTCTACGAACCGGCGGGCCGGCGCGGGGCATTGGAGCTGAAGCTCCCGTCCAACTGGCGCAACCATGGAACGGTCAGTATCCTGGAGGAGCCGATGTCCGATACGCCGGCGACAGGGCTGAAGCCTTTTGAAGTCAAGAGTTGGCGGATTTCAAAGGCTTGAATCAGGGAAAACGTCGAAAGGGACCGGCACGGTCCCTTTTTCTGTTGGATCCAATCGCATAGTCTGCATCGCACTGGTGGGTGCGCGGGCGGGAGATTGAACGTGTTGGTGTCGGGCTCAAACACGGAGCAGGCTGCAGCCGCGAACCGAGGCATGATCCTGTCCGCAATTCATCGGAACGGACCGATTTCACGCACGGAGCTGGCCGAACAATCGAGGCTGACAAAGCAGGCTGTGACCCGGATCGTCGATCGCTTGCTCGACGAAGGTCTCATTATGGAGGCGCGCCGTCGACATGGCCTGAGGGGGCAGCCGGCTATTGAATTGGAGATCGATCCGGATGGCGTCTTTTCGATCGGCGCGAACATCGATCGCGACCATCTGACGATCGTTGCCGTCGACGCGGTCGGCACTGTGCGTGGACGCATCCACCATGAGTGCCGCTTTCTGCTGCCTGACGACTTCGTAGCGCTCATGGGTGACGCAATGTCGTCCTTTCGTCGTCGCAAGATCATTCAGGAAAGCCGGCTCGCAGGCGTTGGTCTCGCCATCCCCGATTGGCTAGGCGAGGTGCCGGTGATCGGATTTCCCCCGGAATATCGGCGATGGAATGGCTATGACGTACGCGGCGCCTTGGAGACACTCTGCGACCATCCGGTTTTCATCGACAATGATGCCAATGCCGCGGCGCTTGGCGAGATCGAATATGGTCTTGGTACCGAGATCGACAGTTTCTTCTACATCCTGGCGAACGCCTGTCTCGGCGGCAGCCTGGTGATTGACGGCGTCCGACACAAGGGGGCCAGCGGCCTCGGCGGGGAAATCGGCTGGCTGCCGGTTGCCTTCGACGAGGGACCTTACGCTGGCACAACCCAACCTCTGGGTGAGATGTTCTCGCTCTTCATCCTGCTGGACCATCTGCAGCAAAACGGCGTCGAGGCGACGACGCCTTCAGACCTGCTGGAGCTTGATGAGGCCGGCCGCAGCCTCATCAGCGCATGGTTGCGCAAGATGAGCGTCAAGATCGCACAAGCGGTGGTCGACATAGGAATGATCGTCGACCCCGAAGGGGTACTTATAGGTGGTCGTTTTCCGGTTCGACTGATCGACGAACTCCTCCTTTACGTACACGAGGAAGTCACCCGCCTTGGGGCACAGGCGCCATCGTTACACAGGGCCGCAGGATCCGAGGATGCCGCAGCACTGGGCGCCGCCGCCATTCCGCTGGCACACCGGCTCGGCCTTCCGTCCGCCGAACCTGCCCAGCGGGTTCGCAACCCGCTCGGGGGACATCCCGGCTGAGACGTCAGGCTCGGCGCCCCGTAGCGCGCTGCAGTTGTCGTCGAGGCCTATAGTCGCGCGTCCGGTAGAGCCATCGCGTCCAGCGGGCGCAAGGCCGCACCGTGAGCAACACCCGCCCAGGGAAACGTCGCGCATCTGATCTGTGGGATCCATGGCGCAATGACCAGGCCGCGGATCTTGTCGTCGCGTTCCTGCGACATGCGCGCAACCACGGCGTCGAAGACGTCGCCGGGCAGGGAGCCGCCGATGAGGATCGCACCCGGCGCTATAAAGCCCGAAATGGCGAGTACCGCCTCGTGCAGATGGCGGGCAGCGGTCGCAACCCAGTCGTCCTTGCCTGCTGACCCAGCTTCAAGGGATGACAGTGTTGCAACATCGTTCAGACTGGCTCCGTCGATACCCGAGCGCATTTCACCGATTTGTCCGGCGCGCCCATGGATGCCACGGAACACCCTGCCTCCAATCAGCAGACCGGCACGAACCGAGCAGTCGGTGAGGATCATGACGATCCCGCCTTCCGGGTCTCCGATACCCAGAGCGCGCTCGGCCTCGATCGCCGCCTCGGTATCATCGAGGAAGAAGAGCGCTTCGCCTTTTCCTGCCAGTGCGGTTTCTATCTGCTGGCGGTTGATGAAGGCGTCAGGCGATGTTGCGACACCGCACCCGACAAGCTGACCTCGGCCGGCCTCTCGACGAAGATCGCCGAAAGCGGCGATGAGATCGTCGGAGGTTGCGACGGTTTGCCGGCCAACGATCTGGCCCGCGAGATCCATCAAGACAATTTCGCCGTCATGCTTGCCGATCCGGGCGCCGAGGGAATAGCGAGCTTCGCCACGCAATCCGAATTCCGCCGCGGTGTAATGTGCGGTCGTCGAGCGCCTGCTTTCGGTAACGAGCCCGGCCAGCGCAAGCCGGCGGACAATTCCGGTAATGGCCGGTTCAGTCAGGCCAAGCTCTTTGGAAAGCTCCTGGCGCGTCAGTGCGCCGCGGCGCCGTAGCAGCCTGAGGGTCGTGCGTGAATTGTGCTCGGCGATATCGACCGGACTGATGCCGGGGCGATCATCATGACGGGAGCGCTGCTTGGCCATGCCGGAGATCGAATGGCGTCGAAGTGTTTTCAAGCAAGCGATATCCCATATACTGCTGCTGCGCTGGTGATAGATCACGCGGCAACTAACAAATCTATCGCGCAATTTTCCAACCGCAGCAAGAAGCTGGCGCCTGGTAGGGCGGAATTTGGCGCCAACAATGCTCAGGCCGTTGCATCGCGTGCACAATGGGTCAACTGTCGCAATACTGCGACAGTTGACCCATTGCAATCTTCGCCATTCCGTCACGCCTCCCCAAGCCCAGAATTGCCAAAGCGACGCCTTTGCGCCAAATTGGTCTCACAATTGGTTGGAGGAGCCAATGCGTGAACTCGCTGCGCATGCGGAGCACGTCTACACGTGCACCCAGAGGGATTCTGCCGTCGCAAACTCATCCATCGTTGCGTCTTGGCGACGGTGCATCGCCATGCACCGGCTTGCTCCAGAACAGATGCGCGCGCCGCTTCGCCTTTCCGAACACGAACTGAAGAGAGCTCGGGAGGCCGCCGAGAACCTCATTGCCGACGCGTCGAGCGAACTTGATCGTTTGTTTGCGACGGTGGGCAAGAGCGGATGTTGCCTCATATTGACGGATCCCAATGGCGTGGCGCTCGAACGCCGCGGTCTGGCAGGCGATGACAGGCATTTTCAGGAACTGGGCCTGTGGACCGGCTCGGTGTGGACCGAGGCGAGCATCGGTACCAACGGGATCGGGACGGCCATTGCCGACGAGCGTTCAGTCACCATCCTGCGGGATCAGCATTTCTTCAGTTCCAACATCAGTCTGAGCTGCACGACAGCGCCGATCAGGGATCATCGCGGCCAATTGGCCGCCGCGCTCGACATATCGACGTGCCGCGACGAGGTGAACGAGGTCACGCTGGGTATCCTCAGCCAGATGGTCCGTGACGCGGCGCTGCGCATCGAAATCAATCTTTTCAGAAGCGCCTTTGTTGGAGCCCGCTTCGTCATGGTGCCGGCTGCCAGCAATCCGACTGCAGCACTGCTTGCCGTCGACCGGCATGACCTCGTCCTTGGCGCGACCCGCGCCGCACGACTGGCCCTGCAGCTTGATGATCGGCGCATTTCGGCGGGGCTTCCGGCCACCGATGCCCTTCAGGAGCAGAGCGTTGCAGCAGACGAGGATCTTGTTGAGGCAGAACGAGCAGCCCTGGTACGTGCCCTGTCCCGCTCAAGCGGAAATGTGTCCAAGGCTGCCGTTGCGCTGGGCATGAGCCGGGCAACGCTGCACAGGAAGATAAAGCGGCTCAATCTTCATTGACTGCTTTGGTGCCGGCCTGTCGCACGCATGCGACAGTGTGCACTGCGGTATCCCCCAGGGTAACTTTCTCCGGAAACAAAACTCGCGCAGTTTCCTCTGACCGGTTCGCCGCGAACCTGGACCTTTCAAGGAGGAGGATCTAATGCTGCATCAGAAAATCGTCGAATCGCCGTTCAAGACGAGATATGGCAACTTCATCGGCGGAGAGTGGCGCGAGCCGATCGAGGGACGCTACTTCGACAATATCACGCCCGTTACCGGAGGTAAGCTCTGTGAAGTCGCCCGCTCGAGCGAACTGGATATCAATGCCGCGCTTGATGCTGCACACGCCGCCAGGGAAACATGGGGCAGGACGTCGGCCACCGACCGATCCAACATTCTGATGAAGATCGCCCAGCGCATGGAGGACAAGCTGGAACTCCTCGCGCAAGCCGAAACGTGGGACAACGGCAAGCCGATCCGCGAGACGATGGCTGCCGACATCCCTCTGGCAATCGACCATTTCCGATACTTCGCCTCCTGCATTCGAGCGCAGGAAGGCTCGATCGGGGAAATTGACCACGATACGGTGGCCTATCACTTCCATGAGCCGCTCGGCGTTGTCGGCCAGATCATTCCCTGGAATTTCCCGATCCTGATGGCCGCATGGAAGCTTGCCCCCGCACTTGCGGCCGGCAATTGCGTCGTGATCAAACCGGCGGAGCAGACACCGGCTTCATTGCTGGTCTGGGCTGAACTCATCGGTGATCTCCTGCCGCCTGGTGTCCTCAATATTGTCAACGGTTTCGGCCTGGAAGCCGGCAAGCCCCTGGCGTCGAGCCCGCGGATCGCCAAGATCGCCTTTACCGGCGAGACGACGACCGGTCGTTTGATCATGCAGTATGCCAGCCAGAACCTCATTCCGGTGACGCTGGAACTCGGCGGCAAGTCCCCGAACATCTTCTTTGCCGATGTGATGGCTCAGGACGACGGCTTCCTGGACAAGGCACTGGAAGGTTTCGCCATGTTTGCACTGAACCAGGGCGAGGTCTGCACATGCCCCAGCCGCGCGCTCATACAGGAGGAGATCTACGACCGGTTCATGGAAAAAGCTGTCAAGCGCGTCGAAGCCATTAAGCAGGGCAATCCCCTGGACCCGGCCACGATGATCGGCGCCCAGGCCTCCAACGAACAGTTGGAGAAGATCCTGGCCTATCTCGATATCGGCAAGCAGGAAGGCGCTGAGGTGCTGGCGGGCGGCTCACGCAACGATCTCGGCGGTGAACTCGCCAACGGCTACTATGTCAAACCGACGATTTTCAAGGGGCACAACAAGATGCGGATCTTCCAGGAGGAGATCTTCGGGCCGGTCGTGTCTGTCACCACCTTCAAGGATGAGAAGGAGGCACTCGAGATCGCCAACGATACGCTCTATGGTCTTGGCGCCGGCGTCTGGAGCCGCGACGCCAACCGCTGCTACCGCTTCGGCCGCGACATAAAGGCCGGTCGCGTATGGACCAATTGCTACCACGCCTATCCGGCGCATGCCGCCTTTGGCGGCTACAAGCAGTCGGGCATCGGTCGCGAGACCCACAAGATGATGCTCGACCACTATCAACAGACGAAGAACATGCTCGTAAGCTATAGTGAAAAGGCCCTTGGCTTCTTCTGAGAGCGCTGGTTTCAGCTCGGGTCGACGGCTCGCTCCCACAACGGAGCGGGCCGCTTCAGGAGGGATGATGATGCTGACGATCGAAGACCAGCCGCGCGTGACTGCCACTGACAGTGCGATCGCGCTTATCGAGGAGATCCGCAAGGATCATCCGTACATCCTCTTTCACCAATCCGGCGGCTGTTGCGACGGCTCATCGCCGATGTGCTATCCGGCCGACGATTTCATTGTCGGCGACCAAGACGTCAAGCTCGGCGAGATTGCCGGTGTCCCGGTCTATATCAGCGCAAGTCAATTTCAGGCCTGGAAGCACACACAACTGATCATCGACGTGGTGCCGGGTCGTGGCGGCATGTTCTCGCTCGATAACGGCCGAGAGAAGCGCTTCCTGACCCGCTCCCGCCTGCTTGGCTTCGAGGGCCCCTAAATACCGGGCTGGGCGACTGGTCGGCCAGGCAAACATGCGGCCGGCGTGTGAAAGTGAAGCTGCCAAACCAGGTCCGGTGACAAAGCCCGAAAGAAAGTTTGCATGCCGACTTGATATTTGGCGGCAACGATGCCATCTAGCGCTCACCACCCGTATCGATAGCCTGCAGACCCATCCTTGGGATGTGTCGCGTTCGCTGTCCGGGGAAAGAAAAGGCGCTCCCCGAAAGGGTCGAGCGCCTTTTTCTCTTTGACATCTGCTATTGCTCGCCCGAAACAGCGTATGATGCGGCACGAGGAGAATCTGCAGATGAACGATAACGTCATTCAATTCCGACGTCGAAAGCCTCCGCGGCCGCCTCGGCCGGGCCTTCGCAAGCTCGCGATTGCAGTGGCGGTTCTTGCGTTTTTCGTCGCGGCGTGGAGCTATTTCACTTTCTTCAGCGCGCCGGTCTGACATCCCTCCTTCGTTACGTCAAGTCGCGCGACCGACCCGATGCGCACTCAGAGCGTTTCGTCAAAGCGCATCCATTCAGGCATTTCATCACAGACAATGCGCGCTACTCTTTGAACTAAGTGGCGCGCAGAACCGGTGCAGACGGTATAGTTTCGCCGATAACATTGTGGCATCAGAAGCGCACATATCGTGAAATGAGAGATTCCGATGAATATGCCGGATATCGACAATGTCGATCGAAAGATTCTCCGACTGCTACAAAGCGAGGGCGATCTCAGCCACGCCGCGTTGGCGGAGCGGGTCGGGGCATCGAGCGCCTCGTGCTGGCGGCGCATCAAGGCGCTTGAGGCGGCCGGTATGCTTGGGCCGACCGTCCGGCTTGTTAGTCCCGAAGCGGTTGGCCGCGGCCTGACCGTGTTTTGCCAAGTTCGGATGAAGGCGCATGATCCGGTCGCCAGACGTGATTTCGAGCGCTTCGTGGAGAGTCACGAGGAGGTGCTCGAATGCTATTCCATGTCTGGTGATTGGGACTACCTGCTGCGAGTGGCCGTCGCCGATGTTCAAGATTATGAGCGGCTGCTTATGCAAGGGATCCTCACGCACCATGCGGTGGCGGCATCCTCGTCGCATTTCGCCTTGAAGCGGGTGAAATATTCGACTTCGGTCCCGGTGTGAACATCTGGTGACTGACGTTGACCACCCCTTAATCAGCCGTGTCCGTCTCGCAAGAGTCCTCGGACCTTGGTCCTATGCTGGCCGGACAAACGTCTTGTAGCCATCAAGGAAAGGTCTGAAAGTGATGATTACGAATTGACGGTACGATAGACCCGTGGGCAAATTCAGGATGTTGCATGGTGGATATTTGTGGTGCCGCACAGGTTCCTTCCTGCCTATAGCAGTGGTCGCTGAAATTGGGCGATGTGGATCGCGCAGACCGCGAGCCGGAAGAAACCGTGGGGATCCAGGGGAATGACGATGTTCTCGCATCGAAAGATTGTTGCGGCCCTGTGCTGTGTGTCGATCAGTCTGTCGCTTGTGGCAATGCCATACAAGATCGTGGTCTCAGGTGCCTCGCTCAAGCTCAGCCTCCAGACGGCAGAAGCCGCCAAGGGCGGCAATGGCGGTGGCAATGGAAGCGGCGGCGGCAACAGCGGCGGCAACAGCGGCGGCAACAGCGGCGGCAATGGCAATGGTGGGGGCAACGGCGGCGGCAATGGAAACAGCGGGGGTAACGGCAATAGCGGCGGCAACTCCAGCCGCGGTTCCACGACCGGGACAGGCTCAGCGGTTGATGCCGACGACACGGACAACTCAGCGGTGGAAGTTCGCCACCGGGACGGCATGAGCGAACTCATCCGCAACGGCCGCTATATCATGAGAGACGCAAGAGGGCGCACGATTGTCAACCGGCGCGCGACCTCAGCGGATGCAACGCGTCTGGAATCCTTCACTCATTGATCGTCGCGCCCGTCGATGGCATCGCGCAGCGCCATCGCCGCTTCCGTTCTGTTGGCGACACCAAGCTTGGCCATGATCTGCGTCATGTGATGTTTGATGGTCTTTTCGTGAAGATCGAGCTTTCTTGCGACATGCTTGTTGCTCAGCCCGGATGCGACGAACTCCAGGACTTGTTGTTCGCGCGGGGTCAGCGCGGCGATAGCGGAAGGTCGCTTGGCATCGGGCACAGCGCGACTGGAAAGCAGCCGTGCCGACAGCGTCGGGGCGACATAGCTTTCGCCGGCGGCCACGCTACGGATGATTTCCGCAAGTGCCCTGGAACCGACCCCTTTCAACACGTACCCTTTCGCGCCGCTGTTCAATGCAGCCGTTACGTCGTCGCTGGATTCCGAAACCGTAAGCATGACAATCTTTTGTGACGGTACGTTTTCCAGGATCGGGGCGATCGCGTTCAGGCCGCCGCCGGGCATGGAAATATCCATAAGAAGGACGTCCGGCTGCAGGTTCTCGGCCACCTTGATGGCATCGTCCTTCGTGCTTCCTTCCGCGACAATTTGAAATCCGTCGATCTCCGAAAGGCTCCGGCTTACCCCCTCCCTGAACAAGGGGTGGTCATCAATGACTGCGACGCGAATTGCGGTTGTCATGTCTGGGCAATCTCCTCGCTGCTAAGCGACATGCTGACGATGGTGCCTTGTGCGGACGATTGGAGATGGAAGGTGCCACCAAGGCTTTCGATCCGCTCTCTGAGGCCGGCAAGGCCGAGACTGGTCGGCCCGACGTCGTCGGGATCAAAACCGGAACCGCCGTCAGAGACCTCGACGCTGATGCGGTCACCTTCCATGCGCTGCGCCACGCGTTGTTCTATACCACCGCCGTGACGGTAGCCGTTGTTCAATCCTTCCTGCACGAAACGATATATGCAGATCTTGGCGGACGGCGACAGATGCTCGGGCGCCTCTCCAATCGATAGATCAACGCGCGATCCGGTTCGCTGTTCATGCGAACGCACGCTGCGCTCCAATATTTCCGGCAGGCTTGCGGCCTCGATCTGCGGCAATACCAGGCCGTTGCAGATTGTCCGGATCTCATGCATGGCCTCGTCAAGGCTTGCCTTGATCGCGGCAATTTCGCGCTCGCGCAGGGCCGTGGGTGTCGCCGGATCGACAAGCTTATCGCTATCGAGACGCAGCGAGGCAAACGCGACCAGCTGCGCCGGCCCGTCATGAAGGTCGGCGCCGATGCGCCGCAGGTGGCTCTCGTTGAGCGCCGTGGCGCGCCGTGACGCGCGTTGGACGCGCGCCCGCAGCGCCTGGTTCTGCGACAACAGCGCAGAAAGATCATCGATGCGGCGCTTCAGGGATTTCCGCTGCTCTTCGATCGTCCTGCTACCTCTTAAGACGATGGCCGACAGAACGATGAAGAAGGCGAGCGTGAAGGCCGCAACAGCCATCCAGCTATGTAAGCGCGCCTGATTGAGACTGCGCTGGAAGTCGTTGGCGACCTCATAGAATTCGGAGACGGCGACGACCTGTCCCGACCATGGCTGTAGGACGGGATTGTAGATTTCAAGCAGAGGCTTGTCGCTCGCCCGCTCGATCTGATCCTCCGGATCTTCCAGGCGGTCGAACTGCGCGACCATCTTGCCAGAGAAAGCCGTCTTGAGGTCATCACTGAGCTCGAAACGCTTTCCTTGCATGCTTTTGTTGTTCGAGTAGAGAACGGTGCCGTCGGCACGCCAAAGCCTGAACGACATCAGGCGGTTTCCAAGCGCCCCCTGCCCCAGCGTCTCGTCGAGTGCGCGCGAGACAGTATCGTCCAGTTCCTGGCCCGCCAGCATGTCAGGCAAAAGCGGTGCAATCACGCTGTCGACATAGAGAGCTGTGGCTGCGGCAGAGTTACGGGTTACGGCGTCCTCGATCAGACTGCTGACAAACGCGCCCACCAATGCCATGGCCACGAGCGACACGACACCCCCAGTGAGCAGGAACTGCTTGGCAAGGGATTGTGAGTTCCAGCGTTTTATGAGTTGACGGGGCCGCACGAGATATCTCGGATCGGCCGCCCCAGGGGCGGCTCTTCAGTTCATTGAAATTGCAGAATTACCGTCTTCATCTGAGGGGTCAAACAATATCGCGTCACAGCAACCGATTTTCGGACCTTTGGTCTGTGACGGATCAGACCTAGGTCCTAGCTTGCGGAGCAATGGTCTGATGCCCGTGGAACTGGCAGAGGACGCAGGCTAACGTCTCTGTGATTTGGAACGCGGGCTGACCGCGCCAGGCCGGAAAGCTCGCTTCGCGCCCGCCCCGCTCGCAGCCATGCTTTCCGGCCCACGAACGACTGAAAACGCAGACGGCATCGAGCCGGGAGGTTGATATGAGCATTTCCACTATTTTAGGACGCGGTGTTATTGCATTGACACTTGCGGTCGCCCCGTTGGGTGGCGCCGTCATGGGCCTGTCTGACATCGCCCTTGCCAAGGGAGGCAACGGTAACGGCAATTCCGGAGGCGGCAACGGAAACGGGAATGGCAATGGTGGCGGCAATGGTGGCGGCGGGAGCCATGCCGGCGGCAATTCCAGCCACGGAAAATCGAGCACTGCTGGTACCCATGGAAAGAGCAAGAATAACGACAGCAGCGATCGCCCCACGTTGAAGTCGTACTTCACGCATGAGAAGAAGTCTGGAGCAGCCGCAAAGACCAAAGCGGCGACGACCAGCGCGAAATCCTCCAAGTCCGAATTTGCCGGAATGAATTCGCTGAACAGGAACTATCACGCCTACATGAATTCCAGCGATCCGCGAATGGCTGCGGTTTCGGCCTATGTGATGGCCTACGCCGAATTCGAGGCCGAAAACGGGACTGATGCCATTCCCACGGACCCGGCGCTTAGCGACGAAGCGCTGCGCGACGCACTTTCGGGCTTCACCAAGGACGGCGTTGTGACGGATGAAGCGCTTGCGCGTGCCAAGGACATCCTGGGTGTCGGCCCAGCCGTCGGCAAGATTGATCAGATTAGAGATACTCTGCCTGCGGAAGAACCAGTGTCGGATCCTGACGCCAGTGCACCGGTCGAAGACGACGCAGCGCCAACGACCGTGATCGTGGTGCAGCCCTGAGGCTGTAAAAGTGCAAGGTCATCGCGAGCTGCACTCGTTATGAGCCTCGCGGTGGCCGACTGTCGATGAGCGATCTTATGGCCTATTGAGATGTCTGCGGCGTGATCGCGCCGCCTGCCCGGCTCTTCTAAACTCCGAAATTGCCCAACGCTTCTCAGCAATACGCTGGGGAGCGTTTTTTCTGCGCGCCGTTCACAGGCAGGGCAGCTCTTAGGGATCTGCGAAGGGTTTGCCGAATCTCCCGAATCGAGTTAGTTGTGAAACTACGCAAAAAGGGCGAATTATCGCTTGAAGGCGAAACAATAACCGCACAAACCTTTCGTTAACGATATCGGCGCTTAGGCCATTGAAACGAACTGAGGACAAAACCCGTGAATCGGCACTTAAGCAGCCTCGAGTTCATGCAGAGCTTTTCCACCAAGTTGGAGCTCGCTTTACAAAATCTCTCGATGGCCCAATATCCACCCGATGCCCGCCGCGAAATGCGCAAATTCTCCTCGTCGGAAGTCGCAACGCTCTTGGATGTGTCGGAAGCCTATATCCGGCAGATCGTTCTTAAGGACAAGGGCCCTTCGCCCGAGACCACGTCGAACGGCCGGCGCATGTATACGCTGGAGCAGATCCTCGAGCTTCGCCTGATGCTGGCCGAGAAGGGGCGCAAGAAATGGATGAACCCGCGCCGCGTCGAGGGCGAGGAGTGCCAGATTATTGCTGTCACCAACTTCAAGGGCGGCTCCAGCAAGACATCCACGACCATCCATCTCGGGCACTACCTGGCGCTCAAGGGCTACCGGGTATTGGCGGTCGATCTCGATCCGCAGGCATCGCTTACCAGCCTGCACGGCACACTTCCTGATTTCGATCCTCGGGAAGACGAAACCCTCTATGCCGCCATCCGCTTTTCTGATCCCAAACCGACGAAATCGCTCGTCCACAACACGCATATTGCCGGCTTCGACGTAATTTGCGCGGGCCTCGACCTGACGGAGTTTGAAACGGCGGTCGCTCTCGAGATGCGCAAGAACGGCGGCACGAGCTTCCTCCTGCGGGTCTCGCAGGCACTCGAGCAGGTTGCCGACGACTACGACGTCATTCTCATGGATTCGGCGCCTTCGCTGAATTTCCTGACGCTTTCGTCGCTGACTGCCGCCACTGGCGTCGTCATCCCGGTTCCCGCCCACATGCTCGACGTCGATTCGACGGGGAAATTCCTCGAACTTGCCTCGTCATACATGCAGATATTGAGCGAGATGGGGACTTCGGCGCAGTGGGATTTTGCAAAGTTCCTGGTGACAAAGTTCGAGGCCAACGATCACCCGCAAGCCAACATGACTGCGTTGATGCGACAGGTCTTCGGCGAAGACCTGTTGCTGAACATGGTCGCGAAATCGACCGCGGTTGCCGACGCCTTGACCTGGAAGCAAAGCCTTTACGAGGTGCAGCGCTCGCGTTTTTCGGCGCCGAAGACCTACGACCGTGCGATGGAATCGATCAACGCGGCGAATGCCGAGATTGAAAAGTTGCTCTGGGCAGCATGGGGGCGCGAATGAGCCGCAAAGATTCTCGTGGCATGTTTGCCAATGTGCTCGGCCAGCTTGAACAACCGGCCGCAGCGCCGGTCGCCAAGCCGACTACGTCTCCGCACCTTCTCAAGGTCGCGGCAGGCGTCAGGCAGATACAGGAAAAGGGTGCGGTTCTCGACAGGCTTCTCAAGGACGGCGACCATATCGTCGAAGTTGATCCCGACGACGTTGCGCCGTCCTCGATCCCTGATCGCTTCGACGGCGCCTATGATGATGCGGCAATCGACGAGATTGCGACGTCCATCAAGGAACGCGGGCAAATTGTCCCCGGCCTGATCAGGCCACATAAGGGCGATGGGGCGCCCTATCAGATCGTGTTCGGTCGGCGCCGATTGGCGGCAGTCAAGACGCTTGGGCTGAAGTTCCGCGCCATTGTGCGCGAGCTCAGCGACGAAGAGGCAATCGTCTTCCAGGGCGAAGAGAACGCAAATCGCAATGATCTGTCGTTTATCGAGAAGTGTGCATTCGCCTTGTCGCAGGAACAGGCGGGATATCGACGGGACGTTATCTGCGCATCGCTTGCGACAGGAAAGTCGCACGTGTCGGAGATGCTGCGGATCGCAACCGCGATCCCGCGAGATATACTGCTTGCGATCGGTTCGTCGCCGGAGATCGGCCGCCGCCGATGGATCGATTTTGCCGAAGCCTTTGCCAAGCGAAAGGACGGTGCGGTGCGCGTCAAGCAATCGCTTGGCCAGGACAACGCCGATGCCGGCAAGGATCGCTTTGCTATCGCTCTTGATGCGCTGAAGGCCGAAGCAGCTCCGGCGGCGGTGCCGTCTGCCGTGACGGAGCTCCGAGCAAATGGTTTTCTTCTGGCGACTGTCAGCTATGCCAAGACCGGCCCGAAGATCAGCTTCACGAAGGCCGTTCCAGCAAGTTTCGTCGATTTTTTGAATGATCGTATGGAGGCGCTTCACAGCGAATTCGTGCAGTCGGCACAACGCAGCAGCAAAGGATAACGCCGCAAAAGAAAAAAGCTCCCGAACGTTGCCGTCGCGGAAGCCCTTCTCATAGGTTAGCAGCTAGAGAATCGCATTTCCGGGAATCACTGTCAAGAGTTGGCACCAATCTGGTGGGTCGATTTCTTTTGCCTTCGACAAGGTGAAAGTCATGGAACCAGGAAATGTGACGACGCCCTTCGGGCGGCGTTCGATGACGCTTGGCATGCTCGCCAGCCAGAAGGCGGCAAGCCAGCTTCAGGCTGATCAATCAGTCGACAAGTGGAAGATCTACAGATCATTGTGTGCGGCCAAGCCTTTGCTCGGCGTGACCGATCGCGCTCTTGCGGTCCTCAATGCGCTGCTCAGCTTCCATCCGCAAAATGTCCTATCGGAAGAAACCGGCCTTGTCGTCTTTCCGTCGAACGAGCAGCTCTCGCTGCGCTCGCACGGCATGGCCGAGCAGACGATCCGCCGCCATCTGGCAGTGTTGGTCGAAGCCGGGCTAATCATCCGTAAAGATAGTCCAAACGGCAAACGCTACGCCCGCAGGGCTAGCGGTGGCTCGATCGGAGAGGCGTTCGGCTTCTCGCTTGCGCCACTGATCGTACGCGCCGAGGAAATAGAGCGCTTGGCCGCTGAGGTGGCGGCGGAACGGATTCATCTGCAGAGGTTGCGTGAGCAATTCACGCTTTGCCGCCGGGACGTCGCCAAGCTGATTGAGACCGCCATGGAGGAAGATCTTCCAGGTGATTGGGAAACGGCGTTCTGCTCTTTCAGGGAACTGGTCGAGGCCCTGCCGCGCACGCCAACCGCTGAGCAGATTGCAGTGGCCCTCGACGCAATGCAGACGCTACGCGACGACATTACTAATCGATTGGAAGCGCTGATAAATGCCGGAAAAACGAGCGGCAATCCCGCTCAAAATGAGCGTCACATACATAATTCAAACCCCGACTCTACTTCTGATCTTGAACCAGCTTTAGAAACAAAGCAGGGGGCAAACTCGGCATTCCAGATTGAGCCTCACACGGCTGGGCGGCACCAGCAAAAACATGACAATCAAACAAGAGGCGATGCGCGGATCCATACGAAGGAGGACGGCTCGGCCCTGAAGTCCTTCCCGCTCGGTCTCGTACTACAGGCCTGCCCCGACATGGTGAACTACGGGCCAGGTGGCTCGATTTCAAACTGGCGAGACCTGATGGCTGCGGCGGTCGTCGTTCGTGGAATGCTGGGGGTCAGCCCAGCGGCTTACGAGGAGGCAGCGATCGTCATGGGACCGGAGAACGCGGCAACGGTGATGGCATGCATCCTTGAGCGCGGTGGCCACATAAACTCGGCTGGCGGCTATCTCAGAGATCTAACGCGTCGCGCAGAAAAAGGAGAATTCTCCGTCGGGCCGATGTTGATGTCATTGGTGCGTGCGCAAGGCGGTGGAACCAGGCGGGCCGGATAGCGGAAGCGCAGGTGCCGCGCCCGCGGATACGCTTTGCTTCGCTCGGGTGAGCAAGGACGGGACAGGTCGCGCGGCGGATGTCGTCGATCCGAGGCTGAACGGCGCAGCATCAGTATCACGGCGTTGGTAGTTGGGTGTTCGGGCATTTGATCAAGCAGAAAGCGGTGTCGGCATGCATCCGAGCACTAGGTGCTAAGCTCAATCGATAGCCTTCTAACTTTGGGCCTGGTGATGAAGATAACCGCACGCCTGGCACGATCTTGGCTATCACGCGCCAGGCGTGCGACCGAACGGCACAGGGTTTATACATATATTGTAAATGTATCTTATGGGGGCTACGTCAGCGGCGTCGATGGAAAACGTTTGGAGATCATGATGACGCAGATACTGACCGAGACCACGAAGGCAATCGTTCGCGCGACCGTGCCTGCACTCGCAAAGCACGGCACCGACATTACGACCGCCATGTACAAGCGGCTGTTTGAAAATGCTGAGGTTCGCGCGTTATTCAACCAGTCGAACCAGGGTGAAGGCGGACGTCAAACCAAGGCGCTGGCCCAGGCAATCCTCGCTTACGCCGAAAACATCGACAATCTTGCCGCACTCACCGGAGCCGTCGAGCGGATCGCACAGAAGCATGTCGGTCTGAACATCCGGCCTGAGCACTATCCTCATGTTGCGGCCGCCCTTTTGGGTGCGATCAAGGACGTTCTCGGGGATGCAGCGACGGATGAAATTGTCAGTGCCTGGGGCGAGGCCTTCTGGTTTCTCGCCGACATCCTGATTGGGCGTGAGAAACAGATCTACGATGATCTCCAATTAAGCGAGGGCGGCTGGAATGGTTGGCGCCAGTTTGTCGTCGGGTCGAAGCGACAAGAAAGCGACATCATCACATCGTTCGTAATTAGACCGGTTGATGGTCGGGCAGTGGTTCGCCATCGGCCTGGGCAGTACCTGACGTTCCGGTTCGATATTCCGGGACTGCAGCCACAGCACCGAAATTACAGCATCTCCTCTGCTCCTGACGGCGAGACCTATCGCATCTCGGTCAAGCGCGAGACGCACGGGCTGGTGTCGCGGTTCCTCCACGATCAGATCGAAGAGGGGACAGTTCTTGAGGTGGCGCCGCCGACCGGAGACTTTCACCTGAAGCCTGGCCAGGATAGACCCGTCGTGTTGCTCAGCGGAGGTGTCGGTCTGACGCCGATGGTCAGCATGCTGGAGGAGATCGCAAACAGCGGACGTGAGTTCCCGGTTCACTATATTCACGGTGCCGAGAACGGGCGCGTCCATGCGATGGGATCGCACGTGCGCGATATCGCGAAAGATCGCGCCTCTTTCAGAACGGCAATTTTCTACGGCAGCCCACAGGAGCAGGATGAAAAGGGCGTTCACTTCGACCACGATGGCTTCATCACGATTGACTGGCTCGCCGAAAATACGCCCATCGCAGAAGCCGATTTCTATCTCTGCGGTCCAAGACCATTCCTGGCGACCTTTGTAAGAGGCCTCGCAAAGGCCGGGGTCCCGCAGGACAGGATCCACTATGAGTTCTTCGGCCCCGCCGACGAACTCGAAGCTGCCTAGGTATTCGAAGCGGCAAGGCGGTCAACATGGCCGCTTTGCCAATTGATGCATCGTTTGAATAGCTCTATGTCGGTACTTAGATTTTCGTGAGGGATCTGCGAATGCGTCTGACCGTCTATTCCGACTACGCGTTGCGGCTCATGATGTATCTCGCGCTCAAAGGCGAGCGCCTGTCGACGATCGCCGAAATTGCCAAAGCCTACGATATCTCGAAGACGCATCTGATGAAGATCACCCATGAACTCGCACAGAAAGGCCTGATCGAAACGGTGCGCGGTCGCCAGGGCGGGATGCGGCTTGCCCGCAGCGCTGATGAGATTGGGGTCGGCGAGATCGTTCGGTCCTGCGAGCCTGATTTTGCGATCGTGCCTTGCATGGAAAAGAGTGGCGAGATTGTCTGTGTCGTGCAGCCCGCATGCGTGCTGAAGCGGGCGCTGGGTGCTGCCGCGGCTGCATTTCTCGATGTGCTCGATGGATATACACTCGCAGATCTGACCCGACCGGCGATGCCGTTGCGTCGTCTGCTTGCTCTGCCTGAGCCGGATATTCACGCGGGCCTGCCATCATAGAACAGGATTGCAGGCCGATCGGCCCGTGCGAACCGAGTTCGGCTCGCTGTTGCTTATTTCCTGTCCTACGATCAGGGCCGCGGAGTACAATGTGACGGATGCCATGTTGTGCGATGCCGCGAAGGAGATCGAAGCTGGATTGGTCGATGCCAGATTAGGCGGCTTTCTTCTCAAGAAGCGAGTGGCGGCACCAGGGCGCGGCAAGCGTGGAAGCTATCGGACTATCGTTGGGCATCGTCAGGGAGACAGGCTGATTTTCGTGCACGGCTTCGCGAAGAACGGGACTGAGAATATCGAGACTGAGAATATTACGAAGAAAGAGAAGGAAGCCCTTCGAAGGCTTTGTGATGTCTACATGCTTGCCGACGTCAGAAAGCTTGCTGAGATGATTGAAACGAAACAGATACTGGAGATTCTGTGCCATGAGCAGGATTCTTAAGAACGTTCATAAGTCTGCTGCGCGACTGCACGAAGCCGGCTTCGTGGACGATATCACGATGAGGGAGTTCGACGCTCTTTGCCTCCCTCCTCTTCGTGACTATACGCCCGAAGAGATCAAGAAAATCCGGAACGCAAACAAGGTCAGCCAGGCCGTGTTTGCTCAGTTCATCAACGTCAAGAAGATCACCGTTGCCGCATGGGAACAGGGAACAAAGAAGCCCAGCAGCACCGCCATCAAGATTCTGGATATTGTCGAACGCAAAGGACTGGAAGTGCTGCGATAGCAGCCTGCAGACGGTAGGGAAGCTTCTCGGCGCCAGCTACGACCGAGATCGCGCGATCACCACACCTTCCGCCTCTTCGCGGCTCATTCCGAGCACAGTCTTTCCGATATCGAAACTGAAGCCGCTACGCGCGAACGCGGCCATTTCCTTTGCCACCCGTTCCCGATCGACGTCGCTGCGGCGAAATGGGCCGAAGGCGCGCTTGCGCGCGAAAACGATCGCCGCCAATAGATCATCCGCTTCGTCAAGTGCGGTCGCAATGACCTCACGATCAACGCCTTTCTGCGACAGCTTCTGAGCGATCCGCCGCTTCGATCTGCCATTGCGAACACCCGAACGGGTGCTGACCTCGGCATAAGTCGTGTCGTTCAGACCGCCATGTTCATAAGCGAAGGCGACTGCGTGATCAGCAATTGCCTTGAGCTGTTGTTCAGTGATGTCCTCGAATTTCTGTTTCGCCTTCCTGGCAATGGCGTCGGATAGTTGTCTTTCGGTCAGCATTTGCCGCTCGAGCCGGTAGATTGTCGAGTTTCTGGCCCAGCTCAGCATGCGCGCCGTCGGGACGTCGGATGGCGTTTGGTCCTTGCTCACGGATCAGTCGGGGTCCCTGGTGCTGACCTGCGAGAGCAGCCAGGCCGTAAAGGCCAAGCCAAGTGCGTGTTCACGCTTACCGTCAGGGGTCACAACGTAATAGCTGTTTTCCGTCGACATCGGCTCGTCGAAGACGATCTTGAGCTTTCCGGCGGTTAGCTCTTGTTCGATCAGGTAGAGAGGAAGCAGGGCAAACCCCATCGCCATCGCCGCCGCCTCGATGATCATCGAGAACTGGTCGAACCGGTTGCCGCGATATGAGGGGGCGGCGTCTATGTTGCAGTGTTCAAACCACTGGCGCCACAGACGTGGGCGTGTCGCCAGATGCAGGAGCGGCCTTTGAAGCAGTTCGAGGGGGCTGGCGACGGGATCCGATTGCAGCAGGTTCGGACTGGCGACAGGAACGATCTTTTCGTCGCAGAGAAAGGTGCAGGTTGCCCGTGCCCAGATCGGTTGACCGTAATGAATGGCAAGGTCGACGTTGTCTTGTTCGAAATCGAATGGCTCTGAGCGCGATGTAATGTCTACGAGCGAGCCCGGATAGGCTGCCAGGAAAGCTGGTAGCCGTGGTGTTAGCCAACGACTGCCAAACGTCGGCAGGGTGGCGATCGAAAGTGTCTCTGTTGCATCCGCGCCGGATGCTGCCCGGATCATCATCTCTTCAGTCTGGTGCAGCAGGCGTCGTGCTTCAGGCAGCAGCCGCCTGCCCGCGTCCGACAGGATCGCCCGCTGCCGAACCCGTTCGAAGAGAAGGACGCCGAGCTGGGTCTCCAGCTCCTTGATCTGTCGGCTGACGGCGCTTTGCGTGAGGTTGAGCTCAAGGGCTGCGCGCGTGAAGTTGCCGTGGCGGGCAGCCGACTCGAATGATTGCAGCGTGATCAGGTCGGGTATCAGCTTTCGAGGCAATGTCATTCCGAAACCGCATTATCCCAGCTTCATTTGTCGTTATTCATCTACTCTACGTGCGATATGATCGCAATCCAGAATGAACTCGTCGAATGGATGTCCGTGAGAAAAGATATGTCGACAAGAAGTTACGCCTCCTCCTGCGCGATCCGCTCCGCATTTTCTGCAGCCATGTCGGCTATGTATCGAACCGAAGTACCGGCTTACGGCACGCTGATGGACATTGTTGCCACCGTGAACGCGGAAACGCTTGCCGCCGATCCGACCCTCAAGCGCAGACTTCAAGAAACCGACACCTTGGAGCGTGTCTCCGAAGAGCGCCACGGTGCCATTCGCCTCGGGACCGCTGCCGAGCTTGCGATGATGAGACGCGTCTTTGCGGTCATGGGGATGTATCCTGTTGGCTACTACGACCTCAGCGAAGCGGGGGTACCGGTCCACTCCACCGCTTTCCGGCCGGTCGGCGACGCGGCGCTGAAGCGCAACCCGTTCCGCGTCTTCACCTCCTTGCTGCGCCTTGACCTGATTGCCGACGAAGGGCTACGAGCGCAAGCCGAGGCCATCCTGCAAGAACGCCAGATCTTTACCGCCGGTGCCATCGAACTGACGCAAAAGGCCGAGCGCCAAGGCGGTCTCGATGACGGCGATGCCAAGCGCTTCGTTGCGGAAGCGCTTGAAACCTTCCGCTGGCATGATCAGGCAAATGTCGATCTTGCGATGTACAAGCGGCTGCATGATGCGCACCGGCTGATTGCCGACGTCGTCTCCTTCAAGGGGCCACATATCAATCATCTGACGCCGCGCACGCTCGACATCGATCAGGTGCAGCGTTTGATGCCGGAACACGGCATTGCGCCGAAGGCGGTCGTCGAAGGTCCGCCAAGCCGACGCTGCGCAATCCTTCTGCGGCAGACATCATTCAAGGCTCTTGAGGAAGCCGTTTCCTTCAAGGATGCGAACGGCAATTGGCACAAGGGCACTCATACTGCCCGTTTCGGAGAGATCGAAAGCCGTGGCATCGCACTGACGCCTAAGGGTCGTGCGCTCTATGACAAGCTCCTGACGGATTCGCGCAAGGCAGTGCGTCCCGAAGCCGACGGCTCGAATGCTGCCGCCTACGAGACGGCGCTTGCCAATGCTTTCGTACCCTTCCCCGACGACTGGGCCGAAATCCGAGCACAGGGGCTCGGCTATTTCCGCTACTGGCTGACGGAGAAGGGCAACAGCGCGGTTGCGGCGGCCGAAAGCAGCGTCGATCAACTGGTGGCAGACGGCCTCGTCGGCTTCGATCCGATCGTCTACGAAGACTTCCTGCCCGTCAGCGCGGCCGGCATCTTCCAGTCCAATCTCGGCGACGAAGCGGCGCAGAAGTTCACCGCCAGCCCCAATCAGCAGCGCTTCGAGCGCGATCTCGGGACCGCGGTTCTCGATGAGTTCGATCACTATGCCGGTATCGAGGCGCAATCGATCGCTCACTGCCGGGCTCGCCTGAGCGCCGTTGAAGCAGCCGAGTGAAGCTACTCCACGGCAACTGGCACATATCAAACACCAAGATAAAGGGTCCTCACATGACCATCGCAGCAAGAGCAGTCAATGTAGAGCAGGAGGCCGTTGCGCTTCTCGATAAGATCGGCGTCGACAAGGCGCTCTATACCGGCGGCGACATGGCCTCCTATAGCCCGGTCACGGGCGCGCAACTGGCGGCCCTGAAAACAGACAGCCGGGAAGCAGCGACCGCGAAGATAGAAAAGGCCGCCGACGCCTTCAAGGCCTGGCGCCTGGTCCCCGCACCCAAGCGCGGCGAACTTGTCCGCCTGCTCGGCGAGGAGCTGCGTGCCGTCAAGACCGAACTTGGTCGATTGGTGTCGATTGAGGCCGGCAAAATTCCGTCCGAAGGTCTCGGTGAAGTGCAGGAAATGATCGACATCTGCGATTTCGCGGTCGGTCTTTCCCGTCAGCTTTACGGCCTGACCATTGCAACCGAACGGGCCGGCCATCGAATGATGGAAACCTGGCACCCGCTCGGCGTCGTTGGCGTCATCTCCGCCTTCAATTTCCCTGTCGCGGTCTGGGCCTGGAACGCCGCTCTTGCTCTGGTCTGCGGCAACGCGGTCGTGTGGAAGCCTTCCGAAAAGACGCCGCTGACCGCCCTTGCCTCGCAAGCCATTCTGCAGCGTGCGATTGCTCGTTTCGGCGATGCACCGGTGGGCTTGAGCGAAGTGTTGATCGGCGATCGCACCATTGGTGAGGTCCTTGTCGACCATCCGAAGGTGCCGGTTGTTTCCGCGACCGGTTCGACGCGGATGGGTCGCGAGGTTGGCCCGCGTCTTGCCCGCCGCTTTGCCCGGTCGATCCTGGAGCTCGGCGGCAACAATGCAGGTATCGTGTGCCCGTCGGCTGATCTCGACATGGCGTTGCGCGCCATCGCCTTCGGCGCCATGGGTACCGCCGGCCAGCGCTGCACGACGCTTCGCCGCCTCTTCGTTCACGAGAGCGTCTACGACCAGCTCGTGCCGCGGCTGAAGAAGGCCTATGCCAACGTCTCCGTCGGCAATCCGCTCGAAAGCACGGCGCTCGTCGGCCCGTTGATCGACAAGCTTGCCTTCGACGGTATGCAGAAGGCGCTTGGCGAGGCGAAGGACCACGGCGGCATGGTAAACGGCGGCGATCGCGTCGCGATGCCACACGGAGGGGCCTACTACGTCAAGCCGGCGTTGGTGGAAATGCCCTCGCAGGTCGGGCCAGTGCTCGAAGAAACCTTCGCGCCGATCCTCTACGTGATGAAATACACCGACTTCGACAAGGTTATCGAAGACCACAACGCCGTCGGTGCGGGTCTGTCGTCGTCGATCTTTACGCTGGACCTGCGGGAAGCCGAACGCTTCCTGGCGGCCAACGGATCCGATTGTGGCATTGCCAACGTCAACATCGGTACGTCTGGCGCTGAGATCGGCGGCGCATTCGGTGGCGAGAAGGAAACGGGCGGCGGGCGCGAATCCGGTTCCGACGCGTGGAAGGCTTACATGCGCCGCGCCACCAACACGATCAACTACTCGAAGGCGCTGCCGCTCGCCCAGGGCGTCTCCTTCGAAATCGGGTAGGTGCAATCATGACGATCGACGTGAAGATTGAGGAGGCGGGCTTCCGGCCCGCCTCAAGACTATCGGCCATCGGCGTCTCCGAGATCCTTAAGATTGGCGCGCGCGCGGCAGCCATGAAGCGGGACGGCAAGCCTGTCATCATCCTCGGTGCAGGCGAACCCGATTTCGAAACGCCAGAGCACATCAAGCAGGCCGCCTGGGACGCCATGCAGCGCGGCGACACCAAGTATACGGCGCTCGACGGTACGCCGGCTCTTAAACAAGCGATCCGCACCAAGTTCCAGCGCGAAAATGGCCTCGCGTTCGATGTCAGCGAAATAACTGTCGCGACGGGCGCCAAGCAGATCCTTTTCAACGCGATGATGGCGAGCGTCGGCCCGGGCGATGAGGTCATCATTCCCACGCCCTACTGGACATCCTACTCCGACATTGTTCAGATCTGCGAAGGCAAGCCCGTTCTCGTTGCCTGCGATGCAAAGAGCGGCTTTCGGCTAACCGCCGAGAAGCTCGAAGCGGCGATCACGCCGCGGACGCGCTGGCTGTTGCTGAATTCGCCGTCCAATCCTTCCGGTGCCGCTTATGGCGCCGACGATTATCGACCGTTGCTGGACGTCCTCCTCAGGCACCCGCATGTCTGGCTGATGGTAGACGACATGTACGAGCATATCGTCTACGACGATTTCCGCTTCGTTACGCCGTTGCAGCTGGAACCGCGCCTGCGTGAGCGAACGCTCACGATCAATGGCGTCTCGAAGGCCTATGCCATGACCGGTTGGCGTATCGGTTATGCGGGTGGTCCCATGGCGCTCATCAAGGCGATGGCCGTGGTACAGAGTCAGGCAACCTCCTGCCCGTCCTCGATCAGCCAGGCTGCGGCCGTTGCGGCACTCAACGGACCGCAGGATTTTCTGGCCGGGCGGACGGAGAGCTTCAGGCGCCGGCGCGATCTTGTCGTTTCGGGTCTGAACCGCATCGATGGTCTTGATTGCCGCACTCCCGAGGGTGCCTTTTATACTTTCTCTGGATGTGGCGGGATTCTCGGCCGAAGAACGCCGGGCG
Organism: Rhizobium sp. R693; assembly: GCF_002211315.1. Classification (NCBI taxonomy): domain Bacteria; kingdom Pseudomonadati; phylum Pseudomonadota; class Alphaproteobacteria; order Hyphomicrobiales; family Rhizobiaceae; genus Rhizobium; species Rhizobium sp. R693. The sequence continues at coordinate 110,030 of NZ_LOKY01000048.1, read as the reverse complement.
GTCGCAAGATCACGACGGACAGCGAGTTTTGCGCCTACCTTCTTGACGAAGCGAATGTTGCCGTCGTCCCAGGTTCGGCCTTCGGCCTTTCGCCGTACTTCAGGATCTCCTACGCTTCAGCGGAAGCGGACCTCAGGGAAGCCTTGGAGCGGATCGCGACCGCTTGCCGGTGTCTCACGTAATTCAAATTCTGTAGCGCAGGGCGGGCTTGCCAGTTCCGGCGAATTTTCGCAACGCGTTGCATATGTCCTGGCCGACATCGCGCTGGTTGGACAGCATTGGTTGAGAGCCTACCGAGACTGGCCGGGTCAGCCCGGCCCGTTTCTGTCAATTTCCTCGTGACGATCGAGGCCACCGCCAACAAACAGCCGTCGAATTTTGCCTGAACAACGCGCCTCGGATTGAGTGAGTGCATGCGCCGATTGCCCGCGCCACATGTCTTCGAGCTCGTCGACGACGTCCTCGATGTGCGTCGAGACCACGCGCATTCATTGCGGTTCGACGGGCCGATATGCACGTTTGATGATCGTCAGATGGCAGCACATGCAGAACAAAAATAGCGGGCCGGGGTGGTGAAATAGGAATGCAAAAATGTGCCCACGCCAATCTGATTGCAGCGGCTTTGCCGAAGACTTGACCCGACGTGCGTCGGATTTTGATCTGACTGCGATGGCGCCTCGACGGCAGATAGCGCCGCTCAAAAACGCCCGGGTCAACCGTCCGGGCGTTTCCGTTGGTAACTTCGGTCGAGACGTTAGCCGGCAATCTTTTCGCCGTAAGCCTTCTGAGCGTAGTAGTGGCCGAAGCGACTGTCCAGGAACGCGTCGAGACCAATGTCTTCCTGTTTAACAAAGCCCTTCGTCGGCAGCTCTTCCTTTGCCAGCATGTCAAGCACGGCGCAGATGCTCGATGCGGTGGTGATCTGGATGGCGCTCATCATGCGGCCCGCAACGACAGCACTGTAGACCTTGTTGGCGTAGGTCTCCTGCACAAGGCGACCATTCTTCCAGCCGGAAACCGTCACGAAGATGATCACAACGTCCTGCATCGTCGAGGGTAAAGCGTGTTCCAGAATATCCTTCAGCACCTCGCGGCGGTGGCGCAGGCCGAGATCGCTGAGCAGTGCCTTCATGATGGCGGCATGACCGGGATAGCGGATCGTGCGGTAGTTCAGGGTCCGCACCTTGCCCTTCAACGTTTCGCACAGGGTGCCGAGACCGCCGGATGTGTTGAAGGCCTCGTAGGTTACGCCATCAAGGGAAAATTCCTCCCGCTCTTCCAGCGCCGGAACTTCGATCAGCTGGCCGTCGACGATGGCCTCGCAGGGCTCGATGTATTCGTTGATAACCCCGTCGGTGCTCCAGGTCAGATTGTAGTTCAAGGCGTTCGAGGGGTACTGTGGTAGCGCACCAACACGCATTCGGACGCTATCGATTGTGTCGAAGCGGCTGGCGAGATCGTTTGCGACAATCGAGATGAAGCCCGGCGCCAGGCCACACTGGGGGATGAAGGCGGTTGATGCGCTGGCGGCGATCGCCTTGACCCGGCGGGTGGATTCGACGTCTTCGGTCAGGTCGAGGTAATGGACGCCGGCCTCGGCCGCAGCCTCGGCGATCGCGATCGTCAGATGGAACGGGGCGGCACTGAGGACGGCAAACTTGCCGCAGAGAAGTTTGACCAGCGAAGCGTGGTCGGCAATGTCGACTTCCGCCAGGCTGAGCGCGGAACTGGTCTCCATGTGATCCAGCTGCTGCCTGCTGCGGTCGGCCAACGTGACGTGATAGTCGCCGGAATGGATGAGAAGACGGGCAATCGTCGAGCCGATCTTGCCGGCGCCGATGACAACGATGTTTTTCATATAGGTTCCCTCTGCTGGATCGAGACATCTTTATTCCTTCTTTATTTCCGTCGGTTCAGTTGATTCACAGCGCGAGAATGATAAAATCGACTAAATAGTTTTGACATATCGCCGTGCCGGATGCTCAATATGACGATGAATGACAAGGATCGGCAACTTCTGTCGATTCTCAGCGAGAACGCCCGAATGCCAACCGCGATGCTGGCGCGCAGGCTTGGCTTGTCGCGCACCACGGTGCAGGCGAAAATCGAGCGCCTGGAACGGGACGGCGTGATCGCGGGCTATGGGGTCCGCCTATCGGACGACTTCGAGAGTGGCCAGATAAAGGCGCATGTCCTTATCACCCTGGCGGCCAAGGCGCTCGGGCGCGTCACGCAGGAGCTGCAGTCGATCGCCCATGTCCGATCCGTTCATTCGGTGAGCGGCAGCTTTGATATGATCGCAATCATTGCCGCGGCATCGATCAGCGAGCTCGACATGGTCATTGACAAAATCGGCGATATCGAAGGCGTGGAGAAAACGCTCTCGTCGATCATCTTGTCGACGCGCATCAATCGCTAGCGTCCTCAGGTCCGTCGCGCTGTCTTTGCGCAAGACCTAGGCGCGATAGACGACCGCTGCGCCGGTAAGTCCGGCGCCAGCTGCAGAAAGAAGCAGGATTTCACCATCCCGGAGAGGTCGTTTAGCGGCTTCCAGCGACAAGGAGAGCGGGATCGTTGCGGCCGAAGAGTTCCCAAATCGGTCAAGCGAGCAGACGGTCCGTTCGGCTTCGATGCCAAGATTGGTCGCAACCGCCTGGAAGATCCGTACATTAGCCTGGTGCGGCACGAACCTGGTAATTGCCCCGGCCTGAACAGCCGCCCTATCGAGCGCCCTTTGCGAGGCGGCGCTCATCATCTCGACCGCCCGCGAAAACACCTCGCGTCCGTCCCGCATCGTCATCAGATATTCCGCAGCTGCGCGCTCTGGCGCGAAGGGCTTGTTGCTGCCGCCGGCGGCAATCGAGATCAGGTCATAGCCGCTGCCTTCCGAGCACAGATCGGTGCCGAGGACACCGGCGGCCGGATCGCCCGCCGGCGACAACACGACGGCGCCCGCCGCATCGGCAAACAGCACGCAACTGGCGCGTTCCGCGGGATTGATGCGACGGCTGAGGATATTGGCGGCGATGATAAGAACGGCCCTGCCTTGTGCGCGCACGAAGGCGTCTGCGAGCGTCAGTGCGTACAAGAATCCGGAGCAGGCGCCGGCAAGGTCGATCGCGCCGGAGTGCTCAAGTCCAAGCCTGTGCGCGACAAGCGGCGCGGTTGGTGGCAGCAGGTGATCCGGTGTGGAGGTTGCCAGCAGCGTCAAGCCAATCTCAGAACGGCAGATCCCGGCATTGTCGAGCGCCATGGCTCCTGCTTCTGCAGCAAGGCCGCTCAGGGTATCGCCCTCTTCGGCCCAGTAGCGCGTGCGAATTCCCGTGCGGCGCTCGATCCAGCCTGCTTCGAGCCCGAGTGATTGTTCGATTTCGGCGTTTTCGACGCAACGGCCAGGCACACTGTGCCCGAAGCCTGCCATACGCGCGGAGCGGACGTTCATGCTTGAGTTCCGATCAGGAGGCTTGCCGCTTCGTCGATCGCATCATACAGGCGGTCGACCTCGGCGTCCGTTACACAATAGGGCGGCATCAGATAGATGACGTTTCCAAGCGGGCGAACAAGAAGCTGACGCTCGCGAAAAAAGGCGCGCAACTGCGGTCCTATGTCGGCTAAATATCCGTCTGAAGGAACAGCCAAATCCAGAGCGGCAATGGTTCCGGACTGGCGCAGGTTCCTGAAGCGCCGATCATTGACAAAGCGAGCGAGCCCCTGCCCTTGCAGGGTAACGAGGCGATCGATGCGCGCCTGAACCGGCTCCTGCGACCAGATCGCCAGGTTCGCGACGGCAGCCGCGCAGGCGATCGGATTGGCGGTATAGGAACTCGAATGGAAGAAGGTCTTGCGCCGGTCGGTCGAAAGATGCGCATCAAAGATCTCGCTTGTGCAAAGTGTTGCTGCAAGCGGCAAAGAACCGCCGGTCAAACCTTTCGACGTGCACAGGATGTCTGGACAAATGCCCGCCTGTTCGCATGCAAACAGGGTGCCCGTCCTGCCCCAGCCCGTCATCACCTCATCGGCGACGAGGAGCACGCCGTGGGATCGGGCGATCTTGCTGAGTTCACCAAGCAGCGAGGGCTCGAACATCTTCATGCCACCGGCGCCAAGCACGAGCGGCTCGATCAGGAGCGCCGCAACGCGGCCGGAACGGCAGGCAAGCTCGAAGGCATCAAGCGTGCTCTGCGCTCTGCCGGGTTCTGGAAAGGCAATCCGGTCGACGCCAAACAGCAAGGGTTCATAGGCGGCGTTGAAGACACCCCTTTCGCCGACGGACATGGTGCCGATCGTGTCGCCATGATAACCATGCTCCATGACGACGATCCGGTCGCGCTGTCGCCCCCTATTGTGGAAGAAACCGAGCGCCATTTTCAATGCGACTTCGACGGCTGTCGAGCCGCTGTCGGAATAAAAGACGTGCTCAAGCCCCTTCGGGCTTACAGCGATTAGCCCACGGGCGAGATCCTCCGCCGGGGCGTGAGTGTATTCGGCAAAGATGATCTGATCGTAGCACTCCGTTGCCCTGCGGACAGCCTCCATGATCGCCGGATGCCGATGGCCGTGGGTGACCACCCACCATGAGGAGATCGCATCGAGAACGCGGTTGCCGTCTTCGTCGATGAGATAGGCTCCGTCGGTGGCCACGACCTTCTTCATCGCCGGCTCAAGGGCATGCTGCGTGAACGGATGCCATACCGGCTGGTGCGTCATGACTGGTCACTCCGAAACATCGCAACATCGAAGCCGCGATGAAAGGCCGCCATCAGCGTTTCGTGGTTGAGCGGGTCGCTCGGCTCCAGGCGCCCCAGCGAGCGCGCTCCGCTCATCTGGACGATGATCTTCTGCGTTTCGCGATTTTCTTCACCGACAAAGGCAATGCCGAAGATCGGAACCTGACGTCGCTGCAGTGCTTCCAACGACATCAGGCTATGATTGATGGTGCCGAGCGCTGTCCTGGCGCACAGGATCACCGGCGCCTGCCACCGGGCGAAAACGTCGGCAAAAAGGATCTTCGATGTCAGCGGAACGAGAATGCCGCCGGCGCCTTCAATGACAAGCGGACCAGGGGGTGAGGGTAGCGCAAGTGCGTCCGGATCTATCGTCACGTCGTCGAGCGCAGCCGCATGGTGCGGGGACGCAGGCGTTCTCAGCCGGTAGGCCTCAGGGACAATCCGCTCGGGCGGTACCCTGCCCAATCGGCTGACCGTTTCAGCGTCCGTCTCCTCGCCGAGCCCTGCCTGTACAGGTTTCCAGTAGTATGCTCCGAGCGCGGATGTCAAAGCGGCGCAGAAGACCGTCTTGCCGATACCGGTGTCGGTGCCGGTGACGACGAAGCGCTGCGTCATTGCCGCTCCTCCCGCAGGGTGTCGGCGAGACTTTCGAACAACCGCGAGACGGTTGCTTCGTCGACATTCAGAGTAATCGAGATACGCAGCCGCGCCGTGCCTTCAGGCACGGTGGGAGGCCGGATCGGTCTGACGTCGAAGCCCTCGCTGCGCAAGCGTTCAGCGATGAGCACGGCGCGACGATTGTCGCCGATCACAATCGGCAGAATCTGCGATCCGCTCGCCTGTACCCCCGTTGCCGCTTCCATCGTACGACTGGCGAAAGAGACAAGTCCGGCAAGCCTGTCGCGGCGCTCCGGCTCGTCAGCGAGGATCCTCAAGGCCTCTCGCAGCGTCGCAGCCATGAGCGGGGATGGCGCCGTCGAATAGATGAAATTCCGAGCGCGGTTGATGAGGAAGTCGCAGATGATTGCCGGTCCGAGGACAACCGCACCCGATGCACCGAGCGCCTTGCCGCAGGTATGCAGGCTGATGCAGTTTTCCGGATGACCGAGAGCCTCCGACAGGCCGCGCCCACCTTTCCCGAAGACGCCCGTTGCATGCGCCTCGTCAATGATGAGGAAGCCGTCGTGCTGTGCAGCAACGTCCATCAGCTGGCGGAGCGGGGCGCAATCGCCATCCATTGAATAGAGGCTTTCGACCGCGATCCACGGTCGACCGGTGCCCCCGGCCCGCCGCCATCTGCCGATCGCATCGGCGACTGCGTCCACGTCGTTATGTGTGGTTGCGACCGACGGTGCGCGGCTTGTCGAGATCCCCTCATGGGCGCTCGCATGGATCAGCGCGTCATAGACGATGATGTCGTCGCGCTGCGGCAAGGTCGAAAACAGCGCTACATTCGCGGCATAGCCGCTGCCGAAGTAAAGAGCACGCGCCGCTCCGAAATAGGCGGCGGCCTCCCGCTCCAGCGCCTCATGCTCGGGATGATTGCCGCGAAGCAGGCGCGAGCCCCCTGCCCCGACTGGCACGCCGCGATCGATCGCCTCGCGGAGCGCGTCCTCGAGCCGCTTTGAATGGGCAAGGCCCAGATAGTCGTTCGAGGTGAAATCGGCGCCGGATACTGGAACCAGGCTTCGGCTTCTCCCCTTGCGATCAAGTCCAGCGAGCTTGCGCTCGTAAAGCGCAAGTTTGGCGCCAGTCATTCGGCTCGCTCCAGTTGCTCCGCCTTCAGCCCGAGACGACGAAAGAGTGCCGCATCCTCATCCTCGCCGGGATTGTCCGCAGTTAACAGGGTCTCGCCCACGAAAATCGAATTCGCGCCGGCGAAGAAACAGAGCGCCTGGGTCTCGTCCGACATGTCCGTGCGACCTGCAGACAGACGCACATAGGACGTCGGCATGAGAATGCGCGCCAGTGCGACGGTCCGGACGAAGTCGATCGGATCGATCGGTTGGGCATCGGCAAGCTTCGAGCCAGAGATTGGGATCAGCATATTGATCGGCACGCTCTCAGGTGGCGTCGGCAGGTTCGCAAGCGTGACAAGCATCGAGATGCGATCTCCCGCCGTCTCACCCATGCCGAGAATGCCGCCGGCACAAACCTTGATGCCAGCGTCACGCACATTGGCAAGCGTCTCCAACCGATCCGCAAAGCTGCGGGTCGTGATGATCTCGCTATAGAAGCGCTCGGAGGTATCGATGTTGTGATTGTAGTAGTCGAGGCCGGCCTTGGCGAGCCTTGCCGATTGCTGTGGGGTCAGCATGCCAAGCGTCATGCAGGTCTCCATACCAAGCGCTCGGACGCCCTCGACCATCGCGACAATCGCGTCCATGTCGCGATCCTTGGGGCTGCGCCATGCGGCACCCATGCAGTATCGCGTGGCGCCCCCCTCTTTGGCTTGTCGCGCTTGTGTGAGAACGCGCTCGACTTCCATCAGTTTTGAAGCCTTCAGCCCAGTCGGGTAGTGGGCAGATTGACTGCAATAGCCGCAGTCCTCGGCGCATCCGCCGGTCTTGACCGACAGGAGGCGGCTCATCTGGACTGCGTTCGGATCGAAATTGGCGCGATGGATGCCGTGCGCACGATAGAGAAGGTCGTTGAAGGGCAAATTATAGATAATCGTGGCTTCTGATTGGGTGGCAGCGCCTTTAGGGGCGGCGCTGCCCGGGATATCCTGCGTCGAACGGGCTGCGGGGGATGGCATCAATTCAAAATCCTCTCGTCATGACGCTTCGATTCGTAGATAGAAGACGATTTTATCTATAATTGGCTGAAACAATATTAGGCAAGCGCCTTTTTCTGGCTCGTCCCTGATGGTGGAGTTGGTCCAGAAGCAGGCGTCCGCGTTCAGACCTCAGTCATGAGCAGTCTGGGTCGACGCTACCGTGTCATGCTTCAATCAGGCGCCTGGCAGGAGCGCACGCCGCGACTTGCGGCAAGGGCGCGGGAAGAGGGCAGTGCTGGGCTCGTCCAGTTCGGGGGTCGCAGACCGGCGATACCAATTGACGAGGTATAGATCCACGGTCGTCGACACTAGCCGACGATCGCAAACCGTTCACGCGAGGCATGCTGCAGTCGCCGCGGCGGCCCGCCGATCCATTGCACGTGTCGCTCCAACGCGGTCACGGCATTCTCGACCTTGCCGGAACGAAGAAATGCGAGAATGGTACGATGGTCATTGTCGATCCGCGGCTCCCATTCCGTCAGCCAGGTGGCGAACAGAAATCGGGCGCTTGCTGCATGGAGATCGTCAATGACGGAGAGCAAGCGCGGCATGCCGCAGGGTTGGAGGATCAGCGTATGGAACCTGCGATTGGCCTCTTCCCAGGTGCGGACATCGAGCGCATTGTCGCCGTCGATCGTCGCCTGTTCGGCTTGATCGAGACGTGATGGCGTAAGATGCTCGGCCGAGTGGCGCAGTGCCAGCCCTTCAAGGGCAGCGCGCATCTTCGCAACCTCCTGCACTTCCTTCAAATCGAAGGAGGCAACGCGAACGCCGCGGCGCGGCTCGCTGACGGCAAGGCCTTGCGCTTCCAGGCGACGCAGAGCCTCTCGCACCGGGACGTGCGACGACCCGAATTCCTCTGCTATGTGGTCCTGCTTCAGCTTCGAGCCAGGCGGCAAGGCACCTGTCACAATGCGCTCGGCGAGCGCGCGACTTATACGGCCGGCTATCGTGTCATCGTTATGAATAGTCATATTTTAGAGATAGTTCCTGCGCTCGACGCTGTCGAGGTGCGCCCTTCCTAGGGCTGTGGATTTGTCTTAGCAAGACGGTAGATCGGGAGATCTGACGATCCTGTCAGCAACATGTTTCCCTGACGTCGGCCATGTCGGGAAGCAGTTGGAGGGGTCTCGCAGAGAGCGGCTGTAAGCCTCCTGCATGGCGGATGTGCTCAGCGTGACGACGGCCTTAATTTCTGACGGAGCTTTCGAAGGCGACCTCCGACCTTCTTCCGCTTCTGGTCGCTGCGGTGCTTATGTGCGCGAAGCGTCCGCGCGAGGGGCGCTGCTTCCTCCGACACGCCAGGCCGACAAGGTGTGGCGCCAATCTCTGGTCGCCACGACCGGCTTGGTCTCAACAAGTGTTGAAGGCTACTGCGGATTGGCGATGAATATCTCGTCCGTGGCTGCCCAAAGGAATCCGGTGTCGATGATCCGCGGATATCACCTGATAGAGGGCTTCACTTTTTGCTGCGCTGCCGCCACGGAATGCAACCCGGGCAGGCCTAGGGGGCAATTTCCGTCGGTATCGCCGAGGGACTTGCAGCTCGAAGGACCATCTTTGTGGCGGACGGCATAAGCGCCGGCCTTGCGGACAGGAGGAATGCAATCGGTTTTCGGGTGCCGCGAGGCAGCGAGAGCATCTCGTCGCTTGCGGCGCTTGTCTCGACGGTTGACGATGGCTTCGGTTTGGGGCCTGTCGCAGAGCCTGTCTGCCGATGAACCAGCTTGGGTCTGATGTCGTTGTGTCGAGCCGGCGTTGCGCACCACGCAGGTGCTGGCCGAAGCGAGATTGGGCCCTCTGAGCTGGAAGATCTGAAAGGGACCCGCTAGCTCGCGCGCGCCTGATGCGGCATTTGGTGCGCGTGCAGATGCTGCCGTTGGAGTAGCATCGTCTTGAACATCACTGCGCGCGCCCCGGGAGAGGTGGCACGGCTTTGATGGGCACTTTCCTGAGAGCCAGCTGTGGCGTTTGAACGCGCGGCATGGGCCGCCGGCCGATCACTGGGGATGCTGGAAAAGCTCTCGTTTGATCAAGGTGGAAGGCAGAAGGACGCGGGCAAGTGTTGTTCAGGGTGGTGGCGGCGGGAACGCGGGCACTGGCGTGCGGAACGGCATTGGCGAGGCGGTGGGTGGCCAGGCACTGCTCTCGCCGTTGGTCGGGACCGCTGCGGATGGGCCGCAAACACCCTCACTGGTGGTGCGTCGAACTGCTGTCTTTGTGGGGAGCGGAAAAGTTCCCCGCGGGGAACATTTCGTCAGGCAGCTATCCCACGATGCCGTTTTCAGGGAAACCTAGGAGGCATTTTGAGATCGTGCTTGGGATGGCTGGCAGGGTTGCCAGTGAGCCACCCGGCTCGCTAAGCCTCGCGTCGGCGACTAGCCGCGGTGCTGGCTGTCGGCTGTCCCGGCGTTGGATCGGCCGGCTGCATCCTCATTGGCGGCGGAGCGGGCTGCAGTATTTTGCGATTTGGATAGAGTTCCCCGCGGGGAACATTTGGGAAGCCGTATCGTGTACTGCCGTTGGAGATGGCCAGTTCGCCCCAAAGCCGGCCGAGCCAGCACCCTCACCCGTTGTTGTTTTCCCCGCGAGCCGGCGAAATGCGGTTGACAAATCACCGTCTTCTCCGAGATTCTATTGGTGGCCCTTCCGATGCACGGGGCGTCCGCAAGAGGCCCAAAGTGGCCGAACTGGGCCCAAAAGCGCATTTGATGGAATTTTCTCCGGCCCCTGTCTCCGACCAGATCAATAAGATCTAGCGGAAGCGAATGCGGCGTTAGCTGCCGTATACGAAAATATATACGAATATCCAAGGATTTAGCTTGTCTCCAGCGAGGCCAGATCAGCATGACTGCCGGTTCAAATATCCCGGCGGAACAAATCCATGGCGGCACTTTCCGCACGATCTTGAACGTCGAGGTTGGCTGACATTAGCTGATGCGATCTCGAACCCGTGAGGACCTTATGCGATGCGCGAAGGGTGAACCTTGCCGACCAGCCTCGTTGGAAAGCCGCCCTCGAAATTTGCACCGTGACCGTCAGCAAACGCTTCGGAAGCGATCAACGCAGGTCGAAAGCACCTTTTCGCCGGGCCGTTTCCACCAATTTCCGGCCGAAAAAATCTCCACCTCCTGGGCGCCCCCATAGCCGGCCATTTCGATCGCGCGCCGGATTCCCTTGAGGTCTATGACGCCGTCTCCCATCATTCCGCGGTCGAGCAGGAGATCCGTTGTCGGAACCAGCCAGTCGCAGATGTGGTGTGCGAGGATGCGGCCAGACGCGCCGGCGCGCGCGATCTGCTGCATGAGTTTCGGATCCCACCAGACATGATAAACGTCGATGGCAACGCCAACGCCGTCGCCAAGCAGGTCGCAGATATCGAGTGCCTGCTCGAGCGTATTCACGCAGGCGCGGTCTGCGGCATACATCGGATGCAGCGGTTCGATGGCTAGCGGTATGCCGGCGGCGCGCGCGTGCGGGAGGATTGCGCCGATCCCATCGGCAACCATTTCGCGCGCATGCGCAATATCCCGGGATCCTGCGGGCAGACCACCGACGACAAGGACGAGGCAGTCGGCGTTGAGAGCTGCAGCTTCGTCAATGGCCTTCCGGTTGTCGTCAATGGCGGCGGCGCGTGCCGCGGCATCGGCGGCTGGGAACATGCCGCCGCGGCAAAGGCCGGTCACACGCAACTTGTTATCGGCGACGATACGGGCGGCTTCCGAAAGCCCGATGGCGTGAACCTGATCGCGCCAGGGAGCGATCGCCACGATATCCTGCTTGAGGCACGCCTCGACGGCCTGCTTCATATTGTACTGTTCTCGAACCGTCGCGAGATTGATCGAAAGGCCGTCGACAGCCATGCGTTGTCCTCCCTCACCTCGCCGATGCGAGGCGGATGCCGTGGTGTTGTTAGATTCCTGCCGTAGCGAGGATTGCTTTCATTCGTTGGGTGGCGAGATCCGGGTCGCTAAGGACGCGGGCCTGGTCGGCAAGGCGGAACAGTTCCGCAAGGTGCGTGATCGAGCGCGCGCTCTGCTGGCCGCCGAGCATCTGGAAGTGGTTCTGGAAGCCGTTGAGATAGGCCAGGAAGACGACGCCGGTCTTATAGAACCGGGTCGGCGCCTTGAAGATATGCCGGGACAGGGGCACGGTCGGTGCCAGGATATTGTGGAAGCCGGTGAGATCGTTTGCGGCGAGCTTGTGCAGGGCAGCGCTGGCAGCAGGGGCGATGGCGTCAAAAATGCCGAGCAGGGCATGCGAGTAGCCTTGTTCGTCCCCGGCGATAAGCTCCGCATAGTTGAAGTCGTCGCCGGTGTACATCTTGACCGCCGGATCAAGCCTGCGGCGCATGACGATCTCCTTTTCCGCCGACAGTAGAGAAATCTTCACGCCGTCCACCTTGCTTGCGTGGTCGTTGATGATCGCGACTGCCGTTTCCATCGCCTGCATGTCATTTTGCGAACCCCAGTAGCCCGCCAGCGCGGGATCGAACATGTCCCCCAGCCAATGAATGATTACCGGCCGGCGAACCTGCCGCAGAATGCGGTCATAGACCTGCACGTAATCCTCCGGGCTCTTGGCGGCCGCCGCAAGGGCCCGGCTTGCCATGAGGATGATCCGGCCGCCCTGTCCTTCGACGTAGGCGACCTGCTCCTCATAGGCGCGGATCACGTCGTCGATGCTGATATCACGCCCGGGGGACAGATGGTCGGTGCCGGCGCCGTAGGCGATCAGCGCATCAGGGCGTTTGCGCGCAGCCGATTGGACATTGGCAATCAGTTCCTTGGCGCCCGTCCAGTCAAGCCCCATGCCGCGCTGGGCAGTGTCCATGGCCTCGGCGACGCCGAGGCCGAGATCCCAAAGGTATTCACGGAACGCGACCGTGCGCTCCCAATCGATGCTGCGATCGAGCCAGGGATCGTTGTCGGCCAACGGATCGACCACCACGTGGGCGGCCGCAAAGGCGACGCGGTTGAAGGCGTGCCTGCCGGCCGGTGGCTCCGGTGCTGCAAGCGGTGTGTTGGCGACGGTGTAATCCTTGAGGGTACCGCCGGACAGGGGAAGACGAAGTGTTGCTGTCATGGTCGTCACGCAACCTTGCGAACGGACCCGTCGGCGAGCGAGGGAACATCCACCCAGCGGCGCTCTTTCCAGCTCTTGTGGGCCAGTTCGGCGAGTTGAACTCCCTTGGCGCCCTCGCGCAGGGTGAATTTCCATGGTGCGTCCTCAACGACGTAGCGCAGGTAGTCCTCCCACTGGGCCTTGAAGCCGTTGTCGAACACCTGGGTTTCCGGCACCTCGTCCCAGGTCTCGTAGAAGTTGATCGCCTGTGGCTGGTCCGGGTTCCAGACCGGCTTTGGCGTATTGACGCGATGCTGGGTCCAGCACTTCGTCAAACCGCAAACTGCTGATCCGTGTGTGCCGTCGACCTGGAAGGTCACGAGGTCGTCGCGACGCACGCGCACTGCCCAGGACGAATTGATGTGGGCGACGATGCCGCCCTCAAGCTCGAAGGTCGAATAGGCTGCGTCGTCGGCATCGGCCCGATAGGTCTTTCCGCTCTCGTCGACGCGGCTCGGAATATGGGTGGAGGCATAGCAACTGACAGCCTTGACCTCACCAAAGAGGTTGTCGAGTACGTAGCGCCAGTGCGGCAGCATATCGAGGATCATGCCGCCACCGTCGGCGGCGCGATAGTTCCAGGAGGGACGCTGCGCCTTTACGCCCCAATCCCCTTCGAACACCCAGTAGCCAAATTCGCCGCGCACCGAGAGGATCTTGCCGAAGAAGCCGCTGTCCTTCAAAAGCGCGATCTTGCGCAGTCCCGGCAAGTAGAGTTTGTCTTGAACGACGCCGTTCTTGACACAGCGCTCTTCGGCGAGCTTAGCCACGCTAAGCGCCTCCTCAAGCGTCTCCGAGATCGGCTTTTCGCAATAGACATGCTTGCCCGCTTCGATTGCCTTTTTGAGCAGCGAGACGCGCATTTGCGTGGAGCCGGCGTCGAAGAAGACCTTGTTGTTCGGATCAGCAAGCGCGCTGTCGAGATCGGTCGTCGTGCGCGTCAGGCCGTGCCTGCGGGCGATCGCTTCGATCTTGTCGGCATTACGTCCGACGAGGATCGGATCGGGCATCAGGCGGTCGCCGTTGGAAAGTTGAAGCCCGCCTTGCTCCCGGATCGCCAGAATGGACCGCACCAGATGCTGGTTGTAACCCATGCGGCCCGTGATTCCATGCATGATGATGCCGAGCGATATCGTCGCCATTTCCGTCCTCCTCGCAAATAAATAACCAGTTAGTTACATAAGTGACATGCGCTTCCCATGCTGTCAACCCGGCCCGACATACGCAGTCCTGCTGCGGCCTCGAACTCCGAAAAAAGTCGCTGCGCCAATTCAGCACCGCAATCCTTCAGTTTCGCTCGCGACACTCAACGCAAACCGCTGGATATCCGGGGCGGAACCCCTTATGCGGTAAGGCACGCGTTTGGTTTGAACTCCCGCAAGTCGAGTCAATGAAGGCAATTTCAGGCACCAACCTAGAGCAGGCAAAATCGCACAATCGGCGTGTCGTGATCGAGGCGATCCGAACGAATGGGCCGTTGTCGCGGGCGGCACTGGCCCGGTTGACGGCGCTCAGCACGCAAACGGTATCCAATATCGTCGAAGAGCTGGAAGGGTCCGAGCTACTGAAGGCAGAAGCCCCGCAGAAGGCGGCTCGTGGACAGCCGATCACGCCCTACTCGATCAATCCAAACGGTGCCTATTCCATTGGCCTGGAGCTGGAGCGGGATCACGCTGTTGGCGTTCTGACCGATCTTTCGGGAAGTGTCCGAGCCAGGATCGAGAAGGCCGTCGACAGGCCGGCGCCTGCCGCGGCGATGCCGATCCTTGCCGGTATCGCCGATGAACTGCAACACAGCTTCCGCTTCGATCGCGCCCGCCTCCTGGGTGTCGGTATCGCGATGCCGGGGCGTTATGCCGCCGAAGGTGTCACATCTTTGAGCCCGGTGACGCTTCCTGGCTGGCAGGGCTTCCCCGTGGCCAGAAAACTTGCCGAGCTTGTTGGCGTGCCCGTCCTTGTCGAAAACGACGCCACCGCTGCTGCGATCGGCGAGCGCCTCTATGGCGTTGCCCGTGGCCTGAGCAGCTTCGTCTATCTGTTTCTCGGCGGTGGCATTGGCGCCGGCATGTTCCTTGACGGCCATCTTTACAAGGGAAGCCGCAGCAATGCCGGCGAGATTGGCCATATGATCGTGGTTCCGAATGGTCTGCCCTGCGTGTGCGGCAAGCGTGGCTGTCTGGACCGCTATGTCTCGCTCGGCTCGGCCTATGAATATCTCGAGATTCGTGGTTCGAGACAGCACGATCCTGAAATTCTGGCCGCCCTTGTCGAGCAAGGCAACAGTCGCATTGACGCCTGGTCAAAGGCTGCCGCTGAGCCCATGCGTCAGACGATCGATTTTCTGGAGTTGGCCTTCGATCCGCAGACTATCGTGCTTGGCGGTTCGATGCCTCCATCGCTGCTGCAGCGCCTCGCTCGTCAGCTGGAACCCCTATATACGCCGGTTAATCCGGGGGAGGAACGAAACCTTCCCCGCATCATGATCGGGGCTACCGGCAGGGACACGGCGATTTTGGGCGCCGCGGCACTGCCGATCTTTTCGGAAACGAACCCGCAGTTCGATGTCCTTCAAAAGCCTCTCGGCCGATAGCCTCAGGGATAGGCATAGAGGACCGGCATCAATCCGGCGACCGCCTTGAAGCGCTCCCAGGACTTGCAGGCCGGCTTCGTCCAGGCGCTTTCGGCAAGCGCCGAGATCCGCGGGAACACCAGGCGATCGAAGACCGCACGATCGGTCATCGGTTCCGACCATATGCAGGCCTGGATGCCGCGCAACTTCTTCTTTTGCTCGTCACTCCAGCCTTCGACAGGATCGAAGTTGTAGAGCTTTTCCGGCTCTGACCAGCCGGCCCAGCTGGCACCAGGCTCGTCCCAGTCGGGGCTGTTTGCCATATCGAGGTAGTAGACCTGCCCAGGGCACACCACCATCTCGTAACCCTGGCCGGCCAGCGCTGCCGAGACCTCGACGCTGCGCCAGCCACAGAGATAGCTCTTTGCCTTGTCGATGACGTTGCCGTGCGCTGCTTCTTCCCATCCGCCGGTGATGCAGCCTTGTTCGGCGAGGAACGTCTGGATCCTTTCGAGAAAGATGGATTGCAAAACAGCGGCCCCCGATCCGTCGATTTCGTCAGCGCCATGCGTGTTGGTGATGACGTTGAGGCGCTTGGCGTGGGTGTTGGCCATGGCGTCTCCGCCGATCTCGCGCAGCCGCGCCAAGGCTTCCGGCGAGCCCGACCAGGCGCCAAGGGGCACCTCGTCGGCGCCGATATGGATCGTCTTGAAGGGAAAGAGCTCGATCAGTTCGCTCAGGATGGTCTCGAGAACCTCATATGTTTTCTCGCGCGCGGGGTTCACGCAGTTGTCGGGGAAGCCCTGGACGGAAAAATAGCTTCCGACCTCCTGTGGATCACGCAGCTCGGGGATCGCCTGTTGCATGGCATAGCAATGTCCGGGCACGTCGATCTCCGGCACGACCTCGATGCCGAGCGACTTGGCATGGGCGACGATCTCGCGCACCGCAGCCTTGGTGTAATAACCGCCGGTGCGTGCCGCGCCCGAGCCGAGGAGTGGCGGAATGGCAAGGCCATGTCCACGCCAGGCGCCGACTTCAGTGAGGGCTGGATAGGCGTCGATTTCAACGCGCCAGGCCTCATCGTCGGAGAGGTGCCAATGGAAGCGGTTGACCTTGTTCCAGGCGAGGATGCTGAGCAGCTGCTTGATTTCAGCCTTGCCGTAGAACTGGCGGGCAACGTCGAGATGCAGGCCCCGCCATCCCATGGATGGCTCATCGCGGATCTCGCCTGCGACGGGGAAGCGGAACGCGTGCGGATAAAGATGCGCTCCGCGCCAGATCTGGCCAAGCGTGATCAGACCATAGAGCAAGCCGGTCTGCGTGCTGGCACAAACGCGTACGGTATCGCCGGCGAAGGACACACGATATGCCTCTGGCGCGAAGCCATCGACGACGTCAAGTATCACAGGCATTCCGCCTTCGGAGGCGGGACGCACGATACCCTCGACGGCAAAGAGCTGTTCGACGAGGCCGGTAAAGGCAGCCGCCGCCGCAATCGCCTCAGGATTGCTGGCGTTTAGCGCAAAGCCCGGAGGGAGCGAACGCGTGCCCGATACCGACACCTCGTTCGGCCACGGCACGATTGCGACAGGCTCCGGCGGATTGGCCGGTACGGGATAGATTTCGGCGCCACGCCTCAATGGCGCATTGTTGGCAAGCGATCGGGTCGGCGAGACCGAAAGCGACAGCGTGCTGCCGTCGGCAAACGCCACATAGGCGCCGGTTGCGCCATCCGTCCAGTGCTGGAACGACCAGCTGAGAGCGGAGATGGTCAACGTCCATGTCTTGCCTGCCTCAAGCTCGAAGTTGGCAGGCGGCAGGAATTCGGTGAAGTTCGAAAGCCGGCGGCCGATCGTGCCACCCTCGATAAGCACCGCCGGATCCACCCGTCCGGGTCCACTGACGCAAAGGGCGAATTTGGCGATCGAATTCGATGAAAGGTTCTTGAGGCTGAGCGTATAGGCCTGAGCTCGTTCTTCCGAAGCTGGCAACCATGAGGTTTCGAGCCGCAGGGCGGGTTGGCGCTGTATCGACATGATCATCTCTTGATAACGTTGCGAGGACTAGGTTCTGAGCATTCCGGCATAGACGCCGGGAGCGGAATTGGGGATCGGCATGGCGCCGACGGCTTTCTCGTAAAAGGCGGCAGGCCCGACATCGCCAATGATGGCGTATCCGTAGCCCATGGTCCTGAGATCGAAGAGGCTGGCAAGCAGCAGTGCATGCCCGATCCCGAGCCCACGCGATCCTTCTTCGACGCCGGTCGGCCCGAAAAAACTGCGCGCAATGGATTCATGGCAGGCAAAACCGACCAGGCGCTGGTCACGGGTCGCGATAAAGCAGGTTGGCGGCTGGCGAGTCAGTGCGACAGCCGTCTCGCTCGCCCAGCCGTCGCCAAATTCATCTGCGACCCATTTGGTCACGAGCCTGGCTTCCGGAGCGAGTGGGCGTCGGATCGTCACACCAAGATCCTTCATCCTGGCTGTGACATCCGCGTTTGGCTCAAGAACCGACAGATTGACGAGATAATCCAAGACCGCCTCCCTTAATTCGATGCCACAAGCGGGCGGACAAAATGGTTTGGCCCGACCTGTTCGACCGCCGTCGATGGCGGCCGGCTCATGGCACGGACCTTTTCGGCCTGCTCGAGAAAGCGGGCGCTTCCTCCGGTGACGAACGGCTTGGCGCCATCGGGCACGGCCGACAGCAGCAGTTGCGTGTATCGGTGCCGCGGACTGCCGATGACAGAATTTGTATCCCCCCATTCGACCATTTGACCGGCAAACATCACGACAATTTCCTCAGCGACGTGCGCGGCCGTGGCTATGTCGTGGGTGATGTAGAGAAGTGCGAGGTTCTTTTCACGCTTGATGCGAGCAAGAAGATCCAGAATTCCCATGCGGATCGAGACGTCGAGCATGGACGTTGGTTCGTCGGCCACGAGTACACCCGGCGCGACCGCGAGTGCGCGCGCGATGTTGACGCGTTGGCGCTGGCCGCCCGAGAGCTCGTGCGGAAACTTCCGTTTGGTGATGGCAGCATCGAGCCCAACCTCGGCAAGGAGCGTCGAGACGGCGTCCGACAGGGCGGCCCTGCCCTTTGCATGCTTGTGCAGGGTTAGCGGTCGCGACAAGTGGTACTCGATCGAAAAGACCGGATTGAGCGAGGAGAATGGATCCTGAAACACCATCTGTACTTCCCGCCGATAGGCGCGTTCATCCACGGCGGGGCCGACGGCGGTGAAATCGCGTCCCTTGAACCAAAGCTTGCCCGACGTCGGCTGATCCATACGCGCGATGATGCGCGCGCATGTCGTCTTGCCGCAGCCTGATTCTCCGACGAGCGCAAGAGCTCTGCCGGGATTGAGCGATAGCGAGATCCCGCGCAAGGCGTGGACAGGACCGAAGCGGCGTTCGATATCGGTCAGACGGATCACGGGTTCGGACGAAACCGTAGACAGTTGAGAGCTCGTGGTCATGCGATCGCTCCCACCAGACGCTGGCCGGGGAGCTGCGGTATGGCCTTCCACAGTTTGCGGGTGTAGTCGTGCGCCGGCGCCTGGCTAACTTGCCTGACATCGCCGACCTCGACGAGTTCGCCTTTCAGCATGACCCCAATCCGGTGGCAGAGCTGTGCCATCAGGTGCAGGTCGTGGGTGATGAACAGCACCGAGAAGCCGTAGGTTCGTTGCAGGTCGATGACCTGCTCGAGGATCTCCCGCTGCACAACGACGTCGAGCGCGGTCGTCGGCTCGTCCATGATAATCAGTTCGGGCCTCAGAGCCAGGCAGATTGCAATCACGATGCGCTGGCGCATGCCACCGCTGAATTGATGCGGATAGTCCGATACTCGGCTGGTTGGAATACCGACCAGCTTGAACATTGCCTCGGCCTGCTGGCGCGATTGGCTTTTCGAGCACCCGGTGTGCCGATGCAGCACGTCATGAAACTGCGCATCGACCCGCATGAGCGGGTTCAACGAGTTCATTGCACTTTGAAAGACCATGCCGACGCGTTTCCAGCGGATCTTCTGCATCTCCCCTTGCGGCAACTGCAAGAGGTCCTGTCCGTCCAGGAGGATCTTTCCGCTGGCGACCCAGGCGGGCGGTTTCGAAAGACGCGTTATGGCATAGGCGATCGTGCTCTTGCCGCAGCCCGACTCGCCAGCAAGGCCGAACAGCTCGCCTCGGCCGATGGTGAAGGACACATCCTTCACTGCGCGGAACTCGCCCCGCTCCAGCAGATAGTCAACGTTGAGGTCGCGTATCTCAAGGAGATCATTGCTCATCGGGCAGCCTCCAGATTGCGATTGCGTGCCCGATTGAGCCTGAGCCAGCGGCTGAGCGCAGGGCCGGAACGAAGCTGCGGATTGGCAATCTCGTCAAAGGTGAAATTGACAAGCGCCAGGCCGAGGCCAATCAGTGCGATGCCGGCGGCCGGCGCTCCGATATCCCACCACGCGCCAAGGATGATCGCCGATGAGTTCTGCGCGTTGTAGAGCATGGTTCCCCAACTGACCTGCAAGGGGTCGCCGAAGCCGAGGTATTCGAGCGTGGTTTGCGCGACGATCGCGTAGATGATGCTACCGACCAGATTGATGCCGATAAGCGGCAACAGGTTTGGCAGGAGCTCGACAAAGACGATGCGCCATCCCGGCTCGCCGATCATTCTCGCAGCAGTGACGAAATCGCGGGTCCGCAGTGCCAGCGTTTGCGATCGGGTCATGCGCGCTCCCCAGGGCCAGGAGGTCAGGGCGATGATAGCCATGATCGCGAGCGGCCCGACGGTGCCGGCAAACGATGCAAGCAGGATGAGAAGCGGTATGTTGGGTATGACAAGGACCGCATTCGTCGCAAGGTCGAGCGCTGCATCCGTGCGACCGCCGACGTAGCCGGCAATCAGGCCGATCACCGTGCCAAGAGCCGTGATGGCGATGCCTGTTGCAAAGCCGACCGCGATCGATGTGCGCGCTCCCCAGACGAACTGGGTGTAGACATCGCGGCCCATCTTCGTCGTGCCCATGACGTGCTCGATCGTTGGAGGCTGATGCGAGCGGCCGACGCGCGCGCTGGGGTTTTTCGGTGCGATGACCGGCGCCAGGATCGCCATCAGGCAAAGTGCCAAGATGATGACAACACCGACGATCGCCTTGCGCTGCTGGCGGATCAGTTTGAGGGCGGCATTCATTGGGCAGCCTCCCGCAATCTCGGATCAACAAGACCGTAGATGATGTCGACGAGCAGGTTGGCTCCAAGTGTTGCCATCGTCATCATAAGGAGCTGCCCCTGGATCACGGGATAGTCGCGGGCGACGCTTGCGGTAAACAATGTCAGGCCGAGACCCGGATAGTTGAAAACGATCTCGGTAACGATCGACCCACCGAAGACGGCGCCGAGCATCAGTGCGAGGTTCGTCAACACCGGCAGCATGGCGTTTCTCGCGCCGTACCCGAACATCACGGTCATCGACGTCAATCCCTTGGCCCGACCCATGGTGACGTAATCTTCGCCGAGCACGGAGATCATTGACGATCGCATCGTCGTCTGGAACTCGCCGATGAGATAAGGCGACAGTGTCAACACCGGCATGATGGCGTGAAAGAAGACGCTGCCGACGAACGCGAAATTCAGTCCGGGGTCCAGGCTTGGATCGTAGGCGTAGCCGACGGGAAACCAGCGGAGCGATACGCCGAACAGGAAGAGCGTTGTCAGTGCAATGATCACCGGCGGAACGGCAATCATGACGACTGACAAGGGTGAAACGATCGTGTCGAAACGGCCGCCGCGCCGCCACGCGGCCACCGCGCCGAGCGTCACGCCGACGAGCAGGGAAAACAGGATTGCCGTGACGACCAGGAAGGCGGTCCACAGGGCAGAGCGACTGAGCACGGCGACGACGGTCTGCGGATAATATTTCACCGAAACCCCGAGATCGAGCGTTGCCAACCCTTTCAGATAATCAACGAACTGGGTGGCGATCGGCGCATCGACCGCGCCGAAGCGCGCCTTGATCGCTTCGATCGCGGCGGGTGTGGCGCGTGAGCCGAGTTGGGCGATCATTGCATCGACGGGAGTCCCCGGCATCAGCCGGGGAACCGTGAAATTCATGACAATCGCAAACACCAGCGCGATCGTGTAGACGCCAAGGCGTCGAGAGGAAATACGCATGCTGTTGTTTTCCTGGCCGACGGCCTATTGCACGGGCTTCAGACGCAGCAGGTGCACGAGACGCATACGGTTGTTGTCATGGTTTTCCGGGTTCATGACGGGTTCCTTGTCCGTCACCCAGCCGGTGAAACGCTTGGTCGAATACTGATACCAGGTCGGACCGTTGAACACGGGCACCATCGGCATATCGTCAGCAACGATCACCTGAATCTCGTCGAAGAGCTTGCGGCGTTCTTCGTCGCTGGTCGCCTTGCGGTAGGCATTGAACGTTTCGTCCAGCTTCGGGTTGGAGTAGCGTGTCGCTGCACTCGTGATGCGGCCGCCAAAGGCCGTCGACATCGACTGATAGTAGCCACGGAAGGGTGTCGAGCCGTCGGCGCGGGAGTTCAGAGCGACATCGAAGCTGCCTTCGAGCAACTGCTTTTGCCACTGCTCGTATTCCGGCGTTGCCACCGACACATTGAGGCCGGCCGCACGCAACCCCTCAGCGGCGATCTGCGCATCATCTATCCAGTCGGTCCAGCCGTTGGGGATGATGATCGTGAAGGCGATCGGCTGCCCGTCAGGCGTCGTCCGGAAATTGTCGGCGCCCTTCTTGTAGCCGGCATCGTCCAGAACCTTGTTTGCCTTGCCGACGTCATAGGCCATCCATTCGTCAGCGGCCCCTTCGGCTGCCTTGTTGCGCCAGGCTTCGAAGCGTGGCGGCAGTCCGCTTGCATGCTGGCTTGCGACCGGATAGCCGAAGCCCGCGACATCGACCATCGAAGCGCGATCCATGGCGAGGCTGAAGGCGCGGCGGAAATTGAGATCATTGAACGCCTGAGCGTTTGCTGCATTGCCGGTCTTCAGGTTCATCTGGAACGCAACTGTTTCGGCCGGTGGCTGCCAATAGCCGTTGTTCTTCGGGTCCAGCGTCACGAATGTCTTGTCGATCTGCGGCAGGAACGAACCGATCCAGTCCATCGTCCCTTCGGGCAGTAGTGCCAGCATCTGGTCGTTGCCCGATATCTGCGGAAGTTTAAGGCAATCGACACGCAGCGAGGCTGCGTCCCAATAGTTGGGATTACGGCACTGTTCGTAGACTTGCGGCGTGAAACGCCGGATCTCGGTCATCGGGCCGGAGCCGACCGGATTTTCGTTCTTGAAGGCGACCGGATCGGCGACGTCCTTCCAGACATGTTCTGGTACGACAGGGAAATCGGCAAGCGATTCCGGGAATTCGGTATTCACGTCCTTGAGGTTGATCTTGACCTCGCTTGGCGACGGCGCCTCGACCGACGCGACTGTCTCACCGACACCTACCGTATCGGTCGCCGGGTTCTTCAGCATCAGTTCCAGCGTGTACTTGACGTCTGCGGACGTCAGCGGCTGGCCGTCCGACCATTTGACGCCATCGCGCAAAACATAGGTGATCGATTTGAGGTCGTCGGAAAACTTGTAGCTTGTCGCCAGCCGGAAAATGGGTTTTCCGCCGTCATCGGCATTGAAGATAACCAGCGGCTCGTAGATGAAATCCATCGTGCTCTGGCGTCGGCCCGCAAGGTCGAAAGGATTGAAATTCCTGACCCAGCTGGTCTGCTCCTCGATGTGCATCGACAGCATCGCCTCGGCTTTCGCCGGCGTTGCGAGGACGCCTCCGTTGGTCATCAAAGAGACTGCGAGGCTGGTCGCAGACAAAAGGATAGCGCGGCGCGAAAACGCGCAATAATGCCTTGTTTTCATTATCTTAGGTTCCCTCTTTGAGCTTGATTTTATTTGGTCAATCAATTTGATTTAATCAAACTACGATTTTTCTCGAGGGTCAATCCGAGGCACCGAAAATTATTCTCGCCGAGCAATGGAATGCGCGGAAGAACGGAGGAAGAGCCGGTGTGGAAGGCTTGCCAACAGCAGGCGTAAGCTATGCTTCGCGATGGATTGGACTTATGCCGGCTTGGCCGCGTCCGGATGGGCTGCCCTGAACGCCGGCAGCATGTTGCACTCATCTGCAATGCGCGTGATGCGGGAAAACGGCGACATTTCAATGCCCCAGCGCCGAGCGTTGTAGACCTGCGGCACGAGGCAGAAATCGGCCATGGAAGGCGTGTCGCCAAAGCAGAAGCGGCCTGTTGTCGGATCATCAAGCATCTGTTCCAGGGCCTGCAGTCCGCTGCCGATGAACTTGATCATCCACTCCGTTCGCGCACCCTCGTCACCGGTAAGGCGGGCGACGTGGGAAACGACGTTGAGGTTGCAGATCGGATGAATGTCCATCGCGACGGCATAGGAGAGCGCCCTCACCCGTTGCCGCCCCACGACGCCGCCGGGCAGGAAGCCGCTGTCTGGCCTTGTCTCGGCAAGGTATTCGATGATGGCCAACGATTGCGTCAGGGTATGCCCGTCGATGCAAAGGCTCGGGAGGAGGCCCTGGGGATTGATCTCCAGGTAAGCTCGGTCCTTATGCGCGCAGGTAAGAAGGTCCACCGGGATGGTCCTGTAGGCAAGTCCCAATGTTTGCAGCGCGATGCGGACCCTGTAACTCGCGGAGGAACGCCAGTAGTCGAAAAGCACGATCTCGGTCATTGCCGCTTCTCTCCATCGTGGCGTTCCACCGTCTGTTCGATCGCGCCGAATATCGAAGCCCCATGCCCGTCGTTCATCTCGATGCGAACCCTATCGCCGAAATGCAGGTAGGGTGTTTTGGGTCCGCCGTGCTCGATGGTCTCGATCATCCTGATCTCGGCAATGCAGGAATATCCGTCTCCTCCCTCGGCAATTGGCCTGCCGGGGCCGCCATCACGCTTGTTGGAAACCGTGCCGGAACCGATGATCGAGCCTGCCGTCAGCGGGCGTGTTTTTGCCGCATGCGAAATGAGCTGTCCGAAGTCGAATGTCATGTCCACACCGGCATTGGCGCGGCCAAACGGAATGCCGTTCAGGCTCACCAGCAAGGGAAGATGGATCTTGCCGTCCTTCCATGCGTCGCCAAGCTCGTCTGTTGTTACGGCGACCGGCGAGAACGCCGATGACGGCTTCGATTGGAAGAAGCCGAATCCCTTGCCGAGTTCGTCGGGAATGAGGCCTCGTAGCGACACGTCATTCACCAGCACGACCAGCCGGATTGCGTTGAGCGCCTGATCGGGTGTCGCGCCCATCGGGACATCGTCGACGATAACGGCAACCTCGCCTTCCATGTCGATGCCGTACTTCTCGTCAGCAGCAAGGATCGGGTCGCGCGGTGCGAGAAAGCTGTCGGAGCCGCCCTGGTACATCAGCGGATCAGTATAGAATGTTCGCGGCATTTCGGCGTTTCTGGCCTTTCGCACCAACTCGACATGGTTGACGTAGGCAGACCCATCTGCCCATTGGTAGGCACGCGGCAGCGGTGAATGCACAAGCCTTGGGTCAAAGGACTGCGATGGCTCCGAGCCGGCTTCCAGCCGCTCGCCGATGCGGGCAAGTTGTGGCGCGATTGTTGACCAGTCGTCCAGCGCTGCCTGCAGCGTGCCGGCGACCTCGCGCGCATCGGCAAAGCGCATCAGGTCGCGGGAGACGACGATCAGCTGGCCGTCCCGGGTGGAATCTTTGAGTGTGGCGAGCTTCATGGGATCTGTCCGGGTTCAACAGCTTATTTGGCGCCTGGCGTTCCATCGAAGCGCCTTTCCAGGCCATCCCAGCAATCGATGTAATCGTCCTGCAGCGTCTCAAGCTCAGCGGCGTATTTTGTCAATTGCTGCGGGAAACGGGTCTCGAACATAAACGCCATTGTATGATCGAGCTTGACCGGCTTCAGCTCCACCTTGGACGCCTTTTCGAAGCCGGGCGCGTCCGGTCCATGCGGCAGCATCATGTTGTGCAAGCTCATGCCACCGGGGACGAAGCCCTTTTCCTTGGCGTCATATTGTCCGTGGATCAGGCCCATGAACTCGCTCATGATGTTGCGATGGTACCACGGCGGTCGGAAGGTGTGCTCGGCGACCAGCCAGCGTGGTGGAAAGATCACGAAGTCGACATTCGCCGTACCCTCTTCGCCGCTCGGTGCCGTCAGCACCGTGAAGATCGAGGGATCCGGGTGATCGAAGAGAATGGCTCCGACCGGGGAGAAGGTCCGCAGATCATATTTGAACGGCGTGTAGTTTCCATGCCATGCGACGACGTCGAGGGGCGAATGATCAATCTCCGTCACATAGAACCTGCCGCACCACTTTACATGCACCCGGCAGGGCGTTTCCTTATCCTCGAAGGCTGCAACCGGGGTCTTGAAGTCACGGGCGTTCGCCAGGCAATTGGCGCCAATCGGCCCACGATCCGGCATGGTAAATTTGGCCCCGTAGTTCTCGCAGATATAGCCCCGGCATTCGCCTCCGTCGCCGAGACGGGAAACCTTGAACATCATGCCGCGGGGGATAAGGCAGATTTCGGCTGGCTCGACCTCCATCGCCCCCATTTCGGTGAAGACGCGGATGGCGCCGAATTGCGGAACAATCAGCAATTCGCCATCGGCATTGAAGAAATAGTCATCGACCATGTCGTCGTTGAAGACGTAGGCATGCGCGGCCATACCGACCTGGGTCATGACGTCGCCGGCTGCTGTCATCGTACGGATTCCGGCCAGGAAGTCCGTGCGCGCTGTCGGTGCAGGAATGGGATCCCAGCGTAGCTGGCCAAGCGGCAGGGCGTGATCGTTGAGGCAGGGCGCTGATTTCCAGAAGGGATAGCTTACATTGGAAAATCTGCGCGTGTGACGCACGCTTGGCCTGATGCGGTAGAGCCAGGAGCGCTCGTTCGTTCCGCGCGGAGCGGTAAACGGTGAGCCGGAAAGCTGTTCGGCGTAGAGACCGTAATTGCATTTTTGTGGACTGTTCTGGCCCTGCGGCAATGCCCCGGGGAGCGCCTCCGTCTCGAAGTCGTTGCCAAACCCGGGCATGTAGGCCGGTGCCTTTGTTTCTGTGCCTGCACGGGAAAGCGGTGCTTCCGTGGTATCCATGCTTGCATCTCCTCCATCCCTTGAGTTACAAACGTAACCGTTGATTTTGTAACTATCAAGGAGCGGTCATGGCGAATGGATTCGAGCTTGATGGTTTCATTCCCTACCGGCTCAACCGGGCATCGGAAGTGATCAGCCTGTCGTTCGCCAGGCAATATAAGGAAGAGTTCGACTTGACCCGGCCCGAATGGCGCACACTGGCTGCACTCGGCGGCGTCGGCGTGATGACGGCCAAGGACATTGGTGCTCATTCGCACATGCATAAGACCAAGGTTAGCCGGGCGGTCCATGCACTGGAGCAGCGGCATTGGCTGAAACGGATCCCGAGCGAAACCGACAGACGTTTCGAGCAGATTGAGCTCACTGCGCTTGGGAGGCAATACTACCAGAAGATCACCGTCCTTGCTCAGAAGTACCAGGAGACAGTGCGCCAGATGCTCGGCGATGAGGCGCTTTGCCAGCTCGACCTTGGGCTGCAGGCCATCGAAGCGTCTGCCGGACTCCGGCGCAAATCAGGTGAACGATAATCCGCTTAACGGATAGCCTTCGAAGTTCTTCAACGTATTGAGAACGATCGAGGTCTTCACGTGCTGGACGGATTCGTGCGGTAGAAGCACATCGTTGACGAAGCGCGAAAGGCCGGCGAGACCACGGGTTGCGACCTTGAGGTGATAGTCCATCTCGCCTGTCAGCGCATAGGCTTCCAGAACCTCGGGAAGACCATTGACCAATTGCGCAAAGCGGCGCGCGTTGTCGCGATTATGGGTCGCCAGCGTAACCGAAATGACGACCAGCAGATTAAGTCCCAATTTGTCCGGATCGAGATTTGCCTGATAACCGCGAATGAAGCCCTCGGCCTCCAGTCGCGTTCGCCGTCGCGAACATTGCGAGGCTGAAAGTGCAATGCGTTCCGATAGTTCGATATTGGTCAAGCGTCCGTCACTTTGAAGCTCGGCGAGGATCCGGAGATCAAATCCATCCAGTTGCTCAGACATTGTATGATATGCTCGCTATTTGCATCTTTCGTGCGGATATTTTGCCAAGAGCGCTCACTATGCAAGCACATTGCATCGATGCGGGGCCATAATTTGCATCCAAACGGTCGCAGCCGCAGGAGGAGCAAAATGGGCCCGTATCCACATGACGCACCGCCGTCTCAGATTACCCCGGACAATCCTGCAGGTACGGATGGGTTCGAATTCGTCGAGTTTGCGCATCCCGAGCCCGCGAAGCTTTCAGAACTGTTCACGCGCATGGGGTATCGACCGGTCGCAAAGCACAAGAGCAAGGACATCACCGTCTGGCGCCAGGGCGACATCAACTACATCGTCAATGCCGAGCCCGGCAGCCATGCCATGCGCTTCGTCGACAATCACGGCCCCTGCGCGCCTTCGATGGCGTGGCGCGTTGTCGATGCCCGGCATGCCTTCGATCACGCCGTTGCCAGGGGCGCCACCCCTTATGAAGGCAATGACAAGACCCTCGATGTTCCTGCCATCGTAGGCATCGGCGGATCGCTGCTCTACTTCGTCGACCGCTACGGTGCGAAAGGATCGGCTTACGATCTCGAGTTCGACTGGCTGGGCGAGCGTGATCCGAAACCAAAGGGCGTCGGCTTCTTCTACCTCGATCATCTGACCCATAACGTCTATCGGGGCAACATGGACAAGTGGTGGGACTTTTATCGCGAACTCTTCAATTTCAAACAGATCCACTTCTTCAACATCGACGGCCGCATCACCGGTCTGATGAGCCGCGCGATCACCTCGCCCTGTGGCAAGATCCGGATTCCGCTGAATGAATCGAAGGACGAGACCAGCCAGATCGAGGAATATCTGAAGCGATACAAGGGCGAAGGCATCCAGCATATCGCTGTCGGCACCGATGCCATCTACGAGGCGACGGACGCCCTTGCAGAGAATGGCCTTCGCTTCATGCCCGGCCCGCCCGAGACTTATTACGACATGTCACGCGAACGCGTCCATGGACATGACGAACCAATTCACAGGATGCGCAGGCATGGCATCCTGATCGACGGCGAAGGCGTGCTTGATGGCGGTACGACGAAGATCCTGCTGCAGATCTTCTCCAAGACCGTGATCGGTCCAATCTTCTTCGAGTTCATCCAGCGCAAGGGCGACGAAGGTTTTGGCGAAGGCAACTTCCGGGCGCTTTTCGAATCCATCGAAGCCGACCAGATACGCCGCGGCGTGATCAAGCCGGCCGCCGCCTAGCGGTCGACCGAACTGCGAAATCAATGGCCGTCGGGGGCAACGGCCTCTGGCGGCATGGTTTCCAGCAGGTTCTTGCGATGGAAGATAAACAGGCCGGCGACGACGATGATCGTGCCGCCCGTGATCACGTAGAGATCCGGAGCGTCGCCGAAGAACACGTATCCGAGCGCAATTGCCCAGATCAACAGGCTGTACTGCAGCGGTGCCAGCAGTGACGCTGGGGCAAGCTTCAGCGAACGTGTGATCAAAAGGTGGGCGCATGAGGCAATGACGCCAAGCGCAAGCATGCCTGCGAGCTCGACTGACGTTGTCGGCTGCCACGTACCGATCGAGAGCGCTGCCCCGACGACGAGCGCTGCGACCATCTGCCACGTCACGAGCGTTGTGTCGCTGGTGTTGCGGAGGTGTCGGTTGAGCACCAGCGTCATCGCAAAGGACAGGCTGCCGACAATGCCGAAGAGAGAGGGCAGCGACAGCATCGCGGAGGATGGACGCAGTGCGATCACCACCCCGCAGAAGCCGACGAAGACCGCCAGCCATCGGCGCCAGCCGATCCGCTCGTTGAGAAGGAAGTGCGAGAGCGCGGCAACGTAAATCGGGCCAGCCATGTAGAAGGTCATGACGCCAGCGAGCGGCAGATAGGCGACCGCGGCGTAGAACAGGCCGACATCGAGCGTGGCGAAGAGCACGCGCAAAAACTGCAGTCCTTTCTCCTCTACCCTGACGAGTTGGGCAGGACCCTGCAGAGCGATGAGCGGCCCCAGAATGGCGAAACTTCCAAGCGAGCGGATAAGCAGCACCTGCCCGACAGAAAAGTTTGTCACCAGCCACTTACCCATCGCGTCATTAAGGGCGAAGAGAAAGTCTCCAAGCAGCATCAGTGCAACGCCCATCACTACGACGTTCTTGAGGCCAGTCGCGGTGGGCTGCGGTTGCATGTCAAAATTCCTGTAGACGGTCGCCGCCTCGTTGCGGCAGTCGGGGCGTCGCGTATCTAGAACAGGGTGTCAAGTCGTTACGGAGGCTATTGCGACCTGCCGCGGAACATTTCGATGATCGCCGAGAAATCGCGCTCGCCGTTCCCCTGTTTCTCGAAAAGGGCGTAAAGCTGC
The DNA here is from genome assembly GCF_002211315.1 of Rhizobium sp. R693. Taxonomy (NCBI): domain Bacteria; kingdom Pseudomonadati; phylum Pseudomonadota; class Alphaproteobacteria; order Hyphomicrobiales; family Rhizobiaceae; genus Rhizobium; species Rhizobium sp. R693. The sequence goes on along the minus strand of NZ_LOKY01000048.1, from coordinate 80,350 downwards.
GAGGCTTCGGCCCCAAGCGGCGTCGACGCACCGGTTGAAAGTGCCGCCTCCTGTGACAGCCGCAGGTCCTTCAGCATCAGCGCGGCCGCAAACCCCGGCTTGTAGCCATTGTTCGCAGGCGATGTCGGAACCGGCCCTGGAACAGGGCAATAGGTGCTGATCGACCAGCACTGACCCGACGACGTCGAGGCAACGTCGAACAGGGCCTGATGGGAAAGCCCGAGTTTTTCACCAAGCGCGAAAGCCTCGCAGACACCGATCATCGAGATGCCGAGGATCATGTTGTTGCAGATCTTGGCCGCTTGTCCGGCGCCTGCATCCCCGCAATGAACGATCTTCTTGCCCATGGCTTCCAGGATCGGTTTGGCCTTCACAAAGGCCTCGTCGGAACCTCCGGCCATAAAAGTCAGCGTGCCAGCCGCCGCCCCGCCGGTGCCGCCCGAAACCGGGGCGTCAAGGGAAAGACAACCGGCGCTGCTCGCCATGTCGTGCGCCTTGCGGGCGCTGTCGACGTCGATCGTGGAACTGTCGATTACAAGCGTACCGGCGGAGATCGAGCGAAGGATATCAGTCCAGGCGCTGAGAACGTGCTTACCCTGCGGCAGCATGGTCACGACGATTTCCGCGTCTAAGACCGCCTGGCTGATATGGCTTGCTGCCGTCACGCCATGTGCTTCTGCCGCTTGCAGGACCGGGGCAGCCAGGTCGAAGCCGGTGACCTCGTGCCCGGCCTTGACGAGGTTGGCGGCCATCGGCCCGCCCATATTGCCGAGCCCGATGAAGGCAATCCTTGACATGACATTCTCCTATCTGTTGTCTTCCAGAATCATGGCCGCCGCCTTTTCGGCGATCATGATGGTCGGTGAATTGGTGTTGCCCGATGTGATCGTCGGCATCACGGAGGCGTCGGCAATGCGAAGCTTCGCCAGCGCCTTGAACTTCAGGCGAGGGTCAACAACACTTTCGCGATCAGAACCCATCCGACATGTTCCGACAGGATGAAAGATCGTCGTCCCGATATCGCCGGCCACCTGCGCCAGTTCTGTATCGGTACGATAGCTCGGGCCTGGCTTGAACTCCTGCGGGTTAAACCGCGCCAATGACGGTTGCGCGACGATTTTCCGCGTCAGGCGTATCGAACGGATAGCTATGTCGCGATCGCGTTCGGTCGAGAGATAGTTCGGGCTGATTGTCGGTTGGGCGGCAAAATCGGGGCTCACCGCGTGCACCGAGCCGCGGCTCTCCGGCCTCAGGTTGCAGACACTCGCGGTGATGGCAGGGAACGGATGAACCGGATCGCCGAACTTGTCGAGCGACACCGGCTGCACATGATATTGAAGATCAGGCGTCTCCTTGTCGGGACCCGAGCGGGTAAAGACGCCGAGTTGGCTCGGCGCCATAGCCATCGGTCCTGAGCGCCTGACGAGATATTCCAGGCCGATCGCGGCCTTGCCGATGAGGCTTGTTGCCTTCTCGTTGAGTGTCGCAACGCCGGTGACCTTGTAGGCCATCCGAAGCTGCAGGTGGTCCTGCAAGTTCTCGCCAATAGTCCTCACCTCCGTGGCGACCTCGATGCCCGCATTCTTGAGCACCTCACCGCGGCCAATCCCCGACAGTTCCAGAATATGCGGTGAACCGATCGCGCCGGCCGCAAGGATGGTTTCCCGTGCGGCGTAAGCGCGTCTGGTGGTGCCGCCATGATGATAGTCGACGCCACTGACTGCACCTTCCTCAATCAGCAGCCGGGATACCTGCGCTTTCGTCAGAACCGTCAGATTGCCGCGTCGCATGGCTGGACGCAGGAAGGCCTTGGCGGTGTTCCAGCGAATGCCAGATCGTTGATTGACGTCGAAGTAACCCGATCCTTCGTTGTCGCCCGTATTGAAATCCGGGCTTTCGGGAATGCCCGCCTCCCTCGCGGCCGCCTGAAACGCGTCGAGCACCGCCCAGCGAACGCGGGCTTTTTCCACGCGCCATTCCCCGCCCGAGCCATGCACATCATTCTCGCCGCGATAAAAATCCTCCGACTTGCGGAAGAATGGCAGCACGTCCTCCCAGCTCCAGCCGGTGCATCCCATCTGCCGCCAGAGATCATAGTCGCGCGCCTGACCGCGCATGTAGATCATGCCGTTGATCGAGGAGCAGCCGCCGAGCACCTTGCCGCGTGGATAGTTGAGCGCGCGCCCGTTCAATCCGTCCTGCGGCGCGGTCGTGAAGCACCAATCGGTGCGCGGGTTGTTGATGCAGTAGAGATAGCCGACGGGAATATGAATCCAGTGGTAATTGTCGCTGCCGCCGGCTTCCAGCAAGAGAACGCGCGTGTTTCGGTCCTCGGACAGCCGATTGGCGAGCACGCAGCCGGCGCTGCCGGCACCAATGATGATGTAGTCGAAGCGATCCATGGGAATGCCAGGCGGGTTAGCGGCGGTAGACGAAGCCGAGTTTCCGGCCGAGGCGCGACGCGTAGAACTCACCAACGATGCCGCGGCGGAATATCAGCACGCAAATCATGAACACGATGCCGGTGATGATCGTCACCGGGAATTCCGATGTTGCAAGGTAGTTTTCCAGCGTTACGACCAGGCCAGCGCCAAACAGTGGACCGATCAACGTGCCGATGCCGCCAAGCAGCGTCATCAGGATCACTTCGCCGGACATCTGCCAAGCAACATCGGTCAAGGTCGCGAACTGGAAGACCAGCGACTTTACCGCTCCAGCGAGGCCCGCCAATGCTGCCGACATGACGAAGGCGCCAAGCTTGTAGCGGGCGACGGAATAACCGAGCGATATCGCCCGCTGCTCGTTTTCGCGGATCGATTTGAGGATCATTCCGAATGGCGAATTGATGAAGCGCCAGATGATCAGGATACCGACGACGAAGACGGCGAGGACGAAGTAATACATGTTGGTCGAGCTGTTGAGGTCGATGAGACCGAACAGATGACCGCGTGGCACGGACTGGATTCCGTCCTCGCCGCGCGTGAACTCCGATTGCAGGCAGAAGAAGAAGAACATCTGCGACAAGGCCAGTGTGATCATGGCAAAGTAGATGCCCTGTCGGCGGATCGCGAAAAAACCCATGATCAGGCCGAGGACGGCAGCGCCCGCGACACCGACCGCGATGCCAAGTTCCGGCGAAAACCCCCACTCCTTGACGGCATGCGCCGTGAAATAGGCGGCGCCGCCGAAGAAGGTCGCGTGGCCGAACGACAGTAGACCGGTATAGCCGAGCAACAGGTTGAAGGCGCAGGCAAACAACGCGAAGCACAGGAGCTTCATCAGAAAAATCGGGTAGAAGAAGAACGGCGCAAGCAGCAAAAGCAGCAAGCCGATGACGATGAAGGCCGCCTGCACCGAGATGGCGGTTCGGCTCTTTTCTGTGCTGATGGTTTCGGTGATCTCTGTCATCGTCACGCATCCCGGCCGAAGAGGCCCGCTGGCCTGATGAGAAGGACAATTGCCATGATGACGAAGATCACGATGTTGGAGGCTTCTGGATAGAACACCTTGGTAAGACCTTCCGCGATGCCGAGGACATAGCCGGTAATGATCGCCCCCATGATCGAGCCCATCCCGCCAACCACGACGACGGCGAAAACGACGATGATCATGCTGGAGCCCATCAGCGGCGACACCTGATAAATCGGGGCTGCCAGCACGCCCGCGAAAGCCGCAAGACCGGCTCCAAGCGCGTAGGTCAATGTCAGTAGAACCGGTACGTTGACGCCGAATGCCTGGACAAGCGTCGCATTTTCGGTGGCGGCCCTCAGATAGGCCCCAAGCTTCGTCTTCTCGATCAAGAGCCAGGTGCCAAGACAGACCACAAGCGAGACGACGACGACCCAGCCGCGATAGATCGGCAGGAACATGAAGCCGAGATTGACCGCGCCGGCGAGTGCCGCGGGCTGCGCATAGGGCTGGCCTGAAGAACCGTACAGGTAGCGGAATGTGCCTTCGACCGCCAGAGCAAGGCCGAAAGTGAAGAGCAGGCCATAGAGTGGATCGAGATCGTAGAGCCGGCGAAGAAACAGTCGCTCGATGACAGCGCCGGCCAGTCCGACGATGATGGGGGCAAGGATCAGCGACGGCCAGTAGCCGATGCCGGCATAGGCAAGCAGGAGATAGGCGGCAAAAGCGCCGAGCATATACTGTGCGCCATGGGCGAAATTGATGACGCGCAACAGGCCGAAGATGATGGCGAGTCCGAGGCTCAAGAGGGCATAAAAAGAGCCGTTGATCAGGCCGATCAGCAACTGGCCCATGAACGCCTGCAGGGGAATGCCGAAGATCGTCGTCATCAGATCACACTCCCAGAACCTTGTGCAGCGTCTCCATCCGCTCCGGCAATTCGCCCACCGGGAACTCTGACACCATCTGCCCGTGGTCCATAAGATAGAAGCGATCGGCGATCCGGCTAGCGAAACGGAAATTCTGTTCGACGAGCAGGATCGTCATGCCGCGCTCCTTCAATTGCTTCAGAACCTCGCCGATGCGCTGGACGATGACAGGCGCCAGTCCCTCGGTGGGTTCATCGAGCAACAGCATGCGAACACCGGTGCGCAGAATGCGGGCGATTGCCAGCATCTGCTGCTCGCCACCCGACAGCTTCGTGCCTGCACTATTGCGGCGCTCGTAGAGGTTTGGAAACAGTTCGTAGATCTCGTCAACCGACATGCCGCCCGAGGCAACGACGGGCGGCAGCATCAGATTTTCAAACACCGTCAGCGTCGAAAATATGCCGCGCTCTTCCGGCACGAAGCCGATACCGCGATTCGCCGTCTTGTGCAGCGGCACATGCATCATGTCTTCGCCGGCAAAGGCGAGCTTGCCCTTGCGGGTGCGGACGATGCCGGTGATGGTGCGCAGCGTCGTCGTTTTTCCGACGCCGTTACGGCCAAGAATGGTGATCGTCTCACCCTCGCCGACCCGCATGTCGACGCCGTGCAGGATGTGGCTTTCGCCATACCAGGCGTTGAGGCCCTGGACCTCAAGAAGTGTCGCCATCAGCCCTCCTCCGAGCCCATGTAGGCCTGGCGTACCCGCGCATCGGCGCTGACGGTCGCATAATCGCCTTCGGCAAGAATTTCTCCGCGCTGGAGCACCGTCACATGCTGGCAGATATTGGCGACCACAGACAGATTGTGCTCGACCATCAAGACGGCGCGGTCGCGCGCCACTTCCCGGATCAGCGCCGAGACGATCCCGACATCCTCGTGGCCCATACCTGCCATCGGTTCGTCGAGCAGGAGAACCCGTGGATCGAGGGCAAGGGTCGTTGCGATTTCCAGAACGCGCTTGCGACCATAGGAAAGATCAGCTGCGATCTGGTCGCGCTCCTTGGAGAGGCCGACTTTGGCAAGCAGTTGGTCCGCGCGATCGTTCAACGCATCGAGGGCCGATAATGGACGCCAGAACTGCGTCGACAAATTGCTTGGCCGCTGCAACGCCACCCGTACATTGTCGAGAACGCTCAGATGCGGGAAGACCGCGGAGATCTGGAATGATCGTACCAGCCCCATGCGCGCCACCTTGTCCGGCGCGGTTTTGGTGATGTCGGTACCCATCAAGGTGATGGTGCCGGCGGTCGGCTGCAGGAACTTTGTCAGAAGGTTGAAGACTGTCGTCTTGCCAGCGCCGTTGGGCCCGATCAGCGCATGCACGCTTGCATCATGAACGTCGAGATCGACATTCTTGACGGCAGTGAAGCCGCCGAAGTCGCGGCGCAAACCGCGGGCGGAAAGGACCACCCGCGGCGCTGCGTTCGATTGGGTTGCGGAAACCGCCATCACCTAGTTCACCAGGGCACAGCCGCTCTTGGCGGGATCGATATAGGCTTCCTTGCCGGGAATGGTCGCGAGAACGTTGAAGTAGTCCCACGCTTCCTTGCTTTCGGCAGGCTTCTTGACCTGTAGCAGGTACATGTCGTGGATCATGCGGCCGTTCGGGCCGACGGTGCCACCGCGGGCAAAGACGTCATCGACGGGCAGTTCATGCAACTGCCTGGCGACGGCGTCGGTGTCATCGGTCCCGGCCTTGTCGATCGCCTTGAGATACTGGAGGACGGCCGAATAGGTACCCGCGTGGACCATGTTCGGCATCTTGCCGGTGCGGGCGAAGAACTTCTTGCCGAATTCGCGGCTCTTGTCATCGAGGTTCCAGTAGTAGCCTTCCGTCAGCGTCAGGCCCTGTGCCGCCTCTAGGCCGAGACCGTGAACTTCAGCCAATGTAAAGAGCAGTGCCGCCAGATGCTGGCCACCCTGGGTGATGCCGAACTCGGCTGCCTGCTTGATGGCGTTGGAGGTATCGAGACCGGCATTGGCAAGGCCGATCACCTTGGCGCCGGACGATTGAGCCTGCAGCAGGAAGGACGAGAAATCCTGGTTCGACAGGGGATGGCGCACGGCGCCAACCACCTTGCCGCCGGCGGACTTCACGAAATCGCTCGTCTGCTGCTCCAGCGAATAGCCGAACGCATAATCGGCCGTCAGGAAGAACCAGCTGTCGCCGCCCTGTTTGACAAGTGCGCCCCCTGTGCCCACGGCCAGCGCATGCGTGTCATAGGCCCAGTGGAAGCCGTAGGGCGAGCAGGCCTTGCCAGTCAGGTCGGTTGTTGCCGCACCGGTGACGATGTCGATCTTCTTCTTCTCCTTCGCGATCGCCTGGACAGCGAGCGCCACCGAAGAAGTGGTCAATTCCATGATCGCGTCGACCTGCTCGGTGTCGTACCACTGACGGGCAATGTTGGAGGCGATGTCGGCCTTGTTCTGATGGTCGGCATCGACGATCTCGACCGGGACACCGAGTACCTTACCGCCGAAATCCTCGACCGCCATCTTGGCGGCTTCGACAGAGGACTTGCCGCCAAAGTCTGCGTAGACACCGGACTGATCGTTCAAGATGCCGATTTTCACCTTACCGTCGGATGCACCACCGGCGAGCACGGCGGTGCTGCTTGCAAGCAGAAATGCCAGCGAGGCAATGAGATTCTTTCGCATATGTCTCTCCTCCCAGAGATTGGCCAGAATGCGGATCTGTTCAAATTTGGCCAGCCGCCCTCCTCAAGGCCGCCAACCCATGCCTTACGATCATGGAATTGCACCAATCAGGCAAGGCCGCTTTACAACTAATTCCAAACAGTATCTGTTCGTTTTTGAACAGAACTGTTGCTCTGTCGTGACCGTGACGCAATGAATGCAGATCGTTAGGGTGCTTTCTTTGGAAGATAGGGCGGACATGGTCGAGGTGCAGGCTGCGTCGCATTAGACGAAAGACCAATATCGAGCGGCCGGCCGATACCAGGGCTGGCAGGGGGCTTGAATGAACAATTCGCCGCAATTTACCTGGGATGACCTGCAGTTCTTTCTGGCTGTTGCTCGCACCGGGCAGCTTTCGACCGCCGCGCGGCAATTGCGCACCAGCCATGCGACCGTCTCGCGCCGCATCGACCGGCTCGAGTTTGCCCTGAAGGTCAAGCTCTTCGAGCGCAACCCACGCGGATATGTGATGACGGCAATGGGGGCGCGCTTCGTCGAGACCGCAGAGAAGATGGAGCAGGAAACGGAGCGGCTGCGTGCTGACCTGACCGACGGCGCCACGATACAGCGCGGGGTCGTGCGCCTCAGCGCACCGGAGGGCTTCTCCAACTTCTTTTTTGCGCGTGTGTTGCCACGGTTCGTGGCAAGCCATCCCAATCTGTCGCTCGAGCTCGTGACCATCCAGCAGATCATGTCGCTGTCGCGCAAGGAGGCGGATATCACCGTCGTCCTCGATGAACCGAAGGGCGGACCTTATTTTTCCGACAAGCTCACCGACTATCATCTCCAGGTCTACGGCTCTAAGGAGTACCTGAAACGAAGTGCGCCGATTACCTGCCGAGACGACCTCCTGGAGCACCCCTTCATCAGCTATATTGAGGAGATGATCTTTGCGCCCGGGCTCGACTATCTCGGCGACGTACATCCGCGCATCAAACCGCAGTTTCAAAGCTCGAGCATCTTTGCGCAGCTGACGGCAACGCGAAACGGCCTCGGGCTGTGTGTTCTTCCCTATTTCTTCGCCAGCCGTTACCCCGAACTCGAACGGGTTCTTCCCGACGAGGTCGATCTCAGGCGGCACTACTGGATCACCTGCCATCGCGACTTGCGCCAGTCGCCACGAGTGCGGGCGGTTATCGATTTCCTGCGCGAAGCGGTCGTTGGCGAGGATGTCCGCTTCATTCCGCCCTGGGTGAAACGCTAGATCGACGTCGAAATCTCCTTGCGAGTTGACCCTTCTAGCAGGCGGGTCTAAGCCCGAAGGACGGTTGCACCGGCAGGTGGATGAGGAGGAATGACCATGCAGCATACCCGCGAGATCTTCGACTGGGCCGATCCGTTCCGGCTCGTTGAGCAGCTGACGGATGAGGAGCGCATGGTGCAGGAGACGGCGCACGCTTACGCGCAGGACAAGCTGGTGCCGCGTGTGCTGGACGCCTTCCGCCACGAGAAGACGGATCCTGATATCTTCCGCGAGATGGGCGAGCTTGGGCTGCTTGGACCGACGATTGCCCCGGAATATGGTGGCGCCGGCTTGGGTTACGTCGCCTATGGCCTGATCGCCCGCGAGGTCGAACGCGTCGACAGCGGCTACCGCTCGATGATGAGCGTGCAGTCCTCACTCGTCATGGTGCCGATCGATGCCTTCGGTTCGGTGGCACAGAAGCAGAAATACCTGCCGAAGCTTGGCTCCGGCGAGTGGATCGGCTGCTTCGGCCTCACCGAACCAAACCACGGCTCGGATCCGGGCTCGATGGTGACTCGGGCGCGAAAGGTCGATGGCGGCTATAGCCTGACCGGCGCCAAGACCTGGATTTCCAATGCCCCGATCGCCGACGTCTTTGTCGTCTGGGCCAAGACCGAGGACGGCATTATTCGCGGCTTCATCCTGGAGAAGGGCTGGAAGGGCCTGTCGGCGCCGGCGATCCACGGCAAGGTCGGTCTGCGCGCCTCGATCACCGGCGAGGTGGTGATGGACGAGGTCTTTGTGCCGGAAGAGAACCTGCTGCCCAACGTATCGGGCCTCAAGGGTCCCTTTACCTGCCTGAACTCGGCCCGCTTCGGTATCGCCTGGGGCGCGCTTGGCGCTGCCGAGGACTGCTATGCAAAGGCCCGCCAATATGTTCTCGATCGCAAGCAGTTCGGCCGGCCGCTCGCGGCCAACCAGTTGATCCAGAAGAAGCTTGCCGACATGATAACGGAGATTTCGCTCGGCCTCCAGGGCTGCATCAGGCTTGGCCGCATGAAGGAAGACGGGCACCCGCCGGTCGAATTGACCTCGATCGTCAAGCGCAATTCGTGCGGCAAGGCGCTCGATATTGCTAGGCTCGCGCGCGACATGCTCGGCGGCAACGGCATTTCCGACGAGTTCGGCATTGCCCGCCATCTCGTCAACCTCGAGGTGGTCAACACCTATGAAGGGACGCATGACGTCCACGCCCTTATCCTCGGCCGCGCTGTCACCGGCATCGCCGCCTTCGCCAATTGACTCACGTAAACCATCGCGTCAACGGTCGCATAAATTGAAACCTGCGCGACAATGTGCCAGCCTCTCGTGACCGCGATTGGATTACGCGCGGCATGGGGGATTGCACATGTTTTTGTTTCTTGCATTTCTGATCGGAATTATCGCAGGGCTCAGAGCCATGACGGCGCCAGCCGCCGTTGCCTGGGGGGCTGCTCTCGGCTGGTTTGACGTTTCCCAATCACCGCTTGCCTTCATGGGATATCGCTGGACGCCTTGGGTGTTTAGCCTGCTTGCCGTCGTCGAGTTGATTACCGACCAGTTGCCCTCGACACCATCCCGCAAGGTTCCCATGCAATTTGTCGCGCGGCTGATCATGGGCGCGCTGACCGGTGCCACGATCGGCGCCTCCGGCGGGTCGCTTGTCGGTGGGCTCATTGCCGGTGTCGTCGGTGCCGCGGTCGGCACATTCGGCGGAGCGGCGGCTCGTGGTAAGCTCGCTGCCGCCCTCGGCAAGGATACACCGGCTGCGCTGATCGAGGATGCGGTTGCGATCATCGGCGCACTCATCATCGTGGGAGCAGTGTGATGCCCAGTTTCGACGCCATCGTCATCGGGGCCGGCCAATCCGGTCCCTTCCTCGCCGCTCGTATGGTCGCGAAGGGTATGAAAGTGGCGCTGATCGAGCGCAAGTTCCTTGGCGGAACCTGTGTCAATGCCGGCTGCATGCCGACGAAGACGCTGGTGGCAAGCGCCCGTGCAGCCCATATAGCCCGACGCGGCGCAGACTTTGGCGTGATGATTCCCGGTGCCGTGGGCATTGACATGGCGGCGGTGCGCAAGCGTGCCGAAACCGTGACGATGAACGCCCGCAACGGCCTCATCAACTGGTTTGCGGGCATGGACGGCATGACCGTCATTTATGGTCACGCGCGCTTCGAAGACCCTCATAGCGTGACAGTCGACGGGCAGACCCTGACGGCCCCGAAGATCTTCCTGAACGTCGGCGCGCGCCCAACCATTCCCGACATGCCCGGCATCGGCGATATCGAGTATCTGACGAGCACCTCGATCATCCATCTCGACCGTCTGCCCAGGCATTTGGCGATCATCGGCGGCAGCTATATCGGGCTTGAGTTCGCGCAGATGTATCGTCGTTTCGGGGCCGACGTGACGGTGATCGAGCGCGGCCCGAAGCTCGCTTCGCGGGAGGATGCGGACATCTCGGATGCGATCGCCGATATCCTGCGTTCGGAAGGCATTGCAGTGCATACGGATGCCGACGGGATCGGATTCTCGAAGACGTCCGGCGGCATCGAGGTCAGGATCGGCCATGGTCAGCCGGCCGTCGCGGCAAGCCATGTGCTCGTTGCCACCGGACGCACGCCCAATACCGATGATCTTGGCCTCGACAAGGCTGGCGTCGCCATCGACCGGCGCGGCTATATCACCGTCGATGACAAGCTTGCCACCAACGTCGAGGGCATCTTTGCGCTCGGCGATTGCAATGGCCGCGGAGCCTTTACTCACACATCCTACAACGATTTCGAGATCGCTGCCGCCAACCTGCTTGACGGCGAAGACCGCAAGCTCAGTGACCGGATCCTCGCCTATGCGCTCTACATCGACCCACCGCTCGGTCGCGTCGGCATGAGCGAGAAGGAAGCGCGCGCCACCGGCCGCAAGATCATGATTTCGACCCGCCCGATGAGCCGGGTCGGGCGTGCCAACGAGCGGGCCGAGACCAAGGGCTTCATGAAAGTGATCGCCGACGCCGAGACGCAGCAGATCCTGGGCGCCGCCATCCTCGGGATCGAGGGCGACGAGGCGATCCACGGCTTCATCGACGCGATGAACGCCAAAGCCCCCTACCCAGTCCTGAAATGGGCCATGCCGATCCATCCGACTGTCTCCGAGCTGATCCCGACCCTGCTCGGGGATCTGCAGGCGATTTAGCGGGCGATTTATCCGCAGCGGGACGCGGTCATTGTCGCAGCCATCAGCGCGGCGGGGACGAATGCCGGTCTAACCACTTGATGGTCGTTGGAGGAGCCATGAAGCTCATCCTCTGCCTGCGGAGGTCTAATCGGCGCTTGCGGCCGGGAGTCGTCCTCGAGTGCCGTCAATATCTTATAGGCAGCCTTCACTCGCTCGCTGTTCGGATAGTTCTTATTTGCGAAGACTGCGACCCCGATATTCTTGGATGGCACGAAGGCGACATAGGCGCCGTCGGCGATGTCGGCCTTCCGTCAGTGGCTATCAGAGGCAGCGCAAGCGTCCGCCTGACCTGCCTGCCATTCCCCCGCTGTGGACCGAGCAGTGCCGGCGGCGTAAGATGCCGCCGTTAATGCTGGGGGCTCTCCGAAGGACGCACGCACGTGGCTATCTTCATGGACCGGCATGATCTTGCGGGGACATCCGCTGAAGATATTGCCGAGGCGCATCGCAGGGATCTGGCCGTTGAGGATCGGTATGGGGTGAAGTTCCTCACCTACTGGTATGACCAGCGGCGCGGAACCGCGTTCTGTCTGATCGATGCGCCGGACGCCGAAACCGCCCAATGCGTGCATCGCGAAGCACATGGTTTTATCGCGGCTGAAGTGGTCGAGGTGGCGCTGTCGGCGGTCGAGGCCTTCCTTGGACGCATTCACGAACCCCAACAAAAGGCAGGCGGGACCGGTGTCGAAAGGGATGCCGGGCATCGGGCAATCCTGTTTACCGATATCGTCGGTTCGACGGAGATGACATCGCGGCTCGGTGATCGGATGGCCGCCGAGCTCGTGCGGGCGCATGACGCAATCGTGCGCCGCTGCCTGGCGCAATGCGAAGGCAGGGAGGTCAAGCACACCGGTGATGGCATCATGGCCTCTTTCGCCTCTACGCACGCCGCCGTCGGTTGCGCGATGAGTATCCAGCGCGAATTCAGGACCTATAATGGCGGCACGCCGGAACCGATCCATGTTCGCATCGGGCTTGATTGCGGCGAGCCGATCGAGGACAGCCGCGATCTCTTCGGCTCGACTGTGCAACTGGCCGCCCGGCTGTGTGCGGCAGCCGGGGCTGATCAGATCCTTGTTTCGGAAAACATCTTTAGAGAGCACGGAGCGGCCCGTCTTTTCGCCAATGCCACGCGCCGGCGCCTCAAGGGGTTCACGATACCGGTACTGGCATTTGAGTGCGATTGGGCCGACGCCGAAGGGGCGCGGCCCACATAGGCAATTTTCAGTGTCGATGCCAGCTCGCCAACCGCGGATGATCTCAAGGACGGGTGCAAGGCTCTTGTATCGCCCCGCAAGAATACCGAACGAGCTTGAGACCTGCATGGGTCGGGCGCTTGGCGAATGGGATATGACGCATGGCAATGCCAATGGGATTTCGGCGGGCATGATCCTCGGGCCCTGATGGTGTTTCCCTGTTCTTTGAAACGCCACCGACCGTGCGCTACCCCATCACGATCTGCAGTTTCACATCGCTCGGACGCGCCTCGACGGCGCGATCGAAGGCCGTGATGGCGTCCTCGAAGCTGAACGTCTCTGAAATCAGCGGCTTCAGATCGACACGGCCGGAGCCGAGCAGCGCAATCGAGCGCTCGTACTGGTGCGCGTAGCGGAACACGGTCTCAACGCGGATTTCCTTTGTCGAGGCGGTCGAGACGTCGAAGCCGATCGGATTGACCGGCAGGCCGACAGCAACGATCACGCCGCCTGGTCTCGGCAGTTCCATGATGCTTTCCCAAGCTTTCGGCGAGCCGGAGCATTCGAAGATCACATCGGCACCCCAGCCGTCCGTCAGACGCGCGACTTCTTCGACGAGGTTCTTCTCGCGGATATTGACCGGGATGACGCCCTGATATTGGGCAGCGATGTCGAGTTTCGGCTGGGCAAGGTCGGCGACAACCGCGCGGGCGCAGCCGCCGGCAAGAGCGGCAATCGCCACCATCGTGCCGATCGGGCCCGCGCCAAGCACGACGGCGGTATCACCGGGGACGATTTTTGCCTTCGCTGCGGCCTGCATGCCGACGGCGAAGGGCTCGACCATGGCGCCTTCGGCGAAGCTGACATTATCAGGGAGCTTGTAGGTATAGTTGGCAGGATGGACGACTTCGGGTGTCAGCACTCCGTGGATCGGCGGCGTGGCCCAGAAGGTGACGGCTGGATCGATATTGTACATGCCAAGCCGACTTGCCTTGGAATTGGGATCGGGAATGCCAGGCTCCATGCAGACGCGGTCGCCGACCTTCAGATGGGTGACGCCGGGGCCGACCTCGACGACTGTGCCGGCGGCTTCGTGGCCGAGCACCATCGGGTCGTTGACCACGAAGGGACCGATCTTGCCGTGAGTATAATAGTGGACATCGGAACCACAGACGCCGACCGTGTGGATCCTGATCTTCACCTGTCCTGGACCTGTGTCCATCGGCAGCTCGATGTCACGGAGCGCAAGTTCATGCTGGCGCTCGAGCACCAGCGCGCGGACTTTGGCCATGTCAGCTTCCTTCCCGTGTGCCTGCCCGCGCCGTCTCAAATCAACGCGGCTTGGGAAAGACTATAAGACCCGAAGCCTTCGCAATTCAATTCCATTGCGAAGCTTTTGCTCATTAATTGATGATTTGCTCATTTTCTTCGAAACGTGATCGCGGTCGGGACCTCATCTCTGTGGCAATCGGCCGAAGAGATCCAGGCAGAGCAGTTTGGAGCATTCGGTGCAAAATTTGGATAATCTTTATGCGATGCTTATGTTTGTGGTGGCCTGTCACACTCGAATTTTTATCTGCTCCAGGCATATGAACGCGGAGGAATACAGGCCAGGGCACCGGTTTGCAGCAATGGAAGCGATGCTATCATCTTCGAAGACGCCGCCCGCCACCGGTTCTTGCACAATGACAAGAGAAACTTCATGGACCTTTCGTTGATCATCCGTCCCGAGCACACCTTCATCGGCGTGTCGGTTGCGACGAAATGGAGGGGGCTGCAGACGATTGCGGAAAAGGCCGCCGCCGCCTTCGGCATCGAAGAAAAGAAGATACTGCAAGCCCTGGAAAGCCGCGAAAGCCTCGGCTCGACGGGTATCGGCAATGGCGTCGCCGTTCCACACGCCGTGGTGGAAGGGATGACGCATCCGCGTGGCCTGCTCCTGCGCTTTGCGCGGCCCCTTGATTTCGAGGCCGTTGACGATGTGCCAACCGACATTGCCTTCGCGCTGTTGTTTGGCGAGGCCAACCGCGGCGAATATCTGAATGTGCTGGCGGCGATCGCACGCCAACTGCAGACGCCGGGCGTTCTTGCGGCCATGCGTAAGGCAAGAACGGCAGAAGAGCTCTATTCGGATTTCCTGGCCGACTCGCGTCTTTGACGATCAGCCAGGCGGTTGAGCTGGTTAGACGTCGCGCCGGAACCGGAAGAAACCTTCGACCTGGTCATCGCCGTCCTCTTCGTCGTGATGCTGCAGGTTCAAGCGGTCCTGGCAACCATGGATGACTATGATGCCGGCGGTCGATGCATTGTCCCGGAAAAGCCGTTGCCATCGGGATCCAGCACGATGGTTCTCGAAATACGCGCCGGGATCAGCATGAGCTTGTCGGTCACGTTGTATTCATATTGCGACGGTCCACTCCGATGTTCGTGTGGCAATTGGCGCCAAATTAGATGATCCGGCTGCCGCAAGATTATCAAGGGTAAGTGCTGTCAGAAGTCGCCCTTGCGAGCTCGTCTCTGAAGTTTCGCCGCGTCAAAGGGAGCAAGCCTATTTCGAAAGGGCGGCTCAAATGGGATGCCATTCCAGGTTCCGGGCTGGAACAGAAACATTCTTCGTTTCATTATACGACCAACTTGGTAGAGTTTCGGCCACAAACGAAGGAGGTTTCCATGCAGTCTATAAGGATCACACGGCTTCTCGCGGCTGTGGCGCTGGCAGGCAGCGTCGCAATCGGTGCCGTCGCTCCCGCTTTCGCGGATCAGACGCTTCTCAACGTATCCTACGATCCGACGAGAGAACTGTACAAGGACTTCAACGCCGCCTTCGCAGCGAAGTGGCAGAAGGACACGGGCGAAGCGGTGACGATCAAGGCGTCGCATGGTGGCTCCGGCGCGCAGGCGCGCTCGGTGATCGACGGGCTTGATGCCGACGTCGTAACCCTTGCTCTTGAGGGCGATATCGACGCGATTGCCACCAAGACCGGCAAGATTCCCGCTGATTGGAAAACGAAGTTCCCGAACAATTCGACGCCCTATACGTCGACGATCGTCTTCCTGGTTCGCAAGGGCAATCCAAAGGGCGTCAAGGACTGGGCCGATCTGGTCAAGGACGACGTTCAGGTTATCACGCCCAACCCGAAGACCTCGGGCGGTGCGCGCTGGAACTTCCTCGCAGCCTGGGCCTGGGCTAAGCAGGCCAATGGCGGCGATGACGCCAAGGCGCAGGAATATGTGACGAAGCTGCTGCAGCATGTTCCGGTTCTCGATACCGGAGCGCGCGGCGCAACGACGACCTTTGTGCAGCGCGGCCTTGGCGACGTTCTTCTTGCCTGGGAAAACGAAGCCTATCTGTCGCTTGAAGAGCTTGGTCCCGACCAGTTCGAGATCGTCACGCCGACCTTCTCGATCCGCGCTGACCCGCCGGTCGCAGTCGTCGACGGCAATGTCGACAAGAAGGGCACCCGCAAACTTGCGGAAGCCTACCTGAATTATCTCTACTCGGACGAGGGCCAGAAGATTGCCGCGAAGCACTTCTACCGGCCGACAAAGCCCGAAGCGGCCGACAAGGCAGACATTGCGCGCTTCCCGAACCTGAAGCTGGCGACGATCGACGACTTCGGCGGCTGGAAGGTGGCGCAGCCGAAATTCTTCGGCGATGGCGGCGTATTTGACCAAATCTACAAGCCGGCACAATAATACGTCGCATGAGAGCACATAGCCCCACGCGGTGGCGGTTCAGACGGCCGAGTGTCATTCCAGGCTTTGGAATGGCGCTCGGCCTTACCTTGACCTGGCTCACCCTTCTGATCCTGATCCCACTTTCAGGCCTTGCCTGGCGGTCAAGCGAACTTGGCTGGACAAAGTTCCTCGCCATTGCCTTCGATCCTCGCACGTTAAGCGCTCTTCGCATCAGCTTTGGCGCCGCTTTTGCTGCGGCTTGCATCAATGCAGCCTTCGGCGTGGTGCTGGCCTGGGTCCTCGTGCGCTATCGCTTCCCAGGCAAGCGCATCATCGATGCCATGGTCGATCTGCCCTTTGCGCTGCCGACCGCCGTTGCCGGTATCGCTCTGGCGACGCTTTATGCACCGAACGGTTGGATCGGCCAGTTTCTGACGCCGCTTGGCATCAAGATCGCCTTCACACCGCTCGGCATCGTCATCGCTCTCGTCTTCGTTGGCCTGCCCTTCGTCGTCCGCACGGTGCAGCCGGTGATCGAAGAAATCGACAAGGAAGTCGAGGAGGCCGCGGCAACGCTCGGCGCCACTCGTCTCCAGACCATCTTTCGTGTGCTTCTGCCGGGATTGGCGCCACCTGTCCTGACGGGCTTTGCGCTCGCTTTTGCCCGCGGCGTCGGCGAGTATGGTTCGGTGATTTTCATCGCCGGCAATCTTCCGTTCAAGTCGGAGATCGCGCCGTTGCTGATCGTCATCAAGCTTGAAGAATATAATTATGCGGCCGCGACAGGCATCGCCGCCGTGATGTTGGTGATCTCGTTCATCATGTTGTTGATCATCAACCTCATCCAGAGCTGGAGCAGACGGAGGTACGGCTATGGCGCTTGATACAAGCCTTCAGCCGACAAAGGTGCGTTCGGCCGTTACCGAGCATCGGTTCGCACGCTGGACGCTGATCCTTGCTTCGCTGATTTTTCTGACGCTGATCCTGCTTTTGCCATTGTCGGCCGTCTTCGTCGAAGCGTTCCGCAAGGGTGCGGGGCCATTCATCGAGGCATTGCAGGACGAGGAGACCTTTTCGGCCATTCGTCTAACGCTTATCGTCGCAGGCGTCAGCGTGCCTCTTAACCTAACCTTCGGCGTGGCAGCTGCTTGGGCGATCGCCAAGTTCGAGTTCAAGGGAAAGGCCTTGCTGACAACGTTGATCGACTTGCCCTTCTCGGTCTCGCCCGTCATTTCAGGTCTGGTCTTCGTCCTGCTGCTTGGTGCCAATACCTACCTTGGTCATTGGTTGAGTGCCTACGATATAAAGATCCTGTTCGCCGTTCCGGGGCTGATTCTCGCCACCATGTTCGTGACCTTTCCCTTCGTGGCGCGCGAGCTGATACCGCTGATGCAGGAACAGGGAACGGGTGACGAAGAGGCGGCGATTTCGCTCGGGGCCAGTGGTTGGCAAACCTTTTGGCATGTGACTTTGCCGAATATCAAATGGGGCCTGCTCTACGGCGTGCTGCTCTGCAACGCCCGCGCCATGGGCGAGTTCGGCGCCGTTTCGGTGGTGTCCGGCCATATCCGGGGACAGACGAACACGATGCCCCTGCAGGTGGAAATTCTCTATAACGAGTACAATTTCACCGGCGCGTTCGCCGTTGCCACCCTGCTTGCCTTGCTTGCGCTTGTGACCCTTGTTTTGAAGACGCTGCTCGAGATGCGATACAGCGAAGAAATCGCCGCCAGCCGGCGGCACTGAAGGAATTAGAATGGAAGTTCGCGTACAAAACCTGCGCAAGGAGTTCGAGCGCTTTCCGGCGCTGCACGACGTCTCGCTCGACATCCGCTCCGGTGAGCTGATTGCGCTGCTGGGGCCGTCCGGATCCGGTAAGACGACGCTGCTGCGTCTTATCGCGGGTCTCGAGAGCCCGACGGAAGGGCTTATCTACTTTGGCGACGAGGACGCGTCGAAGAAGACCGTCCAACAGCGCAACATCGGCTTCGTGTTCCAGCACTATGCCCTCTTCCGGCATATGACCGTGCTCGATAATGTCGCCTTTGGCCTCAATGTGCGTGATGGCGCGCGACGCCCGCCCAAAGCGGAAATCCGCAGGCGAGCACTGGAACTTCTCGACCTTGTCCAGCTCTCGGGTCTCGAGAAGCGCTATCCGGCCCAGCTTTCCGGCGGCCAGCGCCAGCGCGTCGCGCTGGCGCGCGCCATGGCGGTCGAACCGAACGTGCTTCTGCTCGACGAACCCTTCGGTGCGCTCGATGCCCAGGTGCGCAAGGACCTGCGCAAATGGCTGCGCGAGATCCATGATCGCACCGGTCACACCACCGTTTTCGTCACGCATGACCAGGATGAGGCGATGGAACTTGCCGACCGCGTTGTCGTCATGAGCCAGGGCGCGATCGAGCAGGTCGGAACACCCGACGAAGTGTATGACAATCCGAACTCCCCCTTCGTCTTCGGTTTTGTCGGGCAGTCCAACTGTCTTGATGTACGGGTCAATGGCGGCGAAGTCTGGTTCGAGGACCGGCCGCTCGGGCTGAAGGCCGAGGGCGAAGCGGATGGCGACGCGCAGATCTATTTCCGACCGCACGACGTTGAATTGCGGGATGGCTGTGGCGGCTGCATCGCCGGCTTGCTGACGACGAGCCGGCGTGTTGCCGGCACGCGCCATATCGAGGTTGATATCGGCAAGGGGCATCCGCCGATCGAACTCGAACTGTCGCCGGCGCAAGCCGGGGCCCTCGATCGCAGCCGGATTGCCTTTAGACCGACGCGATGGAAATTGTTCCGATAGCGATGTGAAGGAGCCTCGACGTGGTCGGTTTTTGCGCTCCGAATCAGCTTTGTGACGGCCGGCTGATTTGTCCGTCGCGCCCGTTTGGCATCCGTCGCCCGGCCGGAAATATCATCGATTTCAGTGGTGATGGGAGCGCCAATGAGCCTCGTTAGGCTGGCAAAAGGCAGCCAAATCAAATTGTGATACTAATTGGGTTTGAAATTTACCTGAAACGCAGGTAGAAAAGCGACCACTTAATCGAGAAGGGCTTACTACACCAAATAGGGGGCACCTGCCATTGAGGGCGCATCTAGCGTTGGGAAAATCTCTCGCCGGGATTTTGTTTGCGGGCGTGGCGGCTGTGGGCTGCACGACCGCACAGCAACCGGCTCCGAAGGTGGCGAGCCAGGCCACCAAGCCCAAGAATGCGGCGCAAGCGGCGCAGTCAACCAAAGTCACCTTCAATTACACTGCCAAGGATCGCGATTGCCTGAAACGGGCAATGTACTTCGAATCCGAGCATTCGGATCGCGACGGCTACATGGCGGTCGGAACGGTGGTCATGAACCGCCTGACGTCGGGTGCCTATCCCGATTCAATCTGCGGTGTCGTTGCCCAACAGAGGCAGTTTGCGCCTGGCGTCATGACGCGCGAAGTCGAGCCTATGGCGGAGATCGAACTGACAGATGCTGCCGATGCAATCTTGCGTGGCGAACGGCATCCGGGCGTCAAGGACGCGATGTTCTTTCACACGGATGGCCTGACGTTCCCGTACCGAAATATGCATTACGTGACGATTGCCGGCGGCAATGCGTTCTACGAGAAGCGCGGCCGGGATGGCGAGCTGCAGACGCCTGCACCGCTGCCCTCATATGAAGTTGCAATGAACTATCTGCCTGGCCAGAGCATGATGCCGGCGCAGTTTTCGGCGCTTGTTCCAACGACCGTCCCGGTGCCGATCCCCATGCCAGGCCCTGTGGCGACCTTGGGAACGGAACCGGCCGTTCCAGCACCGACGGAAGCAGTTGTGCCGGTCAGTACGGAGGCGGTGATCCCGGTCGCCATTCCGACACCGAGACCAGACCTGAATAACGCCGTGTTGCGCGGCAGCCTCGCCCACGGCTGAGGCTGCTCTTCCTATTTTGCCCTGTTTCCATCCGTGTCGAAGACGTGCAGGTGTTGCGCGGGGAACGACACGTTGATCGTCGGACCTGATGTCAGCGCGGCCCGATCCAGCGTGAAGATCTTGAATGGCAGGCCATGCAGCGACAGGTGCAGGATGATGCCGAATCCGGTCGGCTCGACCAGTTCGACGTTCGCGTTAAGGCCACCCTGAGCGGCAATGACGACATGCTCTGGCCGAATGCCGAGCGTGACCTTGGTACCGTTTGGCAGCGACAGCGGCGTAGCCAGCGGCACGACCGTCCCGTCCTTCAGGCGGACACCGCCGTCTGCATAGGTCGCGTCGAGGAAATTCATGCCCGGCGAGCCGATGAAGCCGGCAACGAAAAGGTTGGCAGGACGATCGTAAAGCTCGAGCGGGCTGCCAACCTGCTGGACGACGCCGCCATGCATGGCGACGATCCGGTCGGCCAGCGTCATCGCCTCGATCTGGTCGTGGGTGACGTAGATCGACGTCGCCTTGAGATCGCCATGCAGTTTCTTGATTTCGGCGCGCATCTGTTCGCGCAGGCGCGCGTCGAGGTTCGACAGCGGCTCATCAAAAAGGAAGGCCTTCGGCTGGCGCACGATCGCGCGGCCCATGGCGACGCGCTGGCGCTGGCCGCCCGAAAGCGCTTTCGGGCGACGCTCCAGCAGCGGGTCGAGGCCGAGCTTGGAGGCGGCGGCGCCGACGGCGCTTGCGATCTTTTCTTTCGCCGTTTTTCGCAGCTTCAGGCTATAGCTCATGTTGCCGGCGACATTCATGTGCGGATAGAGCGCGTAGGACTGGAACACCATGGCGATGTCGCGATCCTTCGGATGCAGCTCGTTCACTCGGTTACCGGCGATGCGGATC
The DNA here is from genome assembly GCF_002211315.1 of Rhizobium sp. R693. Classification (NCBI taxonomy): domain Bacteria; kingdom Pseudomonadati; phylum Pseudomonadota; class Alphaproteobacteria; order Hyphomicrobiales; family Rhizobiaceae; genus Rhizobium; species Rhizobium sp. R693. The sequence goes on along the minus strand of NZ_LOKY01000048.1, from coordinate 59,187 downwards.
TCACCGCCGGTGACGTCCTCCAGCCCGGCGATCATGCGCAGCAGCGTAGACTTGCCGCAACCCGACGGCCCGACGAGCACGACGAATTCGCCGTCCTTGATCCTGAGGTCGACGTCGTGCAGCACCTTGACGGGGCCGTAGGCCTTCTTGACGTTCTGGATATCGATCGATGCCATTTGATTAACCCTTGACCGCGCCGGCCGTCAGGCCCTGGACGAGATAACGCTGAATGAGCAGGAAGAAGAGACCGGCCGGGATGAGTGCGAGCACGCCCGCCGCCATCATCTGCCCGAAGTCCACGGAGAATTTGGACACGAAGGTCAAAAGCCCGACCGGGAAGGTTGCTGCGTCGTTGCCGTTGATCAGCATGAGGGCAAAGAGCAGTTCGCTCCACGCGGCGGTAAAGACGAAGCCGAGCGTTGCCGCAATACCAGGCAGCGTCAGCGGCAGGATGATCTGCCGGAAGGCGGTAAACTGCGTTGCGCCGTCGATCATCGCCGCTTCCTCGAGATCCTTCGGGATGCCATCGAAGAACGACTGCATCAGGAAGGTGGCGAAGGGCACGTTGAAGGCAGTGTAGACGACGACAAGGCCGGTGAGGCTGTTCGTCAGGTGCAGTGGCGTCAGGATTTTGAAGATTGGCGCAACCAGCATGACAAGCGGGAACATCTGGGTCAGCAGCATCAGCGCGACGATCCAGTACTTGGCCCGGAAATTGAAGCGCGACAGCGCGTAGCCGGAGAGCGAAGCGCAGATCGTCACGACAACGGCTGTCGAGGCCGACACGACCAGACTGTTCTTGAAGAAGGTCGGGAAGGCGCTGTGCTGGATGACGAAGGAATAGTGTTCCCAGGTCGTCCGCGAGGGCCACATCCGGACCCCCTCGGTATAGAGCAGGTCGTTCGGCGTCACCGACACCTTGAGAAGCCAGAACAGCGGAAACAGCGCAAAGACGATGTAGCAGAGAATGGCCAGGCGATGAGCGATGGTGGGGAGAATGGATCGCTTCATGGCGTCAGTCCTTGTTCAGCAGGGTCTGCCGCAGCAGGATGATCAGCATCGAATAGGCAAGCAGCAGCACCAGCAGCACCAGCGCGATCGCCGAGGCGTAGCCGAAGTCCAGGCGCTTGAAGGCCTGCGTGAAGATGTAGCTTGCGACGATCTGTGTGCGGTCGGCCGGCCCGCCGCCGGTCATGACAACGATCAGGTCGGCGAAGTTGGACACCCAGACCGTGCGCAAAAGCACGGTGATGGCAATGGTTGGTGCGAGGAAGGGCAAGGTGATCGAACGGAAACGCTGGAACCAGCCAGCGCCGTCGATGGAGGCTGCCTCGTAAAGATCGCGCGGGATTGCCTGGAGTGCGGCAAGCAGCGTGATTGCGAAGAAGGGGATGCCCCACCAGATATTGGCGATAATTGGTCCCCACATGGCATGTTGCGGATCGGAGAGGATGTTGCCGGGCTCGCTCATCAGGCCGAGCGCAAACAGCCAGTGCGGGATTGGCCCGATCACGGGATTGAAGAGCCACGCCCAGTTGAGGCCCGCGAGGAAGGACGGAACAGCCCAGGGCAGGAAGACGAGCGCCTGTACGACGCCCCTGCCCCAGAACGGCTTGTCGAGCAAAAGCGCGAGAATGAGGCCGAAGACGAATTGCAGCAGGACGGAGGCGCCTGTCCACCAGAGCGTATTTTTTAATGCACCATAGAAGGCTGCGTCTTTCGAAAGTGCTCGAAAATGCTCAAGCCCGACAAAGCCGCCCGAAAACGGATTGAGCAGCTGGATGTCGCGAAACGCGTAGGATACCCCGATCACCAGCGGCACCAGCATGACCGCAATGATCAGGATCAGCGATGGCGCGCTGTAAAGATAGGGTTCGCAGGCATCGGCGACGCGCTTCAGCCAGGGGCGTCTGTCCTGGCGCCTGTCCAGCGTATCGGCAGTCATGGTCATCAGGCAAAATCCGTTTCGCGGCGCGCTTTGCGCCATCGCAAGACAGTGAAAGAGGCGGCGGACAGGTCCGCCGCCGGTGGTCGGCTACTTCTTGGCGAGAAACTTCTGCTGTGCCTTGGTCAGATAGTCTGCCCACTGGTCAGCCAGTTCCTTCGGCGTGATGTCGCCGAGAAGCGCCTGCTGCGTCGTCTTGATGGCGAGCGAGTCCTTGAAGAAGGCGAATTCCTCGAGGTAGGTCGGCATCACCGTCGGAACGACGTTCGGATCTGCCAGTTCCTCGAACCAGCCCTTGAACTGTTCGCCGGCATAGAAAGGATCTTTCTCGGCCGATGTGTGGACTGGAAGCGCACCCGTCCGCTTGTTCCACTCGATATTGCCTTCCGGACCCTCAAGCGTTTCGATGAGCTTCCAGGAAAGATCCTTGTTCTGGCTCGTCGTAAACATCGACCAACCGGCGAAGCCGATTGTCGTGAAGGCCTTGCCGGCTGGGCCGGCCGGCATCTTCGTCACGCCGAAATCATCCGGCTTCATGCGCTGGGCGATGGCGATCAGAGCGTCGGGGTCCTGGTCGAGCATGGCGCAGGTGCCGGAATAGAAGCCGGCGACGGTTTCATTGAAGCCCCAGTTGACGCTGTCCTTCGGGGTCAGGCCTTTTTTGTAGAGATCGACGACCCATTCGAGACCCTTTGCCCAGCCTTCGCTGTTCATCGTCGAGGTGCCGTCCTCGTTGAAGAACTTGTTGGAACCGGCCATCGTCGCGCCGAACATCACCCAGCCGTTCAGGCCGCCCGGGCCGCCACGCAGGCAGTAGCCGGACTTGCCGGGGAGCTTGGAGACCTTTTCGGAGGCGGCGACGAAATCGTCGAGTGTCTTCGGCGGTTCGGCAACGCCAGCTTCCTGGAAGAGTTTCTTGTTGTAGAACAGCGCGCGCAGGTAGAAGCCGTAGGGCAGCATGTAGGCGGTGTTCTTGACGTCGCGGCCGAGTTCAAGCGCGCGCGGCGTCAGGCCCTTGGTGTGCTCCCACTTGGTGAGGTAGGGCTCGAGGCTTTCAAGCATGCCATTGTTGGCATAGAGCGAAAGCCAGGTGTCGGGCATTTCCATCACGTCAGGCGTGTCGCCGGCCGAAACCATTGTCGCGAACTTCTGGAAGGCTTCGTTCCAGGGCAGCGAGATGATGTCGACCTTGGTGCCGGGATTTGCCGCCTCGAACTTGCCGACGATCGACTTCAGCGTCTCGGTGCGTTCGGGGCTGGTGATGACCTCGACGAGTTTCAGCGTGGTATCGGCGAGCGCCGTACCAGCCATCATCGTGGCGAGTAGAGTGGCGGTGATCAGTCTTTTCATGCTTGCTCCCCTTTTTTCAGGTTTTTCAGGTTTCGAACGTTACGACGCGACCTTCAGTGCCGCCTCGATGTCCTTCCACAAGGCCTCGGTTCCTTCGAGGCCGACGTGAAGGCGTACGGACCGCGCATGGATCCCGAAGGTATGCGCGGAATTCGGCTGTGCCTTCTGCTGAAGCACGACCTCGCCTGGTACGATCAGGCTTTCATGCCCGCCCCAGCTCACTCCCAGTTTGAAGAGCTTGAGGTGATCGGCGAAGGCGCGGATATCGACACCTTCGCGGAATATGAAGGAGAACAGGCCCGACGTGCCGTTGAGGCCCGCAGGCAGGCGGTTGGCAAGGCCCGGATGGCAGACTGTCTCCACCACGTCGAGCTCCTGCAGGCGCTTGGCGATCGTCATCGCAGCTGCCTCATGTGCCCGCATGCGGATCGGCAAGGTACGCAGGCCGCGGATCAAAAGCCATGCATCGAACGGTGACAGCTTGCCGCCGAGATAGGGATAGGCCTCCGCCTTGATGCGCGCGATCATCTCCTTCGAGCCGGCGACGACGCCAGCAACGACGTCGCTGTGGCCGCCGAGATATTTCGAGGCCGAATGGATGACAATATCGACACCGAGCGAGATCGGCTGCTGGAAGTAGGGGCTTGCCCAGCTGTTGTCGATCATCGTGACAATGCCATGCTTCCTGGCGAGTGCCGCGAGCGCGCCGACGTCGTGGGCTTCCATAACCCAGCTCGTCGGGCTTTCCATGTAGAAGACCTTGGCGCCCGGCAGTGCCTTTGCGACGGCTTCCTCGTCGCGACCATCGACATAGGTCACCTCGACCTTCATGCGCTTCAGGATGGTGCCGAACAGGCGGAAGGCATCAGGATAGACGTGCTTGACTGCAACGATCCGGTCGCCCGGCTCGACGAAGGACAGGACCGCCGAGGAGATTGCAGCCATGCCGCTTGCAAAGCCGAGGGCATCTTCGGCTCCTTCGAGCTTTGCCAGCATCTCCTCGAACATGCGAACGGTCGGGTTGAGGCCGCGCGTATAGATCGGGCGCACCTTCTCTCCGCGATAGGAGGAGATCATGTCGTCGTAGTCGGAAAAGGTGAAAAGCGACGTCTGGAAAATCGGCGGCACAACGGCTTCGGCGAAGTTTCCCTCGTCGTGTGCAGTGATCAGCGAGGCAAGATCGAACGCGTCTGCGCCGTTATTCATTTGGACATTTCCTTGATGTCTTCCTCGACAACCTCGAGGATTTTCAGGGTCTCCTCCCGCGCGGCCTCGGCATCCCGGGCGGCGATCGCGTTGAAGAGCGTACGGTGAAAGGGAAAGGAGCGGCGGGCAAAATCCTCGCGCTCGAACGGGTGCTCCCAGAACTGCCAGAAGGTCTCGCGCATCTGCTCGAGAAGCTGGCGAAAGAGCGGGTTATGGGTCGCGTCGTAGATGGCAAGGTGGAAGGCGAGGTCTTCCGGGCCTGATGTGCCTTTCTCGATATGGACGCGCTCCATCTCGTTGAGGTTCTGCTCGATGAGAACGAGATCCTTGTCGGTCCGTTTTCTTGCGGCGACCATGCAGGCCTCGCATTCGATCCCGCGTCGCACCTCCAGCGTCTGCAGCAGCACGTCGCGCAGATGGCCGGTGTCGAGGGAAAGCGGCATATGGATTGTCGCCTTCGAAACCGGTTTCAAGAGGTAAGTACCGCTGCCCTTGCGGGTTTCGATAACGCCGAGTGCCTGGAAGTGACGGATCGCTTCACGGATCGTCGAGCGGCCCACCATCAGCGCCGACATCAGTTCGCGCTCCGCCGGCAGCCGATCGCCGGCTTTTAGCTGCGCGCTTTGGACATAGTCGGCGAGCGCGTCTGTTACCTGACGCGCCCGATCGATCGCCGGAAGCGGCCGGATAATCGGCCTATCGTTGCCTGATGCCTTCATGGTTCCCCAGATTATTATAGGCAGTCGACCCTTAAATTGGTCTGACATCTTAGCATTTCGCAAAGATCACGCGGCGTCAAGCTGTCTTTGGTAGCGACAGGATCTTCGCGAACACGGCAACAAAAACCAACCGGAACGGATCTTGTAGCATCAGCATGAACTCCACACCGGAGCGGTAGGTGCTGCCATTGGCGCTGGTGTCGCGGCGCTGCGGGTGGCAACGGGGGAAGCGCTATCGGGGGTTTTCGTAGGCGGCTATGCTGGAAGCTACGGACCGAGCGTTGGTGTTGCCGCCGGCCTGGGATAGGGGAGGCTTAGGGTGACCTCAGCGATCTCCACCAATAGCTTGAAACAGGCACCTCCCAGAGCGGGAGGTGCCTTTTGATTTTCTTGTACGCCATGTACCCGCCTTGCAAAGGCTGAACAAACCTCTCGTCGCGGCAGTCGTGGGTGGCGGCGTTTCTTTTTCATTGTTATCAAATATCTTTGAGAGCGTTACTCAGGTTTCAGCCAACCAGGGCACTCTAGTTCTGTGGCAGCAAAAAGCTGCCGACCTTCTGCGGCACACCTGTCTCTCCCATATCCCAATAGATGCCGGCCATTACCGCGAGTCCCTCGCGCACGAGGGAAACCGGAAGGTGCTCGTTCGGCGCATGCTGCGAGCATCCCGGGTAGGAATGCGGAATCCAGATGGTGGGAAGTCGGAGAATGTCCGAGAGGATGTCGTTCGGCAGCGAGCCGCCAAGGTTGGGCAATATCGCCGGCTTCTTTCCAGTGGTTCGGGCGATCGAAGCAACCGCCCACCGAACCCAGGGATGATCGGGGTCGAGGCGCGTGGCGTAGAAGCTCTCGTCTGCCGATTTCGCGACCTGAACCATCGCAAAGCCGTTTTTATTAAGATGCCGACCTAGCGCTGGCAGGATGTCAGCCGTATCGATCCCGACGACGAAGCGTAACTGACACCGCGCCCAGGCGCGCGGTGGAATGGCGTTCACCGGGGTCTTTGGATTTCCCGCTTCGCATGCAAGCACAGAAAACGACGGCCATGCAAACACCTTTTCGGCGGCCGACAAGCCGGGTTCACCCCATTCAGGATCGACCTTTGCGTCGCTGCTGTCCTCGACCTCACAGTCACAAAGAGCCTCCCTGACGTTGTCAGGAATTTCCGCCGGCCGCCATTCCGGAATCAGGATTTCTCCGCTCTGCGACACGATGCTCGAGATCGCATGCGCGAGTTGGATTGCCGGATCGGAAAGCAGCCCGCCCCAGTTGCCCGAATGATGTCCACCTTTGCGCGCGTCGATCCAAAGGTCGAAGCTCATCGCGACCGCGCGACCCGAGAAACACGGTCGGACGGCCGGCAGACAGTCGCGGGCCGTCGGATGCGATCAGGACGTCCGATCGGAATAGCTCCTTATGGTTTTCAGCCAGCTTCCTCAGGCCCGGGGAAATCTTCTCCTCGCCCATCTCGATCAGATACTTGGCGTTGAAGCCCAACCGGCCCCTTGATTCCAGCACGGCCCGAAGCGCGCCGATGTTGATTGAATGCTGCCCCTTGTTGTCGGCCGTGCCGCGGCCAAACCACTTCCCATCGCGCTCTACGAGGTTCCAGGGCGATAGCCCCTCTTCCCAGCCATCGGCAAGGCCCCGCACGACATCGCCATGCCCATAACCCAGGACCGTCGGCCGAGCCTCGTCCTCGAGGCGCTCGGCGTACAGGAAAGGCCAGCCGTCCTGTGACAGTTTGCGGCAGGAAAATCCAAGCGCTTCGAAGGCAGGCCTGATTTCGGCCTCGATATAGTCGGTCAGAATGGGAGTTCGTTCGGGATTCTGGCTCTCCGTCGGCATGCAGATCCGCAGCGCCAGGTCGGCTCGGAGATCGCCGGAATCGAAATAGGCTTCAGCCTTGGCAATAGCGGCATCGCGGTCGGGTTCGGACACGGTCCCCTCCAACGCTTAAACCCTGAGTATTATTTATTAGAACATGCTTGCAGACGTTTTGCCAGGGCGGGCAGCAGTGCAGCACCCAAGTCTGTGCACAGTTTTCGGGCAGCCAACGGATCGTCGGCGACCTACGCGATCAACCACGCCTGGGGCAAGGTCCAGACGGTGGACCTCTCGACCTCCGACTTCGTGCTCTTCAACCCGAACTACGGCGGCAAAGGCGCACTCGCCAATCGGTGGCCAACCACGTCGACGTATCGTCTGCGACGCTTGCAGCGAATGCCGCAAGCATCCCATTTCAGGCGGCCTTCTCGGACAGGGCGGAAGTCCGGTAGGCGATGAGGTCCTCGATCGTGATCAAACGCAGCCCGTGTTTCTCTGCAAATTTCTCCAGTTCCGGCAGTCGCGCCATGGTGCCGTCGTCATTTGCCACCTCGCAGATCACGCCGGACGGGGAAAGCCCTGCAAGCTTCGCCAGATCGACGGCGGCCTCGGTATGGCCGGGCCGAGACAGGACGCCGCCCGGATGTGCCCGCAGCGGAAAGATGTGGCCGGGCCGTGCGAAGTCATTCGGGCCGGACTCCTGTCTGACGAGCGCCCGAACTGTTGCCGCCCGGTCAGCCGCCGAAATGCCGGTAGTCGTCTCTGGGATGTAGTCCACAGAGACAGTGAACGCGGTCTTGAGCGTCTCGGTGTTGTGCGCAACCATCAGCGGAATGTCGAGCTCGTCGAGCCTCTCGCCTTCCATGGCGACGCAGATCAAGCCTCTGGCGTGGTTCATCATGAACGCGATCGCCTCGGGAGTAATCGCGTCGGATGCGATTACCAGATCGCCTTCGTTTTCCCGATCGCGGTCATCGACGACCACGACGATCTCGCCGCGAGTAATCGCGGCCACAGCTTCCTCAATCTTTGAAATTGCCACTTTCTTGCCTTTCAAGGGTTAGCCGCCGGAGCGGCGAGCATGGCCAGTTAAAGCCACAATTTTCCCTTGGGCGAACAAGCATAGGAAACGCCGCACGAGTGGCGCCCACAGCATTGTTCTCTTCCATCCGGACTATACCGTCGGCTCCGGCATCGCACCGGATCTGCTGACCCTTCCTTTCGGAAGGCGCTCGCGGGCTCCGAGTTGCCTCGATACCGCCGGTGGGGAATTGCACCCCGCCCTGAGAACAAACGTAACATAGACATTCGATGCCCGGTTCTGCAAGAGCGGCGGGCGTCAAATCTTGTTCTCCAAGCGAACGCACCGTTTCGAAAATGCAGCAAGGCTAGGACATGATCAGACCACCGTCGACATTGATCGTCTGACCGGTGATGTAGGCAGCGTCATCGCTTGCCAGGAATGTTACCAGGCCTGCAACATCTTCGCCCGACCCGGCTCGCTTCATCGGAATGCCTTCGACCCATTCCTTCATCAGCTCGCCGGGGCCGTAGTTTCCAAGAAGCTTCCCCCACGCCTGGTCATTGTAGGCCCACATGTCTGTCTCGATGATACCGGGGCAGAAGGCATTGACGGTGATGTTCTCGGTCGCGACTTCCTTGGCGAGGCTCTGCGTGATGCCGACCACGCCCATCTTCGATGCGGCATAGTGGGGCGTGAAGATGAAACCGTCACGCGCCTGACCGGAGGCCGTGTTGATGATCCGGCCGCCTCGTCCATGCTTGCGCATGCGCAAAATAGCTTCCTGCGCGCACAGGAAGACGCCCTTGGTGTTGACCGCCAGGACCTTGTCCCATTCGCCTTCGGTCATGTCCTCGATGCGGGCGATGGTGATGACGCCAGCATTCTGGATGGAAATAGCGACAGCGCCGAAGGCCTCTTCGGCGGCATCATAGAGCGCCTTGACGCTTGCCTTGTCGGTGACGTCGCCAACGAACGAAATCGCCTTTCCCCCGTCGGCCTTAATCTGTTGCGCCACTGCGTGCACGCTGTCCTCGTTGGCAGAGACCACCAGATTGGCTCCTTCGCGCGCAAACCGTTTTGCGATTGCCGCACCGATGCCCCGGCTTGCGCCGGTGATAACGACGGTTTTGTTTTCAAAGCGTTGCATTTCCTTTTCCTTTCACGATGCTGGCGAATGCGGGCGCTGGAGCAAGCCCGCCACCTGCTGCATCCACGCGGATTTCAAACGGCTGCTGAGATGATCCCGGCAAACTCTGACGCCTTTAAAGATGCGCCTCCCACAAGGGCTCCGTCGACGTCGCGGGCTTCGAAGATCGCCGCTGCGTTCGACGCCTTGACCGACCCGCCGCAGAGGATCCTGACGCCTGCCATCGTCGCCCAGCCGCACTTCGAGCACCTGCCGGATGGCTGCATGCACTTCCTCGACCTGCTCGACCGTCGGAACAAGTCCGGTACCGATTGCCCGGACCGGCTCGTAGGCGATGATCGTGTTCGAGTCGCGCCTTGCGGCACCGATCCCTCTAGCTGGACACGGACGACCTCGAGCGCCTTGCCCTCGACGCGCTGCTTGCGTGTCTCACCGACGCTGACGATGCTCGTCAGTTCCGTCCTGTGGGCCGCGGCGGCCTTGGCAGTAATAGCCGCATCGGCCTCATGGCGGGAATGTGCGAGGATGGCGACACGCGCGCCGGCTTCGGCGAGCAGGTCGGCCGACACATCCCCGGTGTAAGCGCCAGAAGCCAGCGAGTGGCGGTCCTGTGCGCCGATCGTGACGATCGAATCCTTGGCGGTGTAAGCCGCCTTTTCGATCAGCGTGAAGGGCGGGCAGACGACGATATCGCACGTCGCCGTGCCCGTTAGCCCCTTCAGCGCCTCGATCTCTGCCAGGGAGGAGGCGAGACCGTTCATTTTCCAATTGCCTGCGATCAGCTTGCGCATGGCATCACCAGCAGCAGAAGCCGCCATCGACGAGCAAATCAACGCCCGTCACGAAGCTTCCGGCGTTCGACAGCAGGAAGACGGCCGGTCCGACCATCTCGTTAACGTCGGCCATGCGCTGCATCGGCGTCTGTTCTTCGAAGAGCTTGGTCTGGTGGACCATCTCCGGGCGCGTATTCATCGGCGTGGCCGTGTAGCCTGGCGAAATGGTGTTTACGCGGACGCCGCGATCGACCCACTCCATCGCCATTGACTTGGACATGTGGATCACGCCGGCCTTGGAGGCGTTATAGTGCGCCTGGCTGAGCCCGCGATTGACGATCACGCCGGACATGGAGGCAATGTTGACGATGGCGCCGCGTCCGTTCTTCAACATGGCTCGGGCCTCGGCTTGGCAGGAAAGGAAGACCCCCTTCAGGTTAATGTCCATCAACATCTGGTACTGGTCCTCCTCCATCTCCTCCGCCGGGTTCGCGTTGGCGATGCCGGCGGCGTTGACAGCAAGGGTGAGCGGGCCGAGCTCGGCCTCGGTGCGTGCCACCGCGTCGGCCAGGGAGGATTTGCTTGTGACGTCGGCTGCGATCTGTATCGAACGTCGGGCGGCGGCCTCGATATGCTTGGCGGTGTTGGCGAGGCCGTCGTCCGTACGGCGGTCGAGCAAGGCGACGTCGGCGCCGCATTGGGCGAGGCCGATGGCGATGCGCTGGCCAATCCCGCTTCCAGCTCCAGTGACGATAGCAACCTGGCCGCTGAGATCGAAAAGCTTCGGGGCGTTCAAAGTGATGTCGGACATCGCTCTCTTCCTTTTCATGGTGGTTTAGATCGTGGCCAGCTCCATGACGGAGACGTCGTTCGCCTCATCACGGTCGAGGATGCCTGCCTGCTTTCCCTGAGCCAGAACCATAATTCGATTTGAAACTCCGAGAACTTCTTCGAGGTCAGAGCTTACGACGACGACGGCAACGCCCTGCTTTGCGAGATTGACGATGATGTCGTAGATGCCGGCCCTCGCGCCGACGTCGATGCCGCGCGTCGGCTCGTCCAATACGACCACCTTCGGGTCTCGCATTAACCACTTTGCTATGACCACCTTCTGCTGGTTGCCGCCGGAAAGGTCGGAGGCGAGCTGGTCGGCCCGGCCCTTCACGCCGAACTTGGCGACGGCCTTCTCTGCGAACGCGCGTTTGACGCCCGGGGAAATCCACCCTCCTCCGAGCTTGTCGAGGTTTGCGTAGATTATGTTCTCGCCGATGCGGTGGCCGACAACCAGTCCCTGGTCCTTGCGATCCTCGGGAACCATGACGATCCCCTGGGCGATTGCATCGGCCGGGTCGCGGAGCTTAAGCTCCCTGCCTTCGAGCTTGACCGATCCGGCGCTGATCGGATCCGCTCCGGTGATGGCACGCACGAGTTCCGTGCGCCCGGCGCCCACCAGCCCGGCGATTCCGAGAATCTCGCCGGCCTTTACGTCGAAGGTGACGTCGCGAAACGAGTCGGCCGGCGAACTGAGCCCGGAGACCTCCAGCATCGGCCGATCGGTGGGAACGGGCAGCGGCGGGAACATGCGCTCCAGCGCGCGTCCGACCATACTCTCGACGATCGTCCGCACCGGCGTCGCGCTGTCGGCGAACTCCTGGACGCATTCGCCGTCACGCAGGACGACGATCCGGTCGGTGATCTTCTTGATCTCCTCCATGCGGTGGGAAATGTAGATGATGCCGACCCCCTCGGACCGAAGCTTGCGGACCTGCTCGAAGAGAGCCTCGGTTTCCGCACCCCCAAGAGCCGCGGTCGGCTCGTCGAGGATCAGAAGCTTTGCATTGAGAGCCAGCGCCTTCGCAATTTCGATTAGCTGCTGGTTGGCGGTCGACAGTCCCTCGACCTTTCGCGAGGCGGGAATATGCAGATTGAGACGCGCAAGCTGCTCTTGAGCGCGGCGTAGCATCTGCGCACGATCCACGACGCCGTTTTTCATCGGCCAACGTCCAATGAAGACGTTTTCGGCAATGGAGAGCTGCGGCAGAAGTTGCAGTTCCTGATGGATCAGGACCACGCCCTTGTCTATAGCCTCTCTCGGAGTGGCCGGGGCATAGGGCTGCCCCAGCCATGTCATCGATCCCTCGGAAGGTGTGCGTGACCCGGCGATGATGCCGGAGAGCGTTGACTTTCCCGCGCCATTCTCACCGAGAAGTGCTACCACTTCGCCCCGATAGACGTCCAAGCTGACATTCTTGACAACCTGGAGCGGTCCATATCGCTTCGATATGCCTCTCAGGGAAAGAACTGGATCAGTCACGACGCACCTCCTCGCGATCTTGACGTTGTTACGGATGGTTGGCGATGAAGCCTGCTACGTTTGCCTTGGTCGTCAGCGTCGCGTCCATGAGCTGCTCCGGCGGGACTTTCTCGCCGGCGACGAGCTTTGCGGCGTTCTCCACCGCATCACGGCCCATCTTCTGTGTCTGCTGCGTTGCCGTCACGTCGAACACGCCCTTGCTGAGCGCCTCGAGGGCTGCGGTGTCGCCGTCAAAGCCGCCGACAACAATTTTCTGGGATGGGTTGGCGACCTTGATCGCTTGAGCGGCGCCGAGCGCGAGCGCGTCGGCCTGGGCAAAGACGATCGACACGTCCGGGTTCGCCTGCAGCATGTTCTGCATGATCTGGAAGCCTTCGTCCTGGCTCCAGATGTTCGAATACTGCTCGGCAACGACTTTCACGTCCGGATTTGCCTTGAGCGATTCAGCACAACCCTTGGAGCGATCGACCTCGGGTGTCGTGCCCTTCTGGCCATGGATGATGACCATCTTTCCCTTGCCGGCAGCCTGCTTCAGTATGTAGTCGCAGACGTTTTTTGCCGATGCGACAGAATTTGTGGCGAGGAAGGTGTCGCCCGGCGCGCCTTCAGCATTGCGGTCAACGTTTACGACTGGAATGCCAGCACTCTTGGCAAGCTTGACCGGAACGCTCGCAGCGGCCGCACCAGCAGGAATGTAGATCAGGGCGTCGATTTTCTGCGTGAGAAGGTCCTGGATCTGGTTGACCTGCGTCGGGCCGTCGCCTTTGGCGTCCACAGTGACGACCTCGATGCCGCGCTTCTTGGCTTCGGCTTCCACCGATTGCTTGATCTGGTTAAAGAAGTTTGCCTGAAGGTTTGCGACGGCGAGGCCGAGCTTTTTCAGTTCCGCGGCATGGACCGGTCCAAGAGTAAGGCCGAGCAAAGCAGCAGACGCGAGCATGGTGCGCGCAATTTTCATTGTCATTCCTCCGTTGTTAGATGAAACCCTCGGGTAGATCCTCCCCCTCGGGGTATAGATCCGCTCCGAAACTTCGGCGCGGAATTCCTGGAGATCCGCCAGCGGCGGACCCGCTCGTCAGGCGCGATGCCGACGAATGGTCTCCGCGCCGACTGCGAGAACGATGACGATGCCGATGATCACCTGCTGCAGGAACGGCGAGACGTTGAGAAGATTGAGGCCATTGCGCAGGACACCGATGATGAGCACGCCGATAAGCGTCCCGCCGATGCCGCCGGCGCCGCCGGAGAGCGAGGTGCCGCCGATCACGACCGCGGCGATAGTGTCGAGCTCGTAGCCGAAGCCGCTGGACGGCTGCACGGAGTCGAGACGGGCGGCGAGGACGATGCCTGCAAGACCCGCAAGCACTGCACTGACGACATAGACGCCGATCGTAACGAGCTGGACGTTGATCCCGGCAAGACGAGCGACCTCGGGATTCCCCCCTACCGCATAGAGCATGCGCCCTTCAGAACGAAAATGCAGGAAGAGCCAGGCAACCAGGACGACGGCGAGCATCAGGAAGACGGTGGCCGTCAGGATGCCGAAGTGGCGGTCGATCGCAAGCATCATGAACCAGTCCGGGAAGCCGACGATCTGCTGGCCGTCAGTGATCATGTTCGCGACGCCGCGGGCCGCCGACATCATGGCCAGGGTAGCGATGAACGCGGGCACTTTGAACTGCGTCACGAGAAGTCCGACGATCAGGCCCGCTGTTGCGGCGGCGAACAGGCCGAACACCATGCCGACGGCCAGCGGAAGACCGGCGACATTCGCGCTCCAGCCCATGACCATCATCGCCAGAGCGAGCACCGAGCCAACGGACAGATCGATGCCACCGATCAGAATGACGAAGGTCATCCCGACCGCCATGATGCCGAGAACGGTGATCTGGTCGAGAATGTTGAGTCCGTTTCGAACGGAAAGGAACGCGTCTGTGCTGAAGCTCAGGAAGATGCAGAGGGCAAGCAGACCAACGAGCGGACCCGTGGCGCCTTTGAGCTTGCCGAGCCAATTACCGGACGAAAGTTTCTGTTCGTTGATGTCGATCGCCACCATCATTCCTCCCAAGGCTAGCTGGTAGCCAATAATCGTGCAGGCTAGAATAATTATTCACGCTTGCTGGAAAATTCATTAACAAGTTGCAACACCCGTGTCAATAAGATTTGCCGCCCTTGAATTTCGCCCATCTTCGCCGCGAGGGCTTGACTAAAGGGTAACTTATGCAAAAATATTGCATGATGAATAATTATGCAGTAGAGGAACCCATGGATATCAAGGAACTTGAGCGTCAAGCTCGTGAGATCCGATTACGTGATCTTCAGGCAGTCTTTGAAGCCGGTGCTGGACATATCGGCGGCGAGATGTCGGTCATCGACATCCTGACGGCGCTTTATTTCCGTGTCTTGAAAATCCGGCCCGACCAGCCGAAGGACCCGGAGCGCGACCGATTTGTTCTTTCCAAGGGACACACGGCTTGCGCGCTCTATGTCACCCTGGCCAAGCGCGGCTTCATACCGGAAGAGGAAATCTCCACTTTCCTGCAGCCGCATTCTCGATTGAACGGGCATCCCAACTGCAACAAGGTTCCCGGCGTCGAAACGAACACCGGTCCGCTTGGCCACGGTCTGCCGGTCTCGGTCGGCATGGCCAAGGCCGCCAAGCTTTCTGGAGCGAAGTATCACACCTACGTCGTCACGGGCGACGGGGAGATGCAGGAAGGATCCAACTGGGAGGCCGTCATGGCGGCCGCCCAGTTCAAGTTGGACAACCTCACCCTGATCATCGACCATAACAGGTTCCAGCAGGGCGCATCTCTTTCCGACACCAACGACCTCGCCCCTCTCCGGCCCAAGCTCGAGGCTTTCGACTGGGAGGTTACCGAGATCAATGGAAACGACATGAGCGAGATTGTCCCCGCTCTCGAATACCGCGGCTCACGGCCGCATTGCATCGTGGCCCACACCAACAAGGGTCATGGAATTTCGTTCATGCAGGACCGTGTCGACTGGCATCACAAGGTTCCGAGCAAGGAACAGTACGAAACCGCGATGGCAGAACTGTCGGAGGCACTGTGATGAATGCGCCGGTAAACGCACCCAAGCTCTACGACTGCCGTGACGCGTTCGCAGCCACGCTCGAGCGTCTGGCGGCCGAGAACGAGACGATCGTGGCGGTCTGCAACGACTCTGTCGGCTCCTCCAAGCTTGGCGGATTCAAGTCTAAGTTCCCCGAGCGGCTCGTGAACGTCGGTATTGCCGAACAGAACATGGTCGGCGTCGGCGCCGGTCTCGCCAATGGCGGCCGCCTTCCCTACGTCTGCGGCGCTTCTCCCTTCCTCACGGGGCGGTCTCTCGAACAGATCAAGGCTGACATCTCCTACTCGAACGCGAACGTCAAGCTCGTCGGCATCTCGTCTGGCATGGCCTATGGAGAGCTGGGTCCCACCCACCACTCGATCGAGGACTTCGCCTGGACCCGCGTCCTGCCCAACCTTCCGGTGATTGCCCCATGCGACCGGATCGAGACTGCGGCGGCCGTCGAATGGGCGGCGACCTATAACGGGCCCTGCTTCCTCCGTCTGTCGCGCGTCGGCGTTCCCGACCTTCTTCCGGAAGGGCATAAGTTCGAGCTCGGCAAGGCCAATCTTCTGCGCGAAGGCACGGACGTGACGCTTGTCGCAAACGGCACCCTGACGCATCGCATCATGAAGGCCGCTGAAATCCTCGCCGATCGCGGCGTCAGCGCAAGGGTCCTGAATCTTGCGACGGTCCGCCCGATCGACGAGGACGCGATCATCGCCGCCGCCAAGGAGACCGGCGCGATCGTCACGGCAGAGGAGCATTCGATCTTCGGCGGGCTCGGCTCCGCCGTCGCCGAAGTGGTCGTCGAAAACGCACCCGTGCCAATGAAGCGCCTTGGCGTTCCTGGGATCTACGCGCCAACCGGATCGGCTGAGTTCCTGCTCGACGAATTCGGCATGGCTCCCGTAGCGATGGCCGACGCGGCACAGTCACTCATCGGGCGCAAGTGATGTAGCACGCGCTCGAGCCGGGGCGCGGATATCTCGCCCCGGCATTTCATTTTGGGAGGATAAGATGCGGGCCATTCTGGCGATCGACCAAGGCACGACCAATTCCAAGGCCGTTCTCGTTTCTGAGGAAGGACAAGTCGTCGCCAGGGGTTCGGCCTCTGTCGGCATTACCTATCCGAAACCGGGCTGGGTCGAACAGGAGCCCTGCCGGATCTATGCGTCAGTGTGCGAAGCAATCGAGGCGTGCCTAGCAGTAGCGCCGGCGGCAGCCGTCGAAGCCGTCGCGATTTCAAACCAGCGCGAATCGGTCACGATGTGGGACGCCGAAACGGGAGAACCACTCGGGCCAGTCGTAAGCTGGCAGTGCAGACGAACCGCGCCTGCTTGCGAACGCCTCATCGCCGAAGGCCATCAGGACCGCGTGCGGGCGCTTACCGGTCTTCCGCTCGATCCGATGTTTCCTGGCTCCAAGTATCGCTGGCTGCTCGAGCGCGCACGGGCCGGCCGCCGCGTGCGGCTGGGGACGATCGACAGTTGGCTCGTCCATTGCCTGACCGGTGGACGACGCCATGCCTGCGACGCCTCGAATGCGGCAAGAAGCCAGTTGTTCGACCTGCAAGACCAGAGGTGGAGCAAGGAACTCGGTGAAGTCTTCGGTGTCGACATCGCGTTACTTCCGGAGGTGGTCGACAGTTCGGGCGACTTCGGAGCAACGCTTGGGCTGCCCGGTGTACCTGACGGCACCCCCATAAGGGCGGCGATCGGCGACAGCCACGCTGCGCTCTTCGGCCACGGCGCTTTCCAGCCTGGCGACGCAAAGGTGACATTCGGAACCGGCTCTTCCGTGATGACGACGCTTCCCCAGTTCATCGCTCCGCAAAACGGCATCACGACAACGCTTGCCTGGCGCATCGCCGGCAAGCCGACTTTCGCCTTCGAAGGCAACATCCTGGTTTCGGCTGCCAGCCTGCCTTGGATGGCTGGAATTCTTGGCCTTCCCGACGTTGCCGCGCTCGTCGATCTCGCCGCTACTGCTGAGCCTGGCGGGCCAGGTTTCGTGCCCGCCTTCGTGGGATTGGGCGCTCCGTACTGGAGTTCCGACGCTCGGGCGCTGTTTTCCCAGATCAACTTCGGCACGACCCGGGCACAAATGGCCCGTTCGGTGACGGATTCGATCGCCTTCCAGGTTCACGACGTGATCAAAGCGATGCGCGCCCAGAGCGGCGGCGAGCTCGGTGCCCTCTATGTCGATGGCGGGCCCAGCCAGAACCTGTTCCTGATGCAGTGCGTCTCAAACCTTGTCGAGCACGCCGTCATCCAGTGCGCGGCCCCTGAGGCGTCGGCGTTGGGAGCTGCCTATCTGGCCGGTCTTTCGCTCGGATTCTGGAGCGACCTCAAGGTCATCGAGCGGTTACCGCGAAGTACGCAGATCATCACTCCGCAGCCGGTGGATCGCCAGACCCTCCTCGATACCTGGAAGGATGCCATCGCCCGCTCGACGGCGCGCCGTACACCGGCTAATGGTGAATAAAAATTCACTCCGGGATTCACGATGACTCGCCTGAACGAACTCCGCCTCATCTCAAGAGTGGCCCAGATGTATCATATCGAGGGCCGGCGCCAGGCGGAGATCGCCCAGCACCTAAGGCTGTCTCAGGCGACGGTCTCCCGGATGTTGAAGCGCGCCGAGGCCGAGGACATCGTCCGCACGAGCGTCATCCCTCCCGTGGGGACCTATAGCGAGCTCGAGGGCGCGCTTCGCGAGAGATACGACCTACCGGAAGCCATCGTCGTCGAATGCACCGAAGATCGCGACGGAGCGATCATGGCCAGGATTGGCGAGGCCGCCGCTCATCTACTCGAGGTCACGATGGCGCCCGGTGAGATCATCGGCGTTTCGAGCTGGAGCCAGACAATCTTCAAGATGGTAGAAAACATTCATCCGCAAAAGAGTGCGCAGGCGAAGTATGTCGTCCAGACGCTCGGCGGCATGGGTGACCCCTCGGTGCAGACCCATGCAACCCAGCTCACCACGCGATTGGCACGGCTGACGGGCGCTGAGCCGAAGCTTCTCCCGGTCCAGGGCGTGACGTCGTCTCGCGAGGCAAAACTTCTGATGCAGGCCGATCCGTTTGTTCGCGAGACAATGGACTTGTTCGGAAGCATTTCGCTGGCGATCGTCGGTATCGGCGCCGTCGAGCCGTCCGAGCTGCTCGCGCGCTCGGGAAACATCTTTTCGTCGCGCGAACTCGCCGACCTTGCGGAAGCCGGTGCCGTGGGCGACATCTCGCTGCGCTTCTTCGACAAGGACGGGAAGCCCGTCAAGACGCCATTGGACGAGCGCGTCATCGGCCTCCCGCTCGAAGAGCTTAAGCGTGTCGATAGAGTGATTGCCCTGGCGGGCGGCTCGAAAAAGACCGCCGCTATCGCCGGCGCACTTCGAGTGGGCGTCATTGACACGCTGGTGACGGACAAGTTCACCGCCCAGCGCCTGATCGACTAAGTCATGTCAGAACCCTGCGGAAATCGGATGTCGGATTCCCGCTATACGTTGGGCTTGAGGATAGACACCGCACGAGACAAGGCTCGTCATCGCTCGCAGCCGTTGATCACTGGCAGCTTGCGCGTGTTCTTTCCCGGCCGCCGTGCTAGCCGGTGCGAAGACCGAAGGCAGGCGCCGCCGGCCCGTCCTGCAGGAAAGTCGGGAACGTTTCCTGGATGGTCGTCTCGATGATCGACAATGTTCCCGAGAGATCCTTTCGCAGCGGCAACTGCCAAAATCTCCTCCCGGCAAACTCAATCGACGATCGCGCTGTGCTCGGCAAGGAGGCCGAGGCGTCTAGTGAAGCCGTAGTCCAGAGGCTCGAAGTTGAGTGGGCGTTTGGCCGAATATGCGCTTGAACGTGCGCGTGAAGTGGGAGGCGTTCTCGTAGCCAACATCGAGAGCGACTTCGATCAGCGACGCCTTCGATTGCAGAAGCAGGGCCTTTGCCCTCTCCATCCGCACGCGCGTATAGGCTTTCGCAGGAGACATGCCCGCCTTTTCCAAAAACAACCGCTCGAGCTGACGGCGCGACAGGCGAACCGAAGCCGCGAGCTTGAGAATGGTCATGCCGCCCTCGACATGCTGCTCCATCAGGATCATCGCGGCCTTGACGCGGTTATCTTCGTACTCGTCGTGCAACGGACGTCGAGGTTGAATGTCGCCCGCAGACCGCGCCTTTTCGATTTGCAATATTTCCAGCGCATGCCTTTCGGCCTCGCGGCTGATGTAGCGCCGCACAAGGACGGCTGCGACATCGGCTGCACTGCTACCGCCGGCGCACGAGCCGCGTTGCCGGTCCAGGTTGAATATCCTGTCCGATCGTACAGGAAGATTAGGAAAGCGCTCTCTAAACTCCTTGTAGTGGAGCCAGCTCACGCATGTTTCATGGTTCCTCATCAAACCAGCATCCGCAAGGATGAAGGTGCCGGTACATAGGCCGATCAAGGGTACCTTGGCAGCATCCGCGCGCTTCAGAAATGTGACCGTGTCGTGATCGACCGGGTTTTCCGCTGTCAGGAGACCTCCGACGACGACAATGTAGTCGAACCTCGTCGGATCCACGAAATCGGAGGTCGGCGCCACCTGGACCCCGCAGCTTGATGTAATCAGATGCCTCGTGCTTCCTAGCACCTGCCAGTCCGCCAGCACGCGTCCCGAACGATCGTGCTCGTCGCTGGCAAGCCGCAGCGTATCCACGAAAAGCGCGAAGGCCGAAAGCGTGAAGGATCGAGCAAGCACAAATCCAACCTTTAGACGGCCGGCGGATTTGCCGACGGCGTCTCCTTGCCGATGGTCTTCTGGTTGCATCTCAATCTCCTTGATACGGGGACGCTTGCCGTCCGTCACTCATCTTATCTGAAAGCCGTGTGCCAACGGGTCTCGATCATCGACGAAGATTGTATTGTGACCGACAACGCGGGCCCAGCCGCCTATGCTCGGAAGGATGCCCTTGTACACACCAATGTCGACATCCCCCTCAACCTTTCCCTCAAACACCGTCCCGATGAGGCTCTCATGTCGGTAGGAAGAGCCGATGGCAAGCCGTCCCTTCCCGTGCAATTGCGCCATCCGTGCCGAGGTGCCGGTTCCGCCAGGTGACCGGTCTATCGCCTTGTCGCCATAAAATACGGCACATCGGCCATCCGACTGGTCATTGACCGGACGATCGCACCAGATCGCATGATGAACGCCGCGAATTCTCCCGTCGTCCGGATGAACCGGGTCGCAAACATCAGCGAGCGCTTCTCTCAGCCCCCGGCTGAAGCCGATGATCTCGGCTGCGGTCATACCGTCAAGTCCTGCCCAGTTCTCCTGTGGCTCGACGACGGCGTAGTAGTTGCCGCCATAGGAAATATCGACAACCAGGCGCCCCATTCCAGGCACGTTAACGGTGACGTCCGCTTCGTGCAGATAGCTCGGCACATTATAGAGGCGGACCGAGTCCACATATCCGTTCCTTTCCTCATAGGCGACGTCGACCCGTCCTGCCGGCGTTTCGATGGAAACATGCCCCGGTGTGCGCGGCTTCACCAGCCCCTCCTCGATCGCGGCCGTCACGACACCGATCGTTCCAGCCCCACACATCGGCAGGCACCCGCTCACCTCGATGAAAAGGACCGCGAAATCACAGTCGTTGCGATAGGCAGGATAGATGATCGCTCCCGACATGATGTCATGCCCTCTGGGCTCGAACATCAAGGCCTGTCGCACCCAGTCGTGGTCGCGGACAAAGAGTTCGCGCCTCTCGCCCATCGGAACATGCGGCAGTAGCGGGCCGCCGCCGGCAACGAGACGCACCGGATTTCCACATGTGTGGGCGTCAATGCAGAAGAAGCTGTTTCTCATATCTTTCCTCGAGTCACGCTGCCCGAAGCGTCCGGTCACGATCGAGAAGACCGCGGCTCAACCGGTCGAGCAGGAGCGCGACTGCCACGATGGAAAGCCCGGCGCGCAAACCCAACCCCATCTCCATGCGGGTCAGACCGCGTGTCACCTCGGCGCCAAGACCACCTGCTCCAACCAGGCCCGCCAGAACGACCATGGCCAGCGAAAGGAGAATGCATTGGTTCAGGCCGACCAAGAGGGTCTGCTTGGCCAGCGGAATTTCGATCTTCCAAAGCACCGAACGAGGATGGGCACCAATCGCACTGCCAAGCTCCACGAACTCGCGCGGCACCTGGTTGAATGCCAAGGTGGTCAGTCGCAACATTGGTGGTATGCCGTAGACGATCGTGGCAATGATGGCCGGTACGCGCCCAAGGCTGAAGATCATCACCGCGGGGATCAGGTAAACCCACGGCGGCACGGTTTGCATGACGTCGAGCATCGGTCGGACGATGGCCTCGAGGGTCTTGTAACGCGAGCAGAGGACGCCGACAGGGAACGCGATGAGCACCGAGATCAAGACCGCGACGGTCACAAGTGCAATTGTCTGCATTGACGCCGTCCAGAACCCGACGATCAGGCAAAACCCCAGGCAGAGACCTGCGAGGATTGCCGCTCGCAGGTTGACCGCGAGGAAGGCGGCGACCACGACGATACCGATCAGGGCCATAGGCGGCACGAAAAGCAGTGCGGCCTCGATTGCCGACAGGACGGCCTCCACCAAATAGCTGATCGCGGCGAACAGCGGATGCAGGTTGGTGTTTAGCCAGTCAACCGCCGGAGCCAGAAAAGCGCCTGGCGAAAACTGCAAGAGCGACGGGTTCATGACTGCCTCCCTGTTCCAAGCCGAGCCGCGCTCTGTGTTACGCGGTCGAGCACCATCGTCAGGACGACGATTGCGATTGCACCGTTGATGGACGTCGCGATGTCGAGCGTGCGGATCGCGCCATAGATCGTCTCTCCAAGGCCGCCGGAGCCGACGATGCCGGCGATGACGACCATGCCGAACGCCATCATCAGGCTCTGGTTGATCCCAGCCATGATGCTGGGAAGGGCAAACGGCAGGCGGATTTTGAAAAACATCTGGTCCGGTCGCATCCCGCTTGCCTCACCAAGTTCGATGAACTCCCTTGGCGTCATGCGGATCCCAAGCGAGGTCAGCCGGATTGCCGGCGGCACGGCAACGACGATGGTGGCGATAAGTGCCGTTGCTGGACCGTAACCCAGCAGGGCGATCGCCGGCAGGAGATAGATGTATGGCGGAAGCGTCTGGATAAGGTCGAGGACCGGTTCCATGAACCGGTCGATAGCCGTTAGGAAACCTGCCGCGACCCCGACAGGAATACCGATCGCGAGTGCGAGCACCGTTGCCGTCAAGACCAGTGCCAGGGTGCTCATCGTTTCGGGCCAGAGCCCCATGGAAAAGCACAATAGCAGCGCAACGCCGCTCAAAATAGCGAACCAGGCGTTCACCAGCCGCCATCCCACCAGCGCAACCACGATCGCGACGACATAAAACGGCGGAAGCTCCAGCAGCCAGAGGATTCCACCGTAGAGCCCCTCGAGAACCCATCTGACGTAGTCGAAAAGGGATTCTCCGTGCTCGCTGACCCACTCAAGGGCGGCGTCGGTCCATTCGTCGAAGGTGTCAGTGAAGCTTGAAACGTCCATGTCACTCAGCTCCCGTTCAGCGGTCAGGCGGCCGCGCGATCGTTGTTGGAGGTACCCTTGACGCCCATGAGGAGGCTGCGCGGTGTGACCACGCCGACGACCTCATTGTTGTCGACGACGGCAATGGCGTCGCGGTCTGTCTGCATGGTCAGCGTGATCAACTCGTCGATGTCGGCATCCAGAGTGGTGCGCACCAGCGACGAGATGTCGGCGTGTGGCTCGCTGCGTTGAAACTCGCTAACGCTGTGCATTACGGAATGCGCCTTGATCAGATGGAGCCGCGATATGCCCGCCACGAACTCGGCGACATAATCGTCCGCTGGATTAAGGATGATCTCCTCGGCAGTACCCGTCTGGATGATGACGCCGTCTTTCATGATGGCGATACGATCACCGATGCGGATTGCCTCGTCGAGATCGTGCGTGATGAAGACGGCCGACTTGCCAAGCGATTTCGTAAGCTGGCGAAATTCGTCCTGAAGCTGTCGACGGATCAGCGGATCGAGCGCGCTGAAAGGCTCGTCCATCAGGATGATTTCGGGATCGGAGGCAAGCGCGCGGGCAAGGCCGACACGCTGCTGCATGCCGCCGGACAGTTCCTTCGGGTAACGGTCAACCCAGTCTGCCAGGCCCACCGTTTCCAAGGCGGCCTTGGCGGTCTTGTTACGCTCGGGCTTGGGGATGCCCTGGACTTCCAGGCCAAAGGCCGCGTTTTCAAGCACCGTGCGGTGCGGAAGCAGCGTAACACTCTGGAATACCATGCCGATATTCTTGGCGCGCATCTGCCGAAGCTCGGCCGGAGGCAGGGCGGCAATATCCTTGCCCTTCACGAACACCTTTCCGGAGCTTGGTGTAATCAGCTTGTTAAGCAGCCGGATAAGTGTCGACTTGCCACTACCGGACAGGCCCATGATACAGAAGATCTCGCCGCGCCGTACCTGCAGGCTGGCGTTGGAGACGCCGACGACGCAGTTGAACTCCTTCAGCACGTCCTTCTTGCCCAGTCCACGCTCGGCAATCGATCTCATGGCGGCTGCGGACTTGTCTCCGAAGACCTTCCAGAGGGATTGGCAATCAATCAGGACTTCATTGGTATCGGCATTTGTGGCTTTCATAGCGATCCCCTTGAGCCAATTGGTGCTGGCTTCTCTCATTGGGCTTCAAGGGCCGCCCGACCGGATCGGACGGCCCTGCACGGTTAGTTCTTCTTGATGTTTTCCCAACGCTTGATCAGGTCGGCATGCGCCGCGATCCAGCCCTGCACAGCCTGATCCATCGTCTTGCCATCCTTGACCTCGCCGTTGATGGCGGTGATGTCGGTGATCGGAACGTAGACGCTGGCCATGACCTCACGGGCGTGCGGGTTTTCTTCGGAGAACCCCTTCTTGCCGATCCAGTAGTAGCTCTGCGGCGGCGGGAAGACGCCCTTCGGGTCCTTGAGGTACTTCACCTCGTATTTCTGGACCATCCACGACGGCTCCCAAATCGTAACGGCGATCCACTCCTTGCGATCATAGGCCGACTTGAGGGCAGCCGTCATCGCAGCCGTGCTGCCTTCGACAAGTTGCAACTTGATATCGTAGTCCTTGACGGCGTTCGAAGAGTCACGCATCAAACCGGCGCCGGGCTCGATGCCGATGATCTTGCCGCCGAACTTGTCGGCGTTTTCATTGAGCTGTTCCAGTGAATCGATCGGAACGTACTTCGGAACTGCGATGCCCTGGTAGAGGCCGTGCGAAACCGGCGAAATCTTCTCGAGACGGTTCTTGTTCTTGTTCCAATAGTCCTGGGCGACATAGTCCGTCTGCGAGGTGAGAACCTGGATGTCGCCCTTGGCAAGAGCGGCATAGGCGATGCCCCATTCTGAGAACTCGGTCACCTTGACGGTATAGCCGGCGTCTTCAAGAACCTTCTTGGTAATGCCGGTGATGGGCGTTAAGTCTTCCCATGACATCGTGCCCATGTTGATCGTCTTTTCTTCCGCGCGAGCAGGAAGGATGCTGATCCCGACCATCGCGGCGGCGCAGAGCGCTTTCCACAAAGTCTTCATTGTTCTTACTCCTAGTTCTTGTTCCCATTCTCGTTGAAGACCTGCTTTAGGCTCAGTCTTCACATTGCGCGGCAAGGGTCATCCCTCGCGGCCTGCACGCAATTCCTGCAATTTGATCACCGAATTGATCCCCAGCCATGCAAACGGCTCGGGCGGCAGTCTCGTGGGCGCCGGATGATCCATGTATTTGTCGAGTTGTTCCGAGCCCGTTCCGGTCGCAAGCTCGGCCGCCAGCACACCGGCAAGCGTGCTCTTCACGGTCCCGAGGCCATTTTCGCAGCACGCCGAAAACAGGCCTTCGTCGATTTCGCCAAAGGCCGGCACGTGATTGCGACTGAGGCACAGGCGGCCGGCCCAACTGTACTGGAACGGCAAATCCGTCAATTTCGGAAAGCGTGCGTCAAGCGAGTGGCGATGGGCTGCCGCGAGCTTGGCCAGGCGTTTGTCGGTGACGGTGACCGTCCTGTCATAGGTGTATTTTGTGCGAAGGACGATGCGTGAAAGCCCGTTCGACGTTATCTTGCGAACCGTTGCGCCCATGGCATCGGCCGGGAGCAATGCCCACCTGTCCTGCCCAGATAGTGCGTGTGCGATATCATCCGCCGGAAAGGGAGCCGTCATCGACGCATAGGCAAATATGTGGATCAGCCGACCGCGAAAATGGCCGAAGTCCTCGATATGCCCGTTGACCCCCAGGATGACCTTTGGCGCGGTAACCGAGCCCCGTGTCGATTTGGCAGCCCAGGTCCCCCCCTCGCGCCGCAGTTCCGTTACAGGGGAGCGCTCGAAGATGGTCACGCGTTGCCCAACACCGGCCGCAAAGCCGCGAACATAGTCCGCAGGCTGGATCATGATCGCACCGGGCGTATATAAACCGCCGAGGTAATAGTCGGAGCCCGTGAGTTCGCGCATTTGCGATCGGTCGAAGAACACATGTTTTTCGCCGATGCGCCGAAGCGACTCGCCGTAACTGACGTTCAGCTTCATTCCCCGCGTCGTTGCGGCAGCATTGATCTTGCCTGACGGGTCGAATGTCTCCCGGGACATCCCGTATTCGTCAGCAGCGCTTTTTGCAAAATCGATCGCAAAGCGGTTTTGTGCGATCTCAAGGGCGGTTGCCGTTTCACTGGCGCCCGAGTACTCGCCCGCCGAGAGATTGTGCGGCACATCGATCATGTAGCCGGAATTTCGGCCGGCGGTGCTTTTGGCTACCTCTCCCGCCTCCATGATGACGATCTTGTCAGCTGGCCGGATCTGCGAGAGCCGTCGGGCAGCGGACAATCCCGCAAACCCGGCCCCGACGATGAGCCAGTCGGCCGCCACACTGCCTTCGAGCGTCTGCATGGGGGCGATACGGTTGCTGATCGCCTCCCAGCCTGAGACGCCGGATTCAGCTGGGAGCCGTCTGACGATAGTCTTCGTCATCGGATCGTCTCGTCGACCGAACGATCGGAAACATCGATCCAGATCGTCTTCAGTTCGCAGTAGTTGTCGTGGGCGAAGATCGACTTGTCTCGGCCGCCGAAACCCGACTCCTTGTAACCGCCAAACGGCGTCGTCGCGTCCCCTTCCCCGAAGCAGTTGACCGTAACGACACCCGCCCGGATCTCGCGTGATAGCTTGATCGCGTTCCTGAGGCTTGCGGTATAGATTGAGGCTGTCAGACCATAATTCGTGTCGTTGGCAAGGGCGACCGCCTCGGCGATGGAATTGAAGGTCGTGACCGATAGAACGGGCCCGAAAATCTCTTCCTTGAAAAGCCGGCTCGACGGCGTGACGCCTTCTACGACCGTTGGTTCGACGAAGATGCCGTCGCGCGTGTCGCCGCCATGCGCGATTGAAAGCTTTTCCTTCCTTGCGTCATCAAGGAACGAGGTAACCTTCTCGAAGTGCGCCTTGTTGACGAGCGCGCCGATGCGGTTTTCCGGGTCGAGCGGGTCGCCGGTCTTCCATTCGCGCATGTAAGCCCCGATCCGCTTGAGGAGCTCGTCCTTGACTTTGGCATGTACGATGAGCCGCGATGTCGCCGAGCAGTTCTCGCCCATGTTCCAGAAGGCGCCATTGACGACCTGCTCGGCGACAAGGTCGAGATCTTCTACGTCGTCAAGAACGACCGCCGGGTTCTTGCCGCCGCACTCGAGCACCACGCGTTTCAGGTTGGAGTCTGCTGCATAACGCAGGAAACGGCGTCCCGTCGGCGTCGAACCCGTAAAGGCGATCATGTCCACGTCCATGTGCAAACCAAGCGGCTCGCCCGTGTCCTTGCCGCTTCCGGTTACGACGTTGAAGACGCCGGCAGGGATGCCCGCCTCATGGGCAAGTTCGGCGACGCGAAGCGTCGTTAGCGTCGTATCCTCCGCCGGTTTGACGACCACGGAGCATCCCGCGGCAAGGGCCGGCCCGATCTTCCATGCGAGCATGAGCAGGGGGAAGTTCCAGGGCAGAACGCAGCCGACGACGCCCACCGGTTCTCGCACGATCATCGTCAGCGCATTTGGTCCGACCGGTGCCGTATTGTCGTAGAGCTTGTCGATCAGTTCCGCATGCCAGCGCAGCGTATGAATGGTATCGGGCACGTCGACCGTCTGGCACTCGCGGATCGGCTTGCCGCTATCGAGGCTTTCCATGACGGCAAGCTCGTGACGATTGCGCTCGATCAGCTTGGCAAGCTGCAAGAGAACGGCCTTGCGCTCGGACGGGGACTGCAGCCGCCAGCGACCATCATCGAACGCCTCCCTCGCCTTGAGCACGGCATAATCGACATCCGCACTGTCACAGGCAGCAACTTTCGCAAGGGTCTCGCCGGTCGCGGGGTTCTTGGCCTTGAAGGTCTTGCCGGAGCTTGCCGGACGGAATGCGCCGTCAATGAACGCATTCGTCGGAAACTGTATGTCGGCTGCGATCGCCTTGTATTCGGCGGCGGTCAATGGTTCATGCATGACGATTGGCTCCCGACGTGATTTGGCCGACCGTGCGCTTCAGAGTGGCAACGACGGTCTGGAGTGTTCGTTTTTCTTCGCAGTTGAGTGGGCGAAGCGGCGCGCGCACCGGGCCGGCCTCAAGGCCGATGATCTCGCAGCCGTGTTTGATCGACTGGATGAACTTGCCGCATTCGAGGAAATCCATCAGTGGCAACATTGCGGTCATGATCGCGCGACCCTTGTCGAAATTCCTCTCGACCACACAGGCTTCATAGAGAGCGACATGCTCCCGCGGCAGGAAATTCGAGCCGGCGCAAACCCAGCTTCTTGCGCCCCATGCGAAGAATTCAAGCGCTTGGTCATCCCAGCCACAGGAAAGGGCGATATGCGGGAATTTCCTTGCGAGCAGATGAAGGTTGCCCATGTCGCCGGAGCTTTCCTTGATGGCGACGACGTTCTTCGACTTGCCGACGCGCGAGAAATATTCCTCGCCCATCATCACACCCATGCGGGCGGGGTAATTGTAGAGCATGATCGGCAGGTTGGCCGCACGATCGACGGTCAGCGCGTGAACGGCGTTTTCCCGCTCCGTCGGAAGCGCATAGGGAGGCGTGGATACGAGGATCGCATCGGCGCCGATCTCCTTGGCGGCCTTCGCGTATTCGACCGAATCCTCGGTCCGTGTGGCGCCCGTTCCGATGATGAGAGGCAAGCGGCTCCCGATGACGTCCTTCGCGTAGGAAGCGAGGTCAAAACGTTCCTGGCTTGTCTGCGCGTAGTACTCGCCCGTCGACCCGCCAACGATAATCCCGTGGACCCCGGCCTCGATCAACGTTTCCAGCACGGCCGCGAAGGCCTTCCGGTCGATCTGTCCGCTTTGATCGAGCGGCGTGATGGCCGGGGTGTAGATCCCCTCGAATTTCACTGTGATTTCTCCAATGTTCTGGCAGCCGGACCGCCGATCGAGACGTCCGCCTTAAGTCCCTGCGGCGCGATGAACATCTCCATGTTCTCGCGGGACAATTCCCAATGTTCAAAGACGAGATCGACGACGGCATCCTCGTCGTGCGCCGCCAGCGCTTCGATGAAGGCGTCGTGGTGTTCGACCGCCTGCTGAAGCCGGCGCTTCATGTCCTCGTTTTTCGGCCGGAAGAAGGTGTGACCGATCCGGGCATGGTCGATGAGCAGGCGGCCAAGGCTTGGCTGCAAATAGACGTTTGCCGACATCTCGCCGAAGATCTCGTGGAAGCGGTTGTTCTCAAGGACCATGTCCAAGGCGTCGCGGTTTTCGCTGGCCCTGCGGAAGCGTTCCTGCGTCTGCTTCAAATCCGCAAGTTGTGATGATTTGAAGTTCTGGACCGCCAATCGACCAATGGCCGCATAGATCATCGGCGCGACCAGAAAGAAGTTTCGCAGCGTGGCGTGGTTCATCGGAATGACGCGTGCGCCGCGGTTTTCGCGAATATCGACATAACCTTCGCCTGCCAGCCGACGAAAGATGTCCCGCACCGGTGTTCGAGAAAGGCCATAGCGCTCGCTCAGGCTGGCTTCGTCGAGATCGGCGTCGGGGTCGAGCTCCATCGTCAGAATTTGACGTTTCAGGTCTTCGTACAGGTTGCTCTTGACGGTCTTCGCCATGCGTCACTCCACGCCGTTGGTTGCGCCATGGCAGAAACATGGCACGCATCTAATATGCTGTCAATAAATTGTGTACTTTGCGTACACAATAAAAGTTCTGACAGAATACAATTTTGGATGAATCTAAGCTAACAGCCTGAAATAGCTAGTGATTCCGTCGCGACGGTTTCGCTTCGGGTCACCGCGGATCAAGGCTGGATGAAAGGAACCGGAGGCGAACTCGGCATTGGACAAGCTGCGGAGTCCGGGATCAGGCGCCACGCAGCTATGGCCGTGGGCACATCCAATGCGAAAGAGATGGACGTTTTGGGGTGGCAAGGATTGGCGAACCCCGCGCATTCCAGAGCAAAACCTAGGCTGATGACGCCCGATATCGTGTGCGTCACTTTTCCGGAGGTTTATGGCGAGCCCTGCTCACTCGGCCCCTGCGCGCCATTCGCGATATGCAAGGTGAAGCTTCGCGCCGATCGTTGCAAACGGCTGTGGTGGCCATGGTGTCGGCGCAGCCAGTCGTGCGTAGACCCGGCCGAGCTCGGTGTCGTATCCAAGAGCCAGTTCGGCAGCCGCGATCCCGGATGCTGTCGAGTTCGAGGCTCCAAGGCCGTTGCAGCCGCATGCGGCAAATACGTTGCGCTCGATTTCGCCGAAGGCTGGGACATGGTTGCGTGTAATGGCCATGGCGCCCGCCCAGCGATATTGCATCTTCACCCCACACAAGTCGGGGAAGCGGTGGCCGAACTTCGCGTCATGCAGGCGTCCGGCGCGCCTTATCGCCGCCTCATTCACCGCAATGCCCGGATTGTAGCTGTAACGTGAGCGCACCAGAATCCGGTCGCCGCTCTCGGTGTTGATGCGACGAACGGTCGTTCCCATGGGCAGGGCGGGTGTTGCCGCCCACTTTCGTTGTCCGCCAAGGCGGGAGGGATCGAATTCCTCGGTAAGCGAGGCATAGGTGAAGATATGGAGCAGACGTTTGCGGAAGAAACCGAAGCTCTCCGCATGCCCGTTGTTCGCCAGAATGATCTTTTCCGCCTGCACGGATCCCTGTGGTGTCTTGACGAGCCAGCCGGTCTTGCGGCGTTCAAACGAAAGTGCGGGTGTTCGCTCGAAAAGCCTGATCGGGTCGTTTAGGCCGTCGGCAACCGCGCGAATGTAGGCGGCCGGCTGTATGATGACGGTGCCGGGCGTGAAGAGTCCGCAGGTATAGGCCGGTGATCCGGTCACGGCGCCAATCTCCCTGGCGCTCAGCAACCGATGATCCTCGCCCATTCTTGAAAGCTGCCCGGCGTAATCCACAAGGTGCCTGTCGCCTTCGGGGCTTATCGCAACGCTGTAGCGCCCGCAGCGGTCGAAGATGTCTCTGCCCCAGCCGCCTTCCTCTGCCATCTCCGCGGCCAAGGCAATCGCCGAGCGCTGGATCAGCACGGACTGTTTGAACTTGTTTTCGGATTCTCCGCTGAAATCGTCGGAGGAAACCTCGTGCGGAAGGTCGATGATGAAGCCCGAATTCGCGCCTGCAGGTCCTTCGCTGACAACCCCTGCTTCCAGGATTGCAACGCCGGCAGAAGGATCCAGGCGCGAAATGCGCCGGGCTGCCGAAAGACCGGCAAAACCGCCGCCGATGATGACGATGTCCGCGATGACCGATCCCGTCAGCGCTGGGCGTGGCGTGCGCGGTGGAAGGGTCGCCACCCAGCCCGAAACACCAGCACTTTTCGGAATCTTCGACGCGACAAAGACGTCTTTGGAACCGGAGAGCATGTCATATCGCCTCCCGCTCAATGAGCGTATCGAGGGACTGCCGGACCGCCGGGATCCAATCGGCAGAAAGGCCGCGCAAGGGCTTTCGTGGGGATCCGGCGCCGTAGCCGGTCAGTTGGGAAGCAGCGTAAACGGTTTGTACGTAGTCACCCTGCGAAATGAGGGCCATCGCCGGCTCAAGCAGCTTCCACAGTTCGCGAACCTCGACCCAATTGCCCTTTGCGGCGGCGGCCACGATTGAAAGGCATGTTTTCGGCGCGAAATTCGCTCCTCCCCAGATCAGGCCGTGGCAGCCGGCATAGAGCGCGTATGGGACAAGATTGTCAGCGCCATTCATGACGAACTTGCCGGTGCGAACAAGCCCTGCCTGTTTGCCAAGGTCGCCGCCACTGTCCTTGATGGCACAAAAGCCGGGAATTTCGCTGAGCTTGATCAAGAGCTCAGGCGTAATCGCGACGCCGACGGCCTGCGGTACGTTGTAGCCGATCACTGGAAGGCAGGCCTTGGCCACCTCGGCGTAGAAATCGAGGATACCCCGATCGTCGGTCGGCCCTTCGAAGAACGGCGGAAGAACCATCACCGCTTCCGCGCCGGCATCGCGGGCGCGCGCTGTGCGCTCGACAACATCCTCGACGAGAAGGGCGGAAGTTTGGGCGAGGACCTTGGCGCGACCATTCACGATGCGCGCGCCCCGTTTGATCAGCGCCTCGGATTCTTCCTTGGAAAGATAGACGTGCATGCCCGTTCCGGAACTCAATAGAAAGCTGCGGACACCTGCTGCGAGATATCGCTCAATGTTATGTTCGAGCCTGCTATAGTCGATGCGTCCCGCGTCGTCGAACGGCGTGGCGATCGCAAGATTAAGGCCTGGAAACTGGAAGTCTGGCATTCGGTGGGTCCTCCCGCGGTAAGTATCGGAAGCTCAAGCCGATGGCCTTGAGCTGCGTGTAGGCATAGATCCGGCGCCAGCATCGAATGTGGCGCGCGCGCGCCCCACGTCTTCAGAATCTGAGACCCGCAAACGGGCTGGTGACGTCTCGAACTCGATCCTTAAAGTGCGGGCGTTTCCAGACCTTCAGGGGCTGCGTACATGGCCATGTTTCGTCGAGAAAGTTCGAGATGCAGGCGCGCAAGCTCAGCCGCGGCATCGACATCGCGTTGTTCGATGGCTCCGATCATTTCCTCGTGCTGCTGGGAGGCCAGTTCGAGCTCTTCCTGCATGCGGGGCGTATTTGGATGCTTGTAGAAGATCTTCCCGATCCGGGCATGGTCGATCTGAAGCCTGCGTAGGCTTGGCACGAGGTAGACATTGTGCGCCATCTCGCCCAATTGGCGATGAAACTGATCGTTGTGGAAGACGCGACCCTCTACGTCGTTCTCATCGATCGCGGTCTGGAACGATTGCTGGATCTGCTTGAGAACATCGAGCTCCGCCCGGGTGCGGTTCTCGGCGGCGAGCTTGTTTGCGGTGATGTAGATCATCGGTGCCAGAAGAAAGAAATCCCGCAGCGACTGGTAGCTCATCGAGCTGACCCGCGCAGCGCGGTTGGTTTCCAGTTCGATATAGCCTTCGCCGGCCATCTGACGCATCAGTTCGCGAACCGGCGGACGCGACAGTCCGAACTCCTCGCTCAGCGCCACTTCGTCCAGAATTGCGCCCGGAGCAAGCTCCATCGTCAGGATCCGGCGGCGCAGAGCAAGGCCCAGGCTGGCCTTGCGGTCGAGGTTCGCATGCTCGGAAATCATTGTGCCGTTCATCGTGGTTCCTTTTGGAAGACATTATGTAGACATATGATAGACAGTCAAGGTGTCGCGATCTCTTATTTGAGGCGATGCTCCAGAGAGGTTTTGAACCGCCGCTATAAAGGAGAGTGACTGGTCCGCAGGCGATGGCAGTGATGCTGGCTTGCCGTTCCGAAGGAATGGTCAGAGACTGGCCGCCTCAATCTCGATGGAATGCCCTGCCCAAAGCAATGGTCGTCATCCTGTTTCCTGCAGTTACCCGAAGGGGAAACGATCATGCATGAAGTGCGGCAGTGAGCCACGACGCAGCCCGGTTGATCGCCACGGTCCTTCTCGACTTCAATGGCAGCAGAACATTGTACCGGCCCTCCGGTGACAGTCTGGTCTCATCGAGAGCAACCAGCGTGCCGTCATCAAGAAACGTCTGAACAAGGGTGCCCCAGCCGAGCGCAACTCCTTGACCCGCGCGGGCAGCGAAGATCGTCTCGGTATAGTGGCTGAAACGAAGAGAGGGCGTGACCTCGAACTGCACGCCAAGTTCTTCCAGCCATTGGCCCCAGGAAAGCCATGACCGGTCCTCCGCATCAGTCTCGATGAACTCGTCCGTCGCCGACAATGGGCCGTTGCCGCGCCGGTTGAGGTATTCCGGCGAGCAGACAAGCATTATCACGTCCCCGCGCGAGGCAATCACCGTTCCGTCGCTGAAGGGAGGCAGGCCGAAGCGGATGGCGAGATCGACAGTCCCGCTATCCAGATCGATCTTTGCATCCTGGGAAACGACGCGGATCTGGATGCCGGGATTCTGGGCACGAAAATCGGCGAGCCGGGGAAGTAGCCAGAACGATGAGAAAGCCACGGTCGCGCCAATGGTGACGACATCCTGGGCCGCCCCCTTTATGGCATCGATCGCGTCGGAAATGTTGGAGAAACTCTGCGCAAGGGAGGCCCCCAGAACCAGGCACGCAGCAGTCGGCTCAATCGCGCGATGCTTGCGCACGAACATCGGCTGACCGAGTTCTTCTTCAAGCAACGCAATTTGCCGGCTTACGGCCGCCTGGGTAACCCCGAGCTCGCCGGCCGCGATGGTGAAGCTCTTCCGGCGAAGGACCGCTTCCAGCATGATCAACGCCGTCATCGACGGCAAGCGCCTGCGAAACTGCATTGCAAAACCCTCACCGCATTACTCTTCATTATGCGAGCGTGAGAATTAATGCCGCGGCCAAATACCTGCAAGCCGTTAGCCGCAGATGACGTGAGATGCGACGGATTGTATGGGGCGCGTCGTCGCTGTATCCTGAGGTCTGACTTGTGCAGACTACGAAGTGGATAACCGGAGCCAAAGTCCGGTCGCGTGTTTCAACCTGTCAATGAAGCCGCTGCGGATCATGGAACTCATATTCGCCATCGGATTGATCGTCTTCAAGGTTGCGTTGCTGATTGCGATGCTGCTGCTGTTGCCCTTGCCGCTCACCTGGCTGGAACGCAAGA
This sequence comes from Rhizobium sp. R693, assembly GCF_002211315.1. Classification (NCBI taxonomy): domain Bacteria; kingdom Pseudomonadati; phylum Pseudomonadota; class Alphaproteobacteria; order Hyphomicrobiales; family Rhizobiaceae; genus Rhizobium; species Rhizobium sp. R693. Next base: position 24,649 of record NZ_LOKY01000048.1, on the reverse strand, counting down.
TCGCCGGACACATGCAGCAACGGATGGGACCCATGCGCGTTGGCTGGCATGGGCTGCTGCAGCCGGTGGCGGACGGAATCAAACTCTTGACCAAAGAGGACCACATCCCGGCCGAGGCTGACCGCTTCCTGTTCAAAGTGGCTCCGATCCTGGCGCTTGCTCCGCCCTTCGTGGTGTTCGTCGCGATCCCCTTTGGCGAATCCATCTCGGTGCTCGGCAAGGAGATTTCCCTTTACGTCTCCGACATGAATGTGGCGCTTCTCTTCGTCTTCGCTGTGCTCGGGATCGAGGTCTATGGTGTCATCTTCGGCGGCTGGGCAGCCAACAGCAAGTACGCTGTGCTTGGCAGCCTCAGGACCTGCGCGCAGATGATCAGCTACGAGATCCCAATGGGGTTCGCGGTGATCGGCGTGGTGATGCTGGCGCAATCCATGAGCCTTCTCGAAATCGTGCGAGCGCAGGCCGATGTCTGGAACATCGTCTATCAACCGGTCGGATTCTTCGTGTTCTTTGTTGCCGGATTGGCCGAAGCGCAGCGCATTCCTTTCGACCTGGCGGAAGCGGAGGGCGATCTCGGTGCCGGGTTCCATACCGAATACAGCGGCATTCGCTTTGCGTTCTTCATGATCAGCGAATATTCCATCGTCCTTCTGGTCTCGGTGGTGGTGGTGCTCCTGTTTTTCGGCGGCTGGAACGGCGTACTCATCCCCTTGCCACCGCTCCTCTGGTTTGCGCTCAAGGTCGCGTTCTTCGTCTACTTGTTCATGTGGTTCCGCTTCACCTTCCCGCGCTATCGCTACGACCAGCTGATGGCGATCGGATGGAAAGTCTTGCTTCCGCTGTCGATGGCGAACATAATCATCACTGGTCTTGTCTTCTTTTAGGGGCCAAAGCGGCTCCGGAGTGGGGCAGCGATGTCGCACGCACAGGACAGAATTGGAACTTGGATCGGCTGGGCGTTCTTCGCCGACCTCGCGAACGCTTTGGCGTTGACCTTCGGTTACATGTTTTCCAAACCGGTGACCATGCAGTACCCGGACAAGGAAAAATGGCTGCCCTACTCGCGTTACCGCGGGCACCACTTCCTGACGCGCGACGAAGCCGGCGAGATCAAATGCGTGGCCTGCGAACTCTGCGCGCGGATTTGTCCTTGCGACTGCATCGAAGTCGTCCCTTACGAGGACGAAAAGGGCAACCGTCACCCGGCGAAATTCGAGATCGACACGGCCCGGTGCCTCTTCTGCGGCCTATGTGAGGATGCCTGTCCGGCCGACGCGATCAAGCTTGGCCAGCAGTATGAATTCTCGAGTTTCTCCTCGAAAGACCTGGTAATCGGACGCGACGATCTGCTCGCCAAGCCGGGTAAAGCGGCGACCGGCGGCGGCGTGGTCGCCGCGCGCCTGAACACAGAACGCGACGTCCTGGTCGAGACGAGCGAGCCGCAAGGGTACAACTGGTGGCGGAATATCCGCAGAAGATGACGCGCCAGCCGCAAGTGGGGCGCAGAAAGGAGGCGCAGATGCATGTGTGCCAGATTTTGAATAGCAAGTCTCCCGAGATCATCTCGGTCGCACCGGACCACACGATGGTGGAGGTCCTGAGACTGTTTCGCGAAAACAACATCGGCTTCGTCATTGTCGGTCGTTCCCCGGGGGAATGCCTGGGCACGGTGTCGGAGAGGGACTGCTGCAACGCGATCGCTGAATATGGAACCGAAGCGCCCGCCATGCGCGTCCGCGATATCATGAACCGCCGGGTGGCGACCTGCTCGTCAGACGATTTACTGCCTCTTGTAATGGCGATCATGACCGAACGGCGCACGCGCCATGTGCTGGTCATGGATGGCGAGACTATTGTCGGCATTGTCAGTATCGGCGACGTGGTCAAGTACAGGCTCGAAGAAGCGATGCGCACGGAGCAGGATCTGCACGACTACATCAGCGGGGTCAGCTATCATTGACAACATACACCTGGGTTAAGGGTCAGCCACCAGTGCTGCCCTGGCCGAGGTCCTTCGGACCGAGCCCCGCTGTGGCGGCGATCATGGAGGCGACTTGTGCCTTTTGAACCTCCACCGGACTTGGGTATTGACCCCGCAGCATCAGCCTGTTGAGCCGCAAGGCTCTGTAATTTTCGGGAACGAACACAAGGCCGCGGGGAAAACGCCGGTTGACCTTGAGTTGTGCACTCAGCTCGCCCTGGCCGGATCGCACGACGACCTGATCGCCATCCGAAAGGCCCAGCTCTTCGGCATCCTGCGCGCTCATCTCGGCATAGGGGTCATCGGCGATCGTATTCAGGATTTTTGAGCGTTCGGAAAGATATCCATTGTGGAAAAGGCAATTGCCGGTGATCAGCATGAGACGGTCAGACGCAATGGGGGCAGGCGCTGGCGCAAAGAACCCACCAGCCGGTGGTGTCAGCCCCCCTTTGGTAAACGCGCCGTCGGTGCCAAGCCCATCCTGCGTCAGCCCCTGGTAAGCGGGAACCAACCGGACGATCTCGTCGAAGATCTCGCCTTGAACTGATGGTCGCATCGAGTGGCCGCGAAGGGCTGCGACGAAGTCGAAGATCGCCAGGTTGCCCCGCGCCTCGACAACGGGCTCACGGAACTTGCTGACCTTCTGGAGCCGACCTTCGTTATTGGTGAAAGTGCCTGCCTCCTCACCGTAACTCGCTGCGGGCAGCACCACTTCGGCGAGGCTGGTCGTATCCGTGATGAACGCGTCCTGCACGATCAGGAGATCGGCGCGACGAAGTGCCCGCCGCGCGAACTCCCGGTCGGGATACGACATCAGCGGGTCGCTGCCGGCGATATAGAGCGCGCCCATTTGACCCTGGTCACAGAGATCCAGCATCCGGTCGAAATCCGCGCCCGGTTCGGAGCGGATCACAGTACCCCAGGCCCCTTCGAGAGTTTTGCGCGTTGCATCATCGGCGAGCGCGCGCAACCCCGGCAGGGTTGTCGGTAAAACGCCCATATCCCAGGCTCCCAACTGGTTGGCGCGGTCGAAGAGAAACTGCAGCGCCGCTCTTTTGCCGAGCAGGCCGAGAACCTTGAGAAGGTTGTTAAGCTGCTGCAGCGTCACGCCTGCTGTTGGCGACCTCAGGAGTTCGGCGCTGACAAGCACGGTGATGCTTTGTCCGTCCGAGAGCGCCGTGGTCAGGCGGGACAGTTCGTCGCTGCCTGTGACCGCGGGTGGCCCGCTAACGTCCGCGGCAACCTCGCTCGGCAGGTCCTGACCGGCCGCCGCGAGACCGGCCACCACTGCGGCAAGGCTCGACGCTTCACCGCCCGGCGACGCGCGAACGACCGCGCGAGCATCGGCGTCCAGGCGGGACGGTCGCGCCGAAAGCATCAGCAATCTGGTCTGGCGCCGCCGCGCGGCGTCGCGCAGCAGATATTCGGTGACGGGGTTTTCCTCGGTCGGGTTACCGCCGACAACGAGCACGCAGTCGTTGCCGATCACGTCCGCCAACGGCGCGCGGCTGTAAAGGCCCGTCAGCAACGGACCGAGCGTATCGACGGGCGTGGACCAGCGCGACGAGCAGTCTATGTTGTTGGTCCAAAAGACCGTCCGCATCATTTTCTGGAACTGGTAAAGGATCTCGTTGGGAAGGCGCGGTGAGGCAAGCCCGCCGGCAGCCTTGCCCTCGACGGACGAGAGGCGCCGTCGCAGGTAGTCTCCCGCTTCTTCCCACGAAACCGGAACGAGGGCGCCGTCACGACGGACCATCGGATGCTTGATCCTGTCCGTGCTCGTGACGAAATCGAGGCCAAAACGCCCCCGCGCGCAGAGCGTTTCGCGGTTGAGCCCTTCATCCCATTTCGAGCGCACGCGCATGAACTCGCCCTTGCGCGTGCCGACGGTCAACTGGCAGCCGGTGCCGCAATGCGGGCAGACCGTGTCTGTCTCGGCCAGATCCCAGGGCCGAGCCTTGTAGCGATAAGGGAAGCTCATGAGAGCGCCGACCGGGCAGACCTCGATGCAATTGCCGCATTGGTCGCAGCTCGCCAGGCTGCCCTCAAACCCGGTCACGGCCGTATCCATACCTTTCTCGACGGTGCCCAAGGCGACCGCACCGACCACTTCCTCGCACATCCGCACGCATCGCTGGCACTGGATGCAGCGGTTGACGTTCATGATGACGACCGGGCTCAGACGGATATCCTCGGAGTGGAACACGCGTTTGGCATCGCGGAACCGGCTTTCGCGCGGCCCATAGGCCATCACCTGGTCCTGCAACTCGCACTCGCCGCCCTTGTCGCAGATCGGGCAGTCGAGGGGGTGATTGGCGAGCAGCATGTCGAGCATGGACGAGCGCGTTTCGTCGATCAGCGGCGTGTTGGTGCGCACCACCATGCCGTCGGTGACCGCGGTGGCGCAAGACGGTTGCAACCTCCGCTGTCCCTCGATTTCAACCAGGCACATGCGGCATGAGGCGAGCGGCGGCAGCCGTTTCATATAGCAGAAGGTCGGAATGTCGATGCCAAGGCGCTCGGCCGCCTGCAGCACGGTAGAGCCGGCGTCTACTTCCAGCGTTTGGTCATCAATCGTGATACGAACCATGGCTTCCTCGCGGTCTTTTCCCGCGCACCTCAGTGAAACGGGCACCTCCGCTCCTCGATATGGGCGACGAACTCATCGCGGAAATGCTTGAGCGCGGCCCGCAGCCCCATGGCCGCGCCGTCGCCCAAAGCGCAGAACGTATTGCCGAAAATGCCCTTGCAGAGAGCGTCCAGCTGTTCCAGGTCTCCCCGGTCCCCCTGCCCCGCCTCGACCCGCCGCAGCACTTTCACCGCCCAGTCCAGCCCTTCGCGGCAGGGCGTGCATTTGCCGCAGGACTCGTGGTGGAAGAACTCGATGATCCGGGTCGCGACCTTGACCATGCAGGTGGCCTCGTCGATCACGATCACACCGGCCGAGCCGAGCATCGAACCGGCGGCGGCAAGCGAGTCGAAATCCATCCCCACGTCAAGCCCGCTTTCCGGGATGACCGGCGCCGAGACGCCGCCCGGGATCACCGCCTTGATCCTGCGTCCAGGCAACGGACCGCCAGCGTGGTTCTCGACCAGTTCCCGCAGCGGTATGCCCATCGGCAATTCGTAGAGCCCGGGTTTGCGCACCTGTCCGCTTATGCAATAGAGCTTCGGGCCTGGGCTCTTATCCGGGCCGATCTCCCGAAACCACCTCGAGCCGCGCATGACGATATGCGGCACACAGGCGAGCGTCTCGACATTGTTGATGACGGTCGGGCTGGCGTAGAGCCCCTCGACTGCCGGAAACGGCGGTTTCAGCCGGGGCTGTGCCCGCTTGCCCTCGAGCGAATCGAGCATCGCGGTTTCCTCGCCGCAGATATAGGCGCCGGCACCGCAATGGATATGCACGGCAAAATCGAAATCGGTACCCAGGATGTTCCGTCCAAGGAAACCGCTTTCGTGAGCCTCGGCGATCGCCTGCTCCAGGTGGCGGATTGCCGTCACATACTCTCCGCGGATGTAGACATAGGCGGTCCTGGCGCCGATCGCATAGGCGCTTACAGCCAGCCCCTCGATGAGCTGGTGCGGGTCGCGCTCCATGATGATCCGGTCCTTGAAGGTGCCAGGCTCTCCTTCGTCGGCGTTGCAGCACAGGTATGTCGGCTTGCCGGTCTTTTTCGGGACGAAGCTCCATTTCATGCCCGTTGGGAAACCCGCGCCGCCGCGACCACGCAGGTTTGATTCCTTGACAAGGCCGATGATCTCGTCGGGCGTGTGCTCATGCAGCGCCTTCTTCAGCGCCTGGTAGCCGCCGCCAGCCTCGTAGGTCGACAGCAAATGACCGTCCGGCACGTTCATATTCTTGAGGAGAACCGGTTCGAACATGGCGCTATTCTCCCGGCTGCTGCTGTGAAGCGGTGTGCTCAACGCTTGCCGCCTGCGGCGCGGTCGCCCGAAGACTGTCCAGAAGTATGTCAACCTGTGCGACATTCAGCTTGCCGTGGTAGTTGTCGCCGACCTGCATCACGGGCGCCATCTCGCAGGCGCCGAGGCACTCCACGGTAGAAAGCGTGAATAGCCCGTCCGCAGTGGTTTCGCCCTTTTCGATCCCCAGCACCGCTTCCATATGCTTCAGCAGATCCTCCGATCCGCACAGCATGCAGGAAACGTTGTCACAGAGCTGCAGGTGGAACAGGCCGACCGGTTCGGTATGGAAGAGCGTGTAAAAGGTGGCCAGCTCGTAAACCCAGATCCGCTCGACGCCGAGGATGTCGGCGACTTCCTCGAGTACCGGACCCGGCAGATAACCATGTTCCTTCTGCGCAATCAGCAGCGCGGGCATGATCGCCGAGCGCTGGTTCGGATACCGCGCCGCCGCTGCCTTTATCTTTTCGCGCATGCTCATCTCGTCAAAGTCTCCTGTCACTTGTCCACCTCCGCCATTACCGGGTCGAGACTGCCCAAGACGGCGATCATGTCGGCCAGGTAACGTGCGTTGGTCACCCCGAAGAGCGCCTGCAGGTTGACGAAAGACGGTGCTCGCACTTTCATGCGGAACGGTTTCGGCGATCCGTCGCTGATGATGTAGAAGCCCAGTTCACCCTTTGGCGCCTCGATCGCCGAATAGACCTCGCCCTTGGGCACGTCGAAGCCGTAGGCCGACAGGTCGAAATGCTGGATCAAGGCCTCCATCGAGCAGTGCACGCGTTCCTTGTCCACCGGGAATGCGATCGTCGGCATGTCGATCTGGAACGGTCCTTCGGGCATCTGGTCGATGCACTGTTCGATAATTGCGAGGCTTTCGCGCATCTCATCCACGCGGCACCGCCAACGGGCGTAGCAATCGCCCTCGTTGCGGGTGATGACGTTGAAGGCGAGCCGGTCATAGATCTCGTAGGGCTCGTCGCGGCGGATATCCCAGTCGACACCGGAGGCACGCAGGTTCGGGCCACTGAGACCCAGATCGACTGCGTCTTCACCGGAGATCACGCCGATCCCCTTCGTGCGCTTGAGGAACACCCTGTTATCTTCGAGCAATTGCTCATAGTCGCGGATCCGGCTTGGGAAGATGTCGCAGAACTCCCTGATCTTGGGAAGAAATCCATCAGGCAGATCCTCGCGCAGGCCGCCAACCCTGCAGTAGGATGTGTGCATGCGCGCACCGGTAATCATCTCCAAAAGGTCCATGATCATTTCGCGCTCGCGCATGACGTAAAGCAGCGCTGTCATGGCACCGAGATCCATCGGTAACGCGCCGGTGATCAGGAGATGACCAGAGATCCGCGCCAGTTCGGCCATCATGACGCGGATATACTGAGCCCGTATCGGCGCTTCTATGCCAAGAAGCTTCTCCACCGCCAGCGCAAAGGCAAGGTTGTTGGATGGCGGGCAGAGATAGTCGAGCCGGTCCGTCAGCGGAAAAATCTGGGTGTAGGTGAAGCTCTCGGCGAGTTTTTCTGTGCCGCGGTGGAGGTAGCCGATATGCGGGTCCACACGCTCGACATACTCGCCGTCCAGTTCGAGGACGAGCCGGAGTACCCCATGGGTGCTGGGGTGCTGCGGGCCGAGATTGAGAAGCACTTCCTTGGTATTGAGGGCTTCGCCTTCCGGCCTGCCGAGCTCGGTGACTTCGGTCATCTCAATTCTCCGGCGTAAAACGGCCTCCTTCTGGAATGTCCCTGGTGGCAATGTCGGGCTGCGTTGGCGGCGGGCCTTCGGCACCGAAGGGATTCAGCTTGTCCTTGTAACCCCTCAAGGGGAAATCCTTGCGCTGGGGAAAGCCCTCGAAGCCTTCCCACATATAGATCCGCCGCAGATCGGGATGGCCTTCGAACCTGATTCCATACATGTCCCAGGCCTCGCGCTCATGCCAATTGGCCGTCCGCCACACCCCCGTCACCGACGGGACGCAGGGCGGATCGCCAAGCCGGCACTTGATGCGAACGCGCCATTTGTTCGGCAGCGAATAGAGGTGGTACACAGCCTCATAGCGCGGCAGCTCCGGGTAATGATCGACCCCGCAGATATCAGACAGGAAATTGAACTGCAGCGCTGGATGTTCTTTCAGAAACCGGCAGAACTCGACAATCGTTTCGGGTTGAACGGCAAAGGCGTGAATGCCGTGCGCGGCACCGAGGTCGTCGATTGCTCCGTCGAAGCGCTCCAGGATCAGGGTTCGATCGAAAGGCTGGATGCTCATGAGGCGGCGATCCGGTCCAGAGGCGTCCCGGCCAGCGCCCGGGACTTCTTGATCTTCTCCTGAAGAAGCAGGAAGCCGTGCATCAGCGCCTCGGGCCGCGGCGGGCAGCCGGGCACATGCACGTCCACCGGCACGAAGGTTTCCGACCCCTGTACCACAGCGTAGGTATTGTAGACCCCGCCCGAGATCGCGCAGGTCCCCATGGCGATTACCCAGCGCGGCTCCGGCATCTGGTCATAAAGGCGGCGCACGACGGGAGCGAATTTCCGGGTCACGGTACCGGCGATGATCATCACGTCGGACTGGCGCGGCGAAGGCCGGAACACCACGCCGAACCGGTCGAGATCGTAACGCGCGCAGCCCGCCGCGATCATCTCGATGGCGCAGCAGGCAATGCCAAAGGTCTCGGGCCACAACGCCGATCGCCGGCTCCAACTGATGACGCTGTCGGCGGTGGTGAACAGCACGCTGTCGCGTATCGCATTGCCTACGCCTCCCATTCCAGCGCTCCCTTCAGCCAGGCGTAGGCGAAACCCACGACTAGCAGCATCATGAAGACGAACATCTCGACATAACCGACCGGACCGATGTCTTTCAGGACGACAGCCCAGGGAAAGAGAAACATCGTCTCGACGTCGAAGACCACCAGCAGGATAGCCAGCATAAAGAACTGCACCCTGAAACGGCCTCCGGCAGCCTCGCCTGCCGGGTCCATGCCGCATTCATAGGCCATGTTCTTTGCAGGATAGGGATTGGACGGGCGCAGCAGCGACGAGACAAACAGGGTCGCCCCCGTCACCAGAGCAACTCCGGCGACCATGACAAGGACCGGCAGGAATTCCATTGCAGTCATAGTTCACCGCCTCGCTCGCCCACCTGGGGTTTTGCTCCGGCTGCCACCGACCCGCTCGGGCCGGTATTGCAGTCGCCCCGGGAAAGCGACTTCTGCAATCCTTTCTTGCAGTATCAGTGTATTCCGTCGGGTGGATCATTGCAAATTCAATAGATCAGCCGCCAAACACCGAATGCTGGGCAAGCCTCAAAAACCATGCCGGAAACAGGCCAATACCGATAGTGCCGGCCGCGGTGAAGGCGAGTGTGGCGCGCAGCAAGGGCGTCAGCGCTGGGGTGAACGCCCTCTTTGGTTCGCGCATGTAGATCACCATGGCAATGCGAATATAGAAATAGGCAGCGACGACGCTCAGCAGCACGGCAATCACCGCCAGCATGACGAACCCTCGCTCGACCAGCGCGACCAGCACGTAGAACTTGGCGAAGAAGCCGGCCGTCGGTGGAATGCCGGCGAGCGAGAACAGAAAGAGCAGCATCACAAGCGCCAGCCCGGGATGCTGCTTGGCGAGCCCCGCATAGTCCTCGATAACCTCGCCCGAGAAATCATCGTTCCGCATCATGATGACGGTGCCGAAAATGCCGATATTCATGAAAGAGTAGATCAGCAGGTAGAGCATCACGCTGGCAATCCCATCCGTACCGCCGGCCACCACGCCGAACAGGGCGAAGCCGGCATGGGCAATGCTGGAATAAGCCAGGAGGCGCTTGAAATTATCCTGCACCAGCGCCACGAAACTGCCGAGCGCCATCGTCGCGACGGCAATCACCGCGACGATGATCCAGACATTTGAGGCTGCGACCAGCGGGTTGATGAATACGCGCAGGATCACCGCGAAACCCGCCGCCTTGGGACCGACGGACATGAATGCGGTGATGGTCGTCGGCGCGCCCTCATAGGCGTCCGGCAGCCACATATGGAACGGTACTGCGCCGACCTTGAAGACCAGCCCCGCGACGATGAAGACCACCGCCAACAACAATCCGGGATCGCGTGGATCGCCGGTCACCGCAGCAGCCATCCCGTCCAGCTGCGTTGTGCCAGTCAGACCGTAAACCAGTGAAACGCCGTAGAGAAAAATCCCGGTCGAGACCGAGCCAAGGATCACGTATTTCAGCGCCGCTTCATTCGAGCGCCTTTGTTTCCGCAAGAAGCCGGTCAACACATAGGTGCAAAGCACCGTCAGTTCGAGGCCGACATAGATCGACAGGAGGTCGCTCGCCGAGGCCATGATCATCATGCCCGAAAGCGCAAGCAGCAGCAGGACATAATATTCGCTGTTTCCGATCCCTTCGATGTCGGCGTATTTTCGCGATAGGAGGAGCGTCAGAACGGTAGCCAGGTAAAAAATGGTCTTGAAGAAGATCGAGAAGCGGTCAGCGATGAACATGCCCGTGTAGGCTGGCCGCACTTCGCCCGCCAGCATGAATGTCATGGCGGCGGCAACAAGCACGACGGCCACGGAAGCCGAGACAAGGAAATCGCCCTGCCCTTTGCGGACAAGCTGTCCCAAGATAAGCAGAATGCAGGCCCCGGTGACGACCACGATTTCGGGTAGGCTTGCAAGGATCGACTGGAAGAGCGCAGCGGCGGTCATTGGCCACTCCCCTTGCCGTGCATCTGCACCATCAGATGCTTTGCCGAGGTGTCGATGATGCCAAGAAAGGGTTTTGGATAGAGCCCAAGCCAAAGCACGAGAAGCGCCAGCGGCAGGATCGCAACCATCTCGCGGGCGTTGACGTCACGTATTTTGAACAGGGCGCCGACGCTTGCCGGACCAAGCGCAACTTTCCCATACATGCCAAGCAGGTAGGCCGCGCTCAGCAAGGCGCCGAGGACGGCGGCCGCACCAACGGCGAGGTTGGCCGCAAAGCCACCGGACAGCACGAGCAACTCGCCCACGAACGAGTTCGTTCCCGGCAGAGCCATCGACGACAGCGTGAACAGCGCAAGAAACGCGCTAAAGACGGGGGCTGCCTTCATCAACCCACCATAATCGGCGATGCTGCGCGTATGTGTCCGCTCATAGATCAGGCCGACGAACAGGAACAGCGCGCCCGTCGTTACACCATGGTTGAACATTTGCAGGATGGCGCCCTCAAGGCCGCGGAGGTTCAGCGCGAAGATCCCCAGCGTCACAAAGCCCATATGGCTGATGCTGGAATAGGCCACCAGCTTCTTCAGGTCGTCCTGCGCGAGCGCAAGCAGCCCGCCGTAGACGATCGCAAGCGCCGAGAGCGCCAGCATCAACGGCGAATAATACGCCGACGCTTCCGGCAGCATTGGTAGGGAGAAGCGCAGGAAGCCGTAGGCGCCCATCTTCAGGAGCACGCCGGCGAGGATGATGCTGCCTGCCGTCGGTGCCTGCACATGGGCATCCGGTAGCCAGGTATGGACCGGGACCATCGGTACCTTCACGGCGAAGGCGACCAGGAAGGCGAAGAACAGCCACGACTGGATCGGAAACGGCAAATTCTGCGCTGTCAGGGCGAGAATGTCGAAGGTCCTGCCGCCGTTGAAATAAAGGACGATGACGCCGATCAGGAACAGGACACTGCCTGCCAGCGTGTAGAGGAAGAACTTGAAGGCTGCATAGACCCGGCCCTCGCCCCCCCAGACGCCGATGATCAGATACATCGGGATCAGCATCGCTTCCCAAAACACATAGAACAGGAACAGGTCGAGCGCGCAGAACACCCCGAGCATCAGCGCCTGCATGACGAGCAGGCTGACCATGAACTCCTTCACCTTGCGGTTAATCGCAGCCCACGAGGCGAGCACGCAGACCGAGCCCAACAGCGCGGTCAAGAACACGAAGAGCGCGCTTATTCCATCAACGCCGAGCGCATAGCTGATCCCGAGCGCGGGCACCCATGAGTGTCTCTCGGTGAACTGTGTGACATGGGTCGTGGTGTCAAAGCTCGCAAGCATAGCGATACAGAGGGCGAGATCGAGGACGGTGGTGGCGAGCGCCGTCCATCGTATCGCATTGTCGCTGCGCAGAAACATCAGCACCGCTGCCCCGGCGGTCGGCGCAAATACGATGAGGCTGAGGAGCGGTAACCCCATGGACACCCCCTAGCGCCACGCCACGGTAAAGACGACGGTGGCTGCGACCACACCGACGATCATTGCCAGTGCGTAATGGGTCACGACGCCGGTCTGGAGTCGCCGCAGAGTTTGGCCGCCGCGCAGGATCGAGCGGGCGACGCCATTCACGACAGCGTCGACGCCGACAAGATCGATCCGCAGTCCCGCCCGGGCCGCCCAGTGCAGAAAAGGCAGCGCCGCGGTCTCCGACATATTGCTCACCACCTGCTCGTAGCGTGCCAGCGGCCTTTCGGCGAGCCACATGAAGGCGCGCGCGCCCTTGCGATAGAACCAGTCGGTGTCGAGACTGATCGTGTTTTCGGGGTCGAGGGCCCTGAGGAACAGCACGAAACCCAAGGCGGTAAACATCAGCACGCCGAGGCTCTCGGTGACGTGGGAGCCGGTATAGGGTTCGAAGTCGACCGGGTAGGGCAGAAGCGCATAGAGCGGCTGCGGAAATACCCCGATCGCAATGCAGAGTACCGCCGCCATCGCCATTGCAACCAGCATGTTGAGTGGCGGCTCCCGCGCCTCCAGCTTCCGGTCCGTACCAAAAAACATGTAATAGGGAAGCTTAAGCCCGGTGTGCAGGAACGTTCCGGACGACGCCATGGTCAGCGCCAGCACCACCAGCGCCCGGTGATCATCTCCGGCAGCGGCAATCACCATCGACTTGGTGACGAAGCCCGAGAAAAATGGAAAAGCCGAGATCGCGAAAGCGCCGACCATGTAGAGTGCAACGGTTACCGGCATGGTCTTGTGCAGCCCCCCGAGTTCGGTGAGCTTGCGCCGGCCGGTGACGTAGATCACGGCGCCTGCCCCCATAAACAGGAGGGCCTTGTAGAGGATGTGCGCGAAAGCGTGGCTTGTGGCCCCATTGACAGCCATCTCGGTCCCGATACCGATGCCCGCCACCATGTAACCCACCTGGCTGACGATGTGATAGGCCAAGAGCCGCCTGCAGTCGTTTTCCAGTACCGCATAGATGACACCGTAAAGCGCCATCACGGTGCCAAGCCAGACAAGCAGCTCGGTCCCTGGAAACGCCCGCGCCAACACATAGACGGCGGTCTTTGTGGTAAAGGCGCTCATGAACACTGCCCCCGTCACGGTCGCCTCCGGATAGGCGTCGGTCAGCCAGGCGTTGAGCGGCGGCACGGCTGCATTGAGCAGGAACCCGGCCAGGATCAGGTAAGTGCCCGGGCCCATTTCACCGATCGGTCCGAAGAGTAGCGATCCTGTTGAATGCCCATGGAGGATGATGCCGCCGAGCAGGACGACGCCGCCGGTGATATGGACCATGAGGTAGCGGAACCCGGCGCCGATCGCTTGCCGACCGCCATTAGCAAAGACCAGATAGGCAGAGGCAAAGGCCATGATTTCCCAGAACAAATAAAGGGTCAGGTAATCACCGGCAAACACCACGCCGAGCGAACTACCGATGTAGACGAAGGCAGCGACATGCTGGCCGGGGCGGGGCACGTGCAATGCGTAGACCGTGCCGATCAGTGACATGATGGTGAAAACGGTGGCGAAGACGATGCTGAGCTTGTCGACCTTGGCAATCAGGATCGCCTGCCCGAGGAACTGCGCCGCCCCATAGCTGCCCGGCTGCATCATAACCACCGCAAGAACCGCGAGCACCGTGACCAGTACCAGATAGATCGTGCGGATCGCTCCCGTCAGGAATGGGATCGGCAGGGCACCAACAATGAACAGCAGGGCGGGATGGACGAAGTCAATCATAATAGTCCTCGCGCTCCATGAGTCCGCCCTGATGGCCGAGGAACTTGGAAACGAAGATCAAAAGAACGCAGGACACGAAGCCATAGATCGCCGACCAGCCCGGCAGGCGGTCCCACAGGTATTCGGCGTGTTCGCGGGGGACCAGGAAGTCGGCGATGACGATCAGAGCGAGCACCAGATAAAACAGCCGGCGCCGCAGCTTGGCATATTCCTCATCGCCAAAGAAATCGACAACGCGCTTGATCATCTGACAACTCCTTGCGCCAGGGTGAGGAAATAGTCGGGGAAGATACCCATCGATACCGACAGGACGGCGGTTGCCACCAGCGGGATCGTCAAAAGCGGAATTTCGCGAACCGTTGCCGGGCTCTCCTCAGCTTCGGTCCTGAAGAAGGCGAGATAGGTCACCGGCAGGAAATAGGCCGCGTTGAGAACAGAGCTCACGAGGAGTACGACGAGGAAGACAACGTCTCCCGCCTGCATCGAGCCGAGGGTCAGATACCACTTGCTGACGAAACCCGCTGTCGGCGGCACCCCGATCATGCCGAGCGAGCCGACGAAGAACGCCCCCATCGTCCAGGGCAACCTGCGGCCGATCCCGGCCATGTCGCTGATGTTACGCTTTCCGGACGCGCAATAGATCGACCCGGCGCAGAAAAACAGGGTGATCTTGGAGAAGGCATGGGCCGCAATATGGATGATCCCCCCGACCATCGCCAACGGCGAAAGCAAAACCGCACCCAGCACGATATAGGAGAGCTGGCTGACCGTCGAATAGGCAAGCCTCGCCTTCAGGTCGTCGCGCGTGAGCGCGTAGACGGACGCCATCAGGATCGTGAATGAGACCAGGTAGGCCGTGGCAATGCCCAGATGCTGGCTGCCCATCAGCCCCGTGCCGAAAACATGGAACACCACGCGGAGCACGCAAAAGACGCCCATCTTGACCACGGCAACGGCATGCAGGAGCGCGCTGACCGGTGTCGGGGCCACCATGGCGGCAGGCAGCCAGGCGTGCATCGGCATGACTGCGGCTTTGGCGAAGCCGAAGAGATAGCAGAAATAGACCACGGTCATAAGCGCTGCGGAGGCATTGACCCCCGCCAGCAGCCCACCAGGCACAAAGTCGAGCGATCCCGCAAGGGAGTAGGTCAGCGCCAAAGCGGCGAGAAGTGCGCTTTTCGAGGCGCCCATCAAATAGACGAGGTATTTGCGGCTGCCCGCCCATGCTCCTTCGTCCTCGTGGTGATAAACGAGCGGATAGGTAACGAGGCTGAGCACCTCGTAGAAGATCACCAGCGTGAACAGATTGGCGGCAAAGGCGCCCCCGGCGGCGGCCGCAAGACTGCTGGCAAAACAGGCGAAGAATCGCGTCTGCGCGTGCTCCTTCAGGTGCCGCATGTAGCCGATGGAATAGATTGCTGCCACGATCCACAACAGCGATGAGACGGTGGCAAATACCATGCCGAGTGCATCGACCCGGAACGCGAAGTCAATACCCGGCAGGATCTCGAACAGGTGCAAATCGATTGTCCCGCCAGAGAGCACGATGGGCGCCATCGAGGCGACGATCGCGAACATGCCCAGCGCGGCGATCGGTGAGACGAGATCGCGCAGTTTCTCGCGGTTGTTCAAAAGGAGAATCGCAAGGGCCGCCAGACCTGGTATGGCGACGGCAAGCAGCGGCCGGATCGATATCACCGGGTCCAAACCGCTATCCTTTCATCATCGTCACATCGTCGACCTTGAGAGTGGATTTGTTCCTCACAAAGGCGACCAAGATGCCAAGGGCGACGGCAACCTCCGCCGCGGTGATTGCGATGACGAAGATCGCGAAGATCTGCCCGCGGAAATCGCCGTACTGGCGCCCGAAAGCGATGAAGTTGATGTTGACCGAGTTGAGCAGCAGCTCCAGCGACATCAGCACGACCAGAATATTGCGCCTGAGCAGTACGCCCGCCGCCCCGATCACGAAGAGGACCACCCCGAGCACGATGTACCAGGAGAGCGGAGCCATCATCCCTGTTCCTTCCGCGCCAGCACGATGGCGCCGACCAAGGCGGCCAATAGGACGACGGAGGCTGCTTCAAACGGCAGCAGGTAATCGGCAAAAAGCGTTGTGCTGAGCTGCCTGATCTCGTCACCGCCGCCAACGGCTGCGGGCTCCACAGCCGAGAAGCGCCTGCTCCAGAGCACCAGCGCGAACATCTCGACCCCAAGCAGGACGAGCAGCACCAGAGCGGGCAGGTTGCCGCCCGGCAAGAAGCGCTGCAACACCGCTTCGCGCACGTCGATCATCATGATCACGAACAGGAAGAGCACCATAATCGCGCCGACATAGACGAAGATCTGGATGACGGCGGGCAACGGGGCGCCGAGCAAGATGAAGATTGCCGAGATCTGCAGGAAACAAGCCATCAACGCCAATGCACTGTGAACGGGATTGCGCGCCACGACCACCGTCAGGGCCGCAATCACGGACACCGTCGCGAACAGAAGAAAGAACCCCTGACCCATCGACGCGCCCCTCCCACGCAAACTGTCACCCAGCGCGAAACGGCCGGATATGAAATAGTTGCGCACTTCAGGTGCATTAATAAATTGTGCCCTAGTCTCGGATTTTTCACAAGATTATTGTCGTTAATTGAAAAAAAGCGGGCCAATCCGGATGTGGCCAATGAGGCGCGTGAGACTGCCGGCAGAGCGAACCTGCGGGACTCCCTTACGGCTGTTGCCTGTCGCAGTGATGCTTGGCCTGCGCCACTGTCGCGGCATCGCTGCAAGCATTGGGATTGGCTGCGAACAAAGTGAACCAATCGCTTAGAGTCGAATCAAGAAAATTGAGCGCTATTGAATTGCAACCTGGAATACTAGTGGCTGGCATTACTTGGAATGAGCCTAATTATTTTACTCATATTATAATTATTAACCATCTTTCATTATCTGTTTGTTCACGAGTGCTTTCTTCACGCAAAGCGGGAAATGAGCTCAACGGCGCTCGCCCGGCGTCCCCGGATAACGCTCATTGTCGCAGCATCGCGCAAATTCGTTTCTTGCGCGACTATTTGCGCTTGGAGGACTGCAAATGAGTTTCCGATTTGGCATCGGCCCCCGCCTTTACGCAGCTTTTGGTTTCCTGCTGCTGCTCATGATTGGCTTGACGCTCTTTTCCGTTTCAAGGATGAACTATGTCGACCACGATCTCGTTGAGATCAACGAGGTCAACAGCGTCAAGCAGCGCTTCGCCATCAATTTCCGGGGTAGCGTTCATGACCGGGCAATTGCCATTCGCGATGTCGTTTTGCGCGATGAGCCTGCCGCTCGTCAGACCGCCATCGATCTCATTGCAAGGCTTGCTGCCACTTATGCCGAAAACGAGCAGAAGTTGAATGCGATGATCTCTGCCCCAGGTGCTGCCAGCGAGACCGAGAAGGCGATTATTGTGGAAATCGCCGACGTTCAGTCCAGAACCAATCCCGTTGTCGCAGATATCATCGCGCGCCAGATGGCAAGCGATCCGGTGCAGGCCAAGAAGATGCTGATCGAACAGGCAACGCCTCTCTTCGTCAACTGGCTCAAGGCGATCAACAAGTTCATCGACTACCAGGAAAACCTGAACAAGTCGGTCGGCAGTGGCGTCAGCGGTGTCGTCGCAGGCTTCCAGACGCTGGCGCTGGGCTCGTTGGCAGGCGCAGTCCTAATGGCTATTGCCGCTGCGTTCCTCGCGACCCGCTCGATCACGTTGCCGATGGCCAAGCTGCAGGTCGCCTTGCGGCGGATAGCAGAGGGTAACAACGAAAGCACCATTGATATCGAGGCCCGCGGCGACGAGGTCGGCGATTTGGCAAAGGCCGTCGGCGCCGTTCGCGAGGCCGTGACGTCGCAGGCCGAAGCGCGCGCTGCGGCCGATGCACGCCGGACTGCTGATGAAAACGCGCGGCTTGAAGCAACTGCGATGGAACGCGAAGCGCTTGCAGCACAGACGAATGATGCCGTTCACCGGCTCGGCCATGCGCTTGAGGAAATGGCTGCCGGCAATCTTGATGTCCGTCTCGACAAGCCGTTTTCAGTCTCTCTCGATACGCTGCGCGTAAACTTCAACAGCTCCGTCGAGAAGCTTCAATCTGCGTTGAAGACGATTGGCGATAACGCATTGTCGATCGATGCGGGTGCCCGCGAGATCAGTGAAGCGTCCAACGACCTGGCAAAGCGTACTGAACAGCAGGCGGCATCGATCGAACAGACCGCAGCAGCACTCGACGAAATTTCGACGACGGTTAACGACGCAACCCGTCGCGCGGAGCAGGCTGGCAAGCTTGTTGAACGAACACGCACCAATGCCGAGCGATCCGGCGAAGTCGTGAGGCGTGCGGTCGCCGCGATGAGCCAGATCGAAGGTTCCTCGAACGAGATCAACAATATCATCACCGTCATCGATGACATCGCATTCCAGACCAACCTGCTGGCGCTGAATGCCGGGGTCGAGGCCGCACGTGCCGGAGAGGCGGGCAAAGGCTTTGCAGTCGTCGCTCAGGAAGTACGCGAACTTGCTCAACGCTCCGCCAATGCCGCCAAGGAGATCAAGCAACTGATCAGCAATTCCGGCGATCAAGTGCGTTCCGGCGTGACGCTTGTCGGCGAGACCGGAACGGCGCTGACAGAGATCGTCAGCGAAGTGC
Source organism: Rhizobium sp. R693 (assembly GCF_002211315.1). Classification (NCBI taxonomy): domain Bacteria; kingdom Pseudomonadati; phylum Pseudomonadota; class Alphaproteobacteria; order Hyphomicrobiales; family Rhizobiaceae; genus Rhizobium; species Rhizobium sp. R693. Next base: position 6,107 of record NZ_LOKY01000048.1, on the reverse strand, counting down.
AGGAAATCAACCGTCACGTAAACTCGATCGTCGAGGCCGCGAAGGAGCAGTCCACGGCCCTGAAAGAAATCAATGCCGCGGTGAATTCGCTTGATCAATCCACCCAGAAGAATGCAGCGATGGTCGAAGAGACGTCCGCGGCCAGCCACAAACTGGCTGACGAAGCGGGGTCGCTGACAAACCAGCTGTCCAAATTCCGCTTTCGGGGCTCTTCCGGGACGGCGCAATCTCACTATGCACCGGCAGCGCCGCAGCGAAACGCTCCAGCCGCAATGGCACGAAAGATCTCAACAGCGTTTGCCGGCGGTGCGGCTGCTGAAGATTGGCGGGAATTCTAAATAGGAGACACGATAAAAAGCGCCGCGACCGCCGATGTCGCGGCTCTTTTTCGTTCAGATCTTCGTCGTCGCCATTGCGCACGCGCCTGTCACCCTGCGGAGCGCAAGCGATCTTCCTTTTTTGGCGTTTCGTATGATAGCTCATGGGTGAACCGCCAGGTATCGATGTCGATCCCGAGTGTTGGTCCCACGGTGCGGGCGGGTTTTCCCGCGAAAGGAGACGCAGTTGGCTGACAACCGCACACCAATGCTTCAATCCTTGCTCGTCATCACCGCCTTCTTCGCGTCCGCATCGGCTGCGGCATCGTTGGACATCGAAAATGATCGCTCCACGTCAATCAGGCACGGCCTGTTTGAAATCCGTGAAGCGGCCAGGCGTTTCATCTCGAACGAGAACGCCAAGGGCCTTCAGCAATGGGACGTATTGGAGCCCAACCTGAAGACATTCGTTCCTCGCTGTGCGGTCCCACTCAAAGCACGGTGGACGCCGAAGAGCTTCGGTCTTTCGCGACAAAGCGTGATGGTAATATGCCCAACCGCGATTGCGAATATTGCGATGCGAAGCTGGGATGTGCACGTGCCTGTACGGCAGAAGCAAAACTTGGACTGAACCACCAGCTTTGGGTCCAGCCCGCCTTCCAAACTGTAGCAGGCTGATACGCTGACGGAGGAGAAGAGGGACCGGCTTGACGCCCGGGCATAAGCACTCCATCCGCCGCCAACGGAATTTTCCGACTCACGGCATCGACGGCGAAACTGCATCGCATGCTCAGGCGCATTACTTTGCGTTATGCGTGCGTGATAATTAATGCCGTTGAAGAGGCTGGCCAGCAAGAGCAGTCTGCGCAAAGACAAGCATAAGGGGCTCTCATGCTAAACAAACTTCCTTCCTCCGTCTCCGCCCTTCTCGACGCTCGCAAGAACGGACACTCGCTGCCCGCCGGCCTCTACACGCGGGAGGACGTCTTCGACGCCGACATCGATGTTTTCTTTCACAAACACTGGATCTGCATCGGTCTCGACTGCGATGTTCCGGAAGCGGGCGACGCCACGGTCATCGACATCGGCAAGACAAGCCTCATCCTGCTGCGAGATGACGACGGCGAAATTCGGGTGCTGCACAATGTTTGTCGCCACCGCGGTGCCCGTCTTTTGGATGAGGGAAAAACGATCGTTTCAAAGCTTGTCTGTCCCTATCACAACTGGACCTACGAGCTTACCGGAGAGCTCAGTTACGCTCCCCATATGGGCAAGGACTTTGACAAGGATTGTCACGGACTGAAACCCGTAACCTTCAAGTCGATCGGCGGTCTGATCTACGTTTGCCTTTCCGACAACCCACCCGAGGACATCGACGTGCTCGAACGCACGATGGCCGAACGCCTGGCTCCCTACGACATCCGCAATGCGAAGGTCGCCCATCAGACGGATGTGATCGAGGATGGCAACTGGAAGCTGACGATGGAGAATAATCGTGAGTGCTACCACTGTTCGGCAAACCATCCCGAGCTCTGCGTATCCTTCATCGATCTCGACTTCGGTTTCGATCCGGAAACCTTGAGCGCGGAGGATCGCGAACAGGCGCAAGAACACTTCCGGCTGTATGACGAAAGGACCAAGGCATGGGAGGCCGAAGGCTTCCCATCCGCCTCCGTCGAGCAACTCCTTGACTGCGCCACGAACTTCCGTACGCAAAGACTGATCATCGCCGGCGCGGGCGAATCCCAGACCCATGACGCCACGGCGGCATCATCGAAGCTGCTCGGCCACATGACACGGAAGGACTTGGGCGACACCCATCTTTGGGGCCACAACTCCTGGAACCACTTCATGGGCGACCATGCCGTGGTCGCCATCGTTATCCCCTTGTCGGCAGGCAAGACCCTGGTGCGGACAAAGTGGCTGGTGCACAAGGATGCCGTCGAGGGCGTCGATTACGATCACCACAAGCTGACAGACGTCTGGATTGCAACAACCGACCAGGACGCTGACCTGGTGGCGCGCTCCCATGCCGGCGCGCTCGATCCTGCCTACCGGCCAGGCCCCTACTCGCAATTTTCGGAGACTAACCTCGACAAGTTTGCAACGTGGTATATCGATCGGATGCGCGCAAATGGATACTGATTTCGCACAGAAACACGGTGGCTCAGCCTTGCCCGACACGTGGGATCCCGAGCACGACGACACCCTGGTGTGCCTGGACGTCCATCAGGAAACCCATGACGTCAAGAGCTTCACCTTTGCGTCACCGCAAGGCAAGCGCTTCAGCTTCGATGGCGGGCAGTACTTCCTCTTCGACTTCCCGATTGGCGATGACGCCGAGGCGCGCTGTTATAGCATCTCGTCCTCACCGCACCGCTCCAATGCCTTCACCGTGACGGTGAAGCGCGTCGTGAACGGAAGAATATCGAACTGGCTTCACGACAACATGCGAAGCGGCATGACCCTGAAGGCTCAGGGGCCGCTCGGTCATTTTGTCTGTCGGCGCGTCGCTAACCCGAAGCTTCTGCTTCTTTCCGGCGGCTCCGGCATTACGCCGGTAATGTCCATTCTGCGCGGCCTGGCGGATCGCTGCGAGCCGGCCGATGTCGTCTTTCTCCATGCCGCTCGCTCTCCAGTCGATCTGATCTTTCGCAGCGAGCTGAACTGTCTTGCCACGCGCATGAAAGGCCTTCGCCTGCAGTTTCTGCCGGAGAGTGTCGATGGGGAGCCATCCTGGCCGGGGCTGACGGGGCGCATCTCGCCCGAGTTCCTCAAGCTCGCCGTGCCCGACATTGCGGAGCGAACCGTGATGTGCTGCGGCCCGGCGCCATTCATGGCTGCCGCACGCTCGATCACAGCGCAGCTCGGAGTGCCGGCGAACGGCTATATCGAGGAAAGCTTCGAGGCTGCCATCATCGACGAACCGGCGGTCATTGGTGAGGCCTCGACACCAAACAAGGTTTTTCAGGTCGAGTTCGCCAAGCAATCCCGAAAGATCGAGGTCGCCGACGACCAGACCGTTCTTGCCTGCGCAAGGAAGTCGGGAATACGCATCCCTTCGTCCTGCTCCAATGGCGTATGCGGCACATGCAAGTCGAAGCTGGTTTCCGGTGCCGTGGACATGAACCACAATGGCGGCATACGCCAACGAGAGATCGACCTTGGACTATTTCTACCGTGCTGCTCCAAGCCTCTCAGCGACCTGGTGATTGATCGCTGATGCCGGAAAGGCGCGAGCCGCGCATACCATTCTTCGACGACAATCAGGGATCGCCCATGCTGCTCAGAGAAAGCGTTTCCGACCAAGGCCCCTCGGTGTTCAAGGACGAACGCAAGCAGGCCTACCTCAATCCAGCCGGAGCCGATCGGCCGCTCATCAGTCCAATTCCTCTCCAGACTCTCGATAGCGCCCGGCGGTATCGACTGAACCGCCTTCGATCGAAAATGATCGAATGGGATTGTTCGGCGCTGCTGTTGTACGATCCGGTCAACATCCGTTATGCGTTCGATTCATCGAACATGAGCATCTGGACGATGCACAACCCCTCGCGATATGCGCTCATTTTGGCTGACGGCCCCGCCATCATGTTTGAATTCGAGGGATCGCAGCACGTCAACGACGCGCTTCCCGGCATCGATGAGATCCGGACGTCAAAATCCTTCCTGTTCTTCACCTCAGGTAATCTGGTCGAGCACAGGATGAGGGACTGGGCCGACGAAATCGCGGACATCGTGAAGTCGCATGGGCGCAACAACAGACTAGCCGTCGACAGGTTGGAGCCGGCGCCGGCATTGGAGCTTCAAAAGCGCGGTTTGGAACTGCTGGATGGCCAGGAGCTGGCCGAACGAGCCCGCTCGATCAAGAGTCCCGAAGAAATCGACCTCATGCGCTGGACGATCCGGGTGTGCGAAGCCGGGATGGCCCGCATTTACGAGGTCTCCGAGCCGGGACGAACGGAGCGCGAGATCTGGGCGGAGCTTCATTTTGAGAACGCCCGCAGTGGTGGCGAATGGCTTGAGACGAAGCTCCTGACGGCTGGCCGACGAACCAATCCCTGGTATCAGGAGTGCTCCGACTACGTCATAAAGCGCGGCGAGATGATCTCCTTCGATACCGACATGATCGGACCATACGGATATTGCGCCGATCTGTCGCGTTCATGGACTTGCGGCCATGTGGCAATGAATGACAAACAAAAGGAGCTCTATTCTGCGGCGCTGGACCAGATCGAGCACAACCTGTCGATCATTCGTCCCGGCACGCCATTCGTTGAATTCAACGAAAAGAGCTGGCGCATTCCTGCAAAGTATCTGCCTTATCGCTATACTCTGGCGGTGCATGGGACAGGGATGGCAGACGAATGGCCCGGCATCCTGCTCCACCCCGATTTCGATGAGAACTTCAGCGGCTTCATCGAAGAGAACATGGTTCTGAACGTCGAAAGTCTGATTGCGGAGGAAGGGTCCGAGAGCATCAAGTTGGAAACACAGGTCCTTGTCACATCTAAAGGAGCGGAGCGCCTGGACTCTTTCCCTTGGGAAGACATCTGACAGGAAACCTGGACGCGGGGAAACACCCCATTGTGCTTCTTTGTGCCCTGGGCGAGAGCGCCGGCGAAAGGAGAAGGCGGATGACGGGCTTCACTATCTCTTCTGCACGATTTTCAAGGTGTTGCTGCTATCGATACCGGCTGGAGCGACAGTGGGACCCGTTACGGCAAACTGTCGCGTTCCTGATGCTCAATCCATCCACAGCGGACGCCTCCAGCACCGATCCAACGCTACGTCGATGTATCGCCTTTGCAAGGTCGTGGGGGTTTGGTGGTCTCGTCGTTGGGAATCTCTTTGCCCTTCGATCGTCCAATCCAGGACGGCTCTATGAAGAAGCGGACCCGGTTGGGCCGGAAAACGATCGATACTTATGCGAGTTGTCCGAAAGCTGCGACCGGATCGTGTGCGGTTGGGGAAGACATGGTGCCTATCTTGGCCGAGCTTCTGACGTTTGTGGTATGCTCGCGACGTCAAAGCTTTACGCGCTCAAATTCACCGCGGGTGGGCACCCCTCCCACCCACTCTATATCTCCGGCACAGCCGAGCCGAAGAAATTCCAATGTTGAACCTCCTATTGCCGGCCGCGCCCAAGTCGGAAGGCCAAGAAACCGCCCCGCTCGGCATTCGCTGGTTTAATAGTGTGGCTAGAGAGACCGTTGCAGCTCCGGCAGGACATCGAAGAGATCGGCGACGAGACCGTAGTCGGCGACCTGGAAGATCGGCGCCTCCTCGTCCTTGTTGATGGCGACGATGACCTTGCTGTCCTTCATGCCGGCGAGATGCTGGATCGCACCGGAGATGCCGCAGGCGATATAGAGATCAGGGGCGACGACCTTGCCGGTCTGGCCGACTGCCAGTCGTTCGGGGCATAACCGGCATCGACGGCGGCACGGCTGGCACCGACGGCAGCACCGAGCTTGTCGGCCACCGGCAGGATGACGTCTCTGAACTTCTCCGCCGAGCCGAGTGCGCGGCCACCGGAGATGATGATCTTCGCCGAGGTCAGTTCGGGGCGGTCGGAGGCCGACAGGGCATCCTTGACGAAGGTCGAGAGGTCAGGATTGGCCGCAGCGGCAATGGTTTCGACCGGAGCCGAACCACCTTCGGCCGCGGCGGCAAACGAGGCGGTGCGCACGGTGATGACGCGTCTGGCGTCGGTCGTCTGTACCGTCTGGATGGCGTTGCCGGCATAGATCGGCCGCTTGAAGGTGTCGGAAGAAACAACTTCTGTTATTT